>NZ_QYUP01000179.1 GCF_003590855.1 Massilia cavernae
GGCAACAGGACAACGCATTTCGGTGCATGGTGTCTGCATGGGATTCCCATCATTGGCAGCGGAAGATTTGGTGTTTTTGTTATCATAGCTGAATATCCAATTTTCCCGCGCGCCAAGCGTGACGCCGGCCCCGGTTTCCGACCCGCACCAACTAACAATAAGGCCTCCCATGTCCCTCATTTCAAACCGCCGCACCGTCCTCTCGATCCTGGCCGCCGCCCTGGCCATCGCTTCGGTCCCTGCCACTGCCCAGGTCGTTCCTGGCGAACTGCGCGTATCGGCCATCCCCGACGAGGCGCCGACCGAACTGCAGCGCAAGTTCAAGCCGCTGGGCGAGTACCTGGCCAAGGCGACCGGCCTGAAGGTCGTGTTCACCCCGGTGACCGACTACGCGGCCTCGGTGGAAGGCCTGGTCAACCGCAAGATCGACATGGTCTGGTTCGGCGGCTTCACCTTCGTGCAGGCGCACCACCGCAGCGGCGGCAAGGTCACCCCGCTGGTGCAGCGCGTCGAAGACGAGAAGTTCCGTTCGGTGTTCGTTACCGCATCGAAGGACATCAACAAGCTGGCCGACCTGAAGGGAAAGACCTTCAGCTTCGGTTCCGAGTCGTCCACCTCGGGTCACCTGATGCCGCGCTCCTTCCTGCTGGCCGAAAAAATCAATCCCGACACCGACATGAAGCGCATCGCCTTCTCGGGCGCGCATGACGCCACCGTGGCCGCGGTCGCAGGCGGCAAGGTCGATGCGGGCGCGCTCAACATCTCGGTATGGGAAAAGCTGGTCGCCGAGAAAAAGGTCGACCCGGCGGCGGTGCGCGTGTTCTACACCACCCCAACCTACTTCGATTACAACTGGACCGTCCGCAGCGACATGAACCCGGCCCTGAAGAAGAAGATCACCGACGCCTTCCTGGCGCTGGACGCATCGACTCCTGAAGGCAAGGAAATCCTGGCGCTGCAGCGCGCAACGAAGTTCGTGCCGACCACCGCGTCCAACTACACCAGCATCGAAGCGGCCGCGCGCAATGCCGGCCTGCTGAAGTAAGCGGGCCGCGATGAGCGCATTCAGGCTCGACCAGCTGACGGTAAGGCACCTGGCGCCCGGCGCGCCGGTGGCGCTGCACGCCATCAGCCTGGACGTGGCCGAGGGCGAGCAGCTGGCCGTCATCGGGCCTTCGGGCGCCGGCAAGACCACGCTGCTGTCCACGCTGGCCTGCGCGCACCGGCCCCTCACCGGCGCCTTCGAGGTGTTCGGGCAGGATCCGTGGACGCTGCCCGAAGCCGCGCGCCACGCCCTGCGCTCGCGCTTGTTCCTGGCGCCGCAGGCGCCGCCGCTGCCGCCGCGCCAGCGGGTGGTGACGGCGGTGCTGGCCGCGCGCCTGCCGCGATGGAGCCTGTGGCAGGCGCTGGTGTCGCTGGTGCGGCCGCTCGATCCCGACGCCGCCTTCGATGCGCTGGAACGCTTCGGGCTGGGCGACAAACTATATTCGCGCGTCGACCGCCTGTCCGGCGGCGAACGCCAGCGCTGCGCGCTGGCGCGCCTGCTGCTGTCCGATGCGCGCGCCTTCCTGGTCGACGAGCCGCTGTCGGCGCTCGACCCGGCGCTGTCGCAGATGACCCTGGCCACGCTGCAGCAGGAAGCCGCGGCGCGCAAGGCGACCCTGGTGTGCAGCCTGCACCAGGTCGACATGGCGCTGGCCAATTTCAAGCGCATCGTCGCGCTGCGCGACGGCCGCGTGGTGTTCGACCTGCCGCGCGCCGAGGTCGGCGACGACATGATCGCGGCGCTGTACCGCAACGAGCGCACCGACGCCGCGCCACCGGCGCCGCACGAGAGCCCCGACCGCATCGCCGTCGGCGCCTGCTTCTGACGCGCATGCCGCACGCCAGCGTCCTGCATCCCGATCCCGCCTGGCGCTCGCGCGTCGTCACGGCGATCGCCTGCGCGGTGCTGCTGTGGCCAATGCTGGTGTATTCCGAATTCAAGCCGTGGACGCTGTTCGAGCCGCAGAGCCTTGCCGCGGCGTGGCGCTTCGCATCCGATTTTCTGACGCCCGCGCATGGCGAAGAGTTCCTGCGCATGGTGCTGCGCGAAACCTGGCAGACCGTGGCCATCGCCACCGCCGGCCTGTCGCTGGCACTGCTGGGCGCTATCCCCGCCACGCTGATCGTCACGGAATCGCTATCCATCTCGCGGCTGGGCACCGGCCGCGTGCGCTTTGGCGCGCGCGCCTTGCGCCAGGCGGTGCGCTGGCTGCTGGTCCTGCTGCGCAGCGTGCCTGAACTGGTATGGGCGCTGCTGTTCGTGCGCCTGGTCGGCCTCGGGCCCACCGCCGGCGTGCTGGCGATCGCGCTCACCTACTGCGGCATGCTGGGCAAGGTGTACGCCGAGATCCTCGAATCGGGCGACGCCGGCGCCACCAATGCGCTGCTGGCCGGCGGCAGCGCGCGCCTTCCGGCGCTGCTGTACGGCGCGATTCCCGAGTCGGCGTCCGAGCTGGTGTCGTACACCGTCTACCGCTGGGAATGCGCGATCCGCGGCTCCGCCGTGATGGGCTTCGTCGGCGCCGGCGGCCTTGGCCAGCGCATGGACGAATCGATGAAGATGATGGCCGGCGGCGAAGTGGCGACCATGCTGATCGTGTTCGTGCTGCTGGTGGCCTGTGCCGACGTGGTCTCGAAGATGCTGCGAACGAGGCTGGCATGAGGCGCGCGATGCCCGCGCCGCCGCCGCGCTCGTACTCCACCTGGCTCCTGATGGCGGCGCTGGCTGCGCTGGCCGCGGCCAGCTTTTATTCGCTGCCGCTGGAATGGGCCGCGCTGTTCAGCGAGGACGCGGTGCGCAGCAGCGCCGAATTCCTGGCCGGCTTCGCGCCGCCCGACACCACGCAGCCCTTCTTGCTGAAGTGCCTGGGCGCGACGCTTGAGACGCTGTCGATGTCCGCACTCGGCACCTTGCTGGCGGTGGCCGGCGGCCTGGCATTGGCCCTGCCCGCCGGCGGGCGCTTCGGCAACGTGCTGCGCTGGCCGACGCGCGGCCTGCTCAACGTGCTGCGCTCGATTCCCGAACTGGTATGGGCCTCGCTGTTGCTGGTGGCGGCCGGCCTGGGTCCGTTCGCCGGTACCCTGGCGCTGGCCATGCACACCGTCGGCGTGCTGGGGCGCCTGTTCGCCGACCTGCTGGAGAACACCGAGCCGCAGCCGGAACGCGCGCTGCGCGCCAACGGCGCCGCGCCGATGGCGGCCTTCCTGTACGCGACCCTGCCGCAAGCGCTGCCGCAGATGCTGTCCTATACGCTGTACCGGTGGGAGAACAATATCCGCGCCGCCGCCGTGCTGGGCGTGGTCGGCGCCGGCGGCCTTGGCCAGATGCTGAAGTATCACCTGTCGCTGTTCCAGATGCAGCAGGCCGCCACCGTCATCGTCGCCATGCTGCTGCTGGTCGGCCTGGTCGACGCGGCCAGCTACGCGCTGCGCCGCGCCCTCACCCGCTGACCGATGCTGGAACTGCGCGACATCGTCAAGGCCTACGGCAGCCGCACTGTGCTGTCGTCGCTGTCGTACCGCTTCGAGCCGGGCAAGTTCGTCGCCATCATGGGCGAATCCGGAGTCGGCAAATCCACCCTGCTCAACTTGATCGCGGGACTCGATACGCCGGACGCCGGCGAGGTGCTGGTCGACGGCGTGCCGATTTCCTCGCTCGGCGACGACGAGGCCACGCGCTTGCGCCGCAGCCGCATGGGCTTCGTGTTCCAGGCCTTCCACGTGCTGCCCCACCTGACCTTGCAGCAGAACGTGGCGTTGCCGCTGCTGCTCAACGGCCTCGATGCGCGCGCCGCCGGCGCGATGCTGGAGAAGGTCGGGCTTGGAGGCCGCGGCGCCGATTTCCCGCGCCAGCTGTCCGGCGGCGAACTGCAGCGCGTGGCAATCGCGCGCGCGCTGGTGCACAAGCCCGCCCTGGTGCTGGCCGACGAACCGACCGGCAACCTCGATCCCGAAACCGCGGGAATCATCCTCGACCTGCTGCGCGCCGAAGTGCGCGCGAACGGCGCCAGCGCCATCATGGTCACCCATTCCCACGCCGCGGCAGCCAAGGCGGACCAGACACTCATCCTTACGCGCGCCGGCCTCGGCCCCGCGCCTGTTGTGCGCTAGTCCTTGCGGATTTCAGGTTTAATTTGTCAACAATGACACGTATATATTCTTAGCGGAGTACCATTATTCTGATCCGATCTTCAGCTAACTTCCGTTAAAAAATTACGATCGGAAACGTTGGACGACACTCGACAAGCACCACCAATGGACGATTGGAGGGTACGATGAACGTACGGCAAAGGAAACAGGAAATGATCGAGGCGATGAATCGAGCGCGCGCGCTCGAGCCCTCGGGTTTTGTGCCGAACAAGCTGCTCGACACGCTGATCGAAAAAATGCACCTGAAGAACGATGCGGAACTGTGCAGGGTGCTGGAGGTCCAGCCTCCGATCATCAGCAAGATCCGGCACCGGAAACTCGCGGTTGGCGCCACCATCTTGCTGCGCATGCACGAAAAATCCGAGCTGAGCATCAAGGAACTGAAGGAACTGTCCAACGCCTCGATGCACTAGCCCGGCCGTGCAAACCGCCGCACCGCGCCCCGCCTAGCTGCTTTTCGGCCGCCCGGTCTTCAGCTGGGGCAGGCTCGCGAGCACGCCTTTCAGCGTCGCCGTATCGATCTGTTTGATCAAGACGACGCCGACCCGCAGCAACTCACTCTTCTTGATCTCGAAGCCGGCCTTCAGGCACGCTTTCTTCACCTGGGCCAGCACCGCATACTCTTCCTCCGGCATGGTAAAGCTGTCGCGCACCAGCTTCGGCTTGGCCTTTTCGCGTTCGGCGTCCGCCGGCCTGGCCGCAGCCTTTGGCGCCGGCTTTGCGGCGGCCTTGGGAGCGGCTTTCTTTTTCGCGGCGGCAGGCTTGGCCGACGCCGCGGCGCCAGCCTTGGCCGATGGCTTGACCTTGGCCTTGGTCTTGACCGCCTTGGCCTTGACCGCCTTGGCCGGCGTCGTCGATGCCGTAGCCGCAGCCGGCGCGCTGGCGCCCCTCGTCGGCGCGGCTTCCACCGCCGGAGGCAGCGCCTTCGCGGCAGGCGCCGTGCGCGCCACCGCCTTGGCAGGCGCCTTCGCAGCCGGTTTGGCGGGCGGCTTCGCCGCCCCCTTCACGGCAGGCTTCGGCGCCGGGCGCACGCGCGGTTTTGGCGGAATCGCCTTGATAGCGTCGACCGAGTGTCCATTGGTTTTCGCGGAGGCTGCTTTGCTCATTGGATCTCCATCCCTAATAATTTAAACAATATATACGATTTATCCCTTTTACGTAAGGGCGCAGCTGGATTGCCGCGCGCGCAGGCCGCCGATCCAGGCATCCACCAGCTTACGCGCTGGCGGTGTTGGCGGCTCAGCCCGCCGAAGCGAACTATTGATCTGAATCATTAATCAAACGGCGCCGTCGGCGGCGCGCGCCAGGACGGGCGCTAGAGCGTGCGCAGGTTGAGGTCGACCCCGACCTCGTCCCACCACTCCTGCTCCTTTTCGATCCAGTAGCGGATGGTCGGGTGGGCCGCGAGCAGGTCGCGCGCCGCCTCGATGTCGATGCGGCTTTTCATGCGCAGGCGCAGCTCGCCGGGATTGAGCTCGATACGGGCATGCATCAGCAGGATCGCCATGCGCAGCGCCAGCACCGCCTTGGCAAAGTCGAGGTCTTCTTCCACCGCCTTGTCGAGCTTGCGCAGGTTGCCCTTCTGGGCCAGGATCAGGAGGCTCATGGCTTTCTGCTCGCGCGCCGTAAAGCCCGGCAGGTCGGCATTTTCGACCATGTAGGCGGCGTGCTTGTGATAGCCGGTCTGCGACACCGCCATGCCCACTTCGTGCATCCACGCGCTCCAGTACAGCAGCCGCTCGTAGCCGTCGCCGGACGGTTTCAATTCCGCGTACAGCTCGGCCGCCGCCCCGGCCACGCTGATGGCGCGGGTGGGATCGACGTGGAAGCGCTCGGCCAGCATGCGCACCGATTCATCGCGCCGGTCATGGTGGATCGAACGCTGGTACAGGTCCCACATGACGCCGATGCGCAACCCTGCCTCGACCGGGATCAGCTCGTCGATGCCCAGTTCGGCGAGCACGCCGATCAGGATGGCCAGGCCGCCGATGATGGTGCCGGCGCGGTCGGCGCGCAGGCCCGGCATGTCGATGCGGGACACGTTGCCGCAGGCGATGAAGCGCTCCCTCAGCGCGTCCAGCCCGGCCAGGGTCAGCCGGCCGTCGCCAAGGTTGTTGCGCGAAATGACGTCGGCCAGCGTGCGGACGGTGCCGGACGAGCCGTAGGCCTGCTTCCAGTTGTGCGGATGATAGGGAGGCGCGGCGTCCTCGAAATGGCTGCGCGCCGACAGGATCGCCTGTTCGAACGAGCCGGCGTCGATGCGCCCGCCCGTGAAAAAGGTCAGGCTTTGCTTGACGGTGCCCACGCTGAACGATTCGACCCGCTCGATATCGAGCCCGCGCCCGAGTATCAGCTCGGTGGAGCCGCCGCCGATGTCGACCACCAGCCGGCGCTCCTTCGGCTGCGCCAGCGAACTGGCCACGCCCATGTAGATCAGGCGCCCCTCCTCCTCGCCGGAGATGATCTCGATCGGATAGCCGATGGCGTCTTCCATCGCGGGCAGGAAGGCCTGGCCGTTGCGCGCCACGCGCATCGCGGAAGTGGCCACCACGCGCACCGCGTCGAAGCGGTAGGCCGCCAGCGCCACGCGGAAGTTCATCAGGCATGCCCGCGCCGCCTGCTTCGCCTCTACGGTGAGGTCGCCGTTGGCATCGAGCCCGGCGGCCAGCCGGATCGGCTCGCGCACGCTTTTCAGCACGCGGATGGTCTCTCCATCATGCTTGCCGATAGAAAGACGAAAACTGTTGGAACCCAAATCTACGGCAGCGTACATGCGAGCCTCTGTCTCACTTATTGTCATGAAGGCACCCTGGCCGTGAAAATCCTATCACGATAGCCAGTCAATATGACGCCCTTATGACGCCGGCGTGACCCACGCCTCGGGCGCGACCGGCGTGACCGCCTGCACTACCTTGTTGCGCCCGCCCGCCTTGGCCGCGCGCAGCGCCTCGTCGGCGCGCTTGAACAGGCTCACCGTGGTGTCCTCGGGACGGATGGTGGTGACGCCGAAGCTGGCCGTCATCTTGACCAGCGCGCGCTCGGTTTTCACCGGCGCCGCTTCGATCGCCCGGCGGATGCGTTCGGCCACCAGCAGCGCGTCGAGCAGGTCGGTGCGCGGCAACAGAAGTGCAAATTCGACGCCCGCCATGCGGCCCAGGATGTCGCTGTCGCGCAGCTGGCGCTTGCAGGTGTCGACCATCGCCCGCACCACCGCGTCGCCGGCCGGATGGCCGTAGCTGTCGTTGATGCGTTTGAACTGGTCGAGGTCGAGCAGCACCACCGCGGTCGGCAGGCCGGGACGGCGCGCCAGCGCCATCCACGGCGCCAGCAGGTTGAAGAAACCGCGCCGGTTGGGCGCATCGGTCAGCGTGTCGACCACTTCCATACGTTCGATTTCCCGCTGCAGCTGCTCGCGCGCCAGCAGCAGGTAGCCGAAGGCGGTCAGCAGCATCAGCAGCACGAAGGCGCCCGACGACAGCGCCTGCACCAGCGAGTTGCTGAGCCATCCCCAGCCGCCCGGCATCGATAGCACCAGGATGCCGCGCGCGGCCACCAGCAGCGACAGCATCGCCAGCGCGACCACCATGAATCGGCGCAGCATGCTGCCGCCCTTCCAGCCCAGCGCCAGCGCCACCGCGCCGGCCATGTAGAAGCCGCCGAGGATCAGCGAGCTGGCCACCACGCGCAGGCCCAGCTGGTCGATGAAGTAGCAGGCCAGGAAGGCCGCCACCGCCACGCCCAGCGCGGGGTAGATGAAGCGGCGCCAGCGCGCGCGCCCGGCAGCTTCCCACAGGCTGCCCGCTTCCAGCGCGACGCCGGTGAACAGCAGGGTGTAGCCGAGCGGGATCGAGACCAGGTCGGGCGCGACGCCGGTGCCGCGGAAGTACAGCAGCAGCCAGCCGGCCGCCTGGCACTGGCGCGCGATGGCCCAGGTCGACAGCGCCGGCGAGCGCGCGCTGCCGAATTCGAAGAAGAACAGTGCCGCGCACAGCGCCAGGTTGCCCAGCGCGAGCACGAAAACCATCGTGGTGATATCCATCGGGCCGGTCTGGGTCAGACTTCGTGTTCGACGTTGGTGCTGCCGTCGCCGGCCTTGCTGGCCCAGGCCTTGACGAAGTAGCCGCGCTCGGCCTCGTCCGGGGCGTCGACCCAGAACACGATCAGGGTGCCCTTGTGGTCGTGCAGCTGGGTGAATTTTTCGACGAAGCGGCTGTTGCCGGCCGCGTCCGCCAGCGCCATCGCGTAGCCGTAGATCCGGGTCAGCCGCTCGATGCGGTCCGGCTCGGTCATGCTGTTGGTCGCGGTAATGGTAGGATGATCTAAGAACATGGTGTCTCCGGATGGCTGCCCGTCCAGCTTATCAGAAACTCATGCCTGTGAACAAGATAGCAATCGGCCATGCTCCCTTCGAACGAAACGGCGCCGCGCGCGCCCCTGGTCGCGACCCGCAACGGCCGCCGCACGCTCGAATTCATGCCGGGCGACGTGCAGAGCGAAATGCGGGTGGACGCTCCCGACGCGCTGGTGCTGGCCTACACCCGCGCCATCATGTGCTTCGCGCTGTTCGTTCCCAATCCGCGCCACATCCTGATGGTGGGCCTGGGCGGCGGCTCGCTGGCCAAGTTCTGCTACCGCCACTTCCCGCAGGCGCGCATCACCGTGGTCGAACTGCGCGCCGACGTGATCGCCCTGCGCGGCCAGTTCTGCGTGCCGCCCGACGACGCCCGCTTCACCGTGGTCCACGCCGACGCCACCGCCTGGCTGCAGTCGGTGCGCGCCAGCGTCGACGTGCTGGTGGTGGACGGTTTCGACGACGCCGGCCTGCCGCCGGCGCTGGGCAGTGAACGCTTCTACGGCGACTGCCGCCGCGCGCTGGTTGACGGCGGCGTGCTGGTGGCGAACATCTTCAGCTACGACCCGGCCTACCCGCGCATGCTGGAGCGGCTGCGGCTGGTGTTCGACGGGCGCGTATGCTGGTTCGGCGGCGCGGCCGGCAACAACCGCATCCTGTTCGCCGTCAAGGCGCCCCGGCATGGGCACGCTCCGCGCGCGCTGCGCGTGCAACGGCTGGTGGAGCGCCGCCTGGGGCTCGGCGCCGGCTGGCTGAACCGCCTGCTGGTGCGCGCGGTGGTGGGCTGGCTGGCAGGTCGAATGTGAACAGCGTGCAATTAAAGTTGCGGCTGGAGCAATTTGTATGACACACTGTCGGGGCTTCGATAACCGGGGGTGCGCTGCGCCCCATCCCATTTTAGGAAACTGGACTTGCCCCGTCGTCGCCTGCCATTCTCGCTCTCTGCCGCGGCGGCCGCCACCCTGGGCTGCGGCCTTGCCGCCACCGGCGCACTGTACGGCGCCGTGTCGCGCGTTGGCGATGGCAGCCTGGGCGCCGGCATCGGCTTTGGCGGCCTCGCGCTGACGCTGGCGGCAGCGGCCGGCGCGCACTCGCTGTCGTCGCGTGCCGCGCGCCTGCAGCGCATGCTCGACCAGCGCAGCGCCGAACTGGCGCTGGCCAACGACAGCATCGCCGCCGATGCCGTCGAGCGCTCGGCGCGCGAGCAGCGCATCCATCATATCGCCCAGCACGACGTGCTGACCGGCCTGCCCGGCCGCAGCCTGCTGCAGGACAGCCTGGCGCAGGCCATAGTCGCATCCGACCGGGGCGGCGGCCCGCTGTGGGTGATGCTGATCGACCTCGACCGCTTCAAGTATGTGAACGACAGCATGGGCCACCGCGCCGGCGACATGCTGCTGATGACGGTGGCCGCGCGCCTGCGCTCGGCCCTGTCCGACAGCGACACGGTGGCGCGCCTGTCCAGCGACGAATTCGTGGCGATCGTGTCGGCCCATCCTGGCGCCCCGCTGCTGCCGGCGCTGGTGCAAGGCCTGATGGACGCAGTGGCGCAGCCGGTGTGGCTGGGCGCGCGCGAGCACTCGGTCACCTGCAGCATCGGCGTGGCGGTGTATCCGGCGCCGGACACGCCCGCCGACAGCCTGATCGAACACGCCGACATCGCCATGTACAGCGCCAAGAAACTGGGCCGCAACAACTTCCAGTTCTACACTCCGGCCATGAACGAGGAAGCGCAGGAACGCATGCGCATCGAAGGCTGGCTGCGCAAGGCGCTCGAGCGCGACGAGTTCGTGCTGCACTACCAGCCGCAGGTCGATATCGCCAGCGGCAAGGTGGTGGGCATGGAGGCGCTGATCCGCTGGAAGCACCCGGAGCTGGGCATGGTGGCGCCCGGCCGCTTCATCGGCGTGGCCGAGGACACCGGCCTGATCGTCCCGATTGGCGCCTGGGTGATGCGCACCGCCTGCGCCCAGAACCGCGCGTGGCAGGACGCCGGCCTCGGCAAGCTGCGGGTGGCGGTCAACCTGTCGGCGCGCCAGTTCGGCTCGCCCGACCTGCTGGGCGACATCGCCAGGGTGCTGGCCGAAACCGGCATCAGCCCCGAATGCCTCGAGATCGAGCTGACCGAAAGCCTGTTCATGAGC
>NZ_QYUP01000180.1 GCF_003590855.1 Massilia cavernae
TAGCGAGATGGGGATCTACGAAACGCCGTATGAAGTCTTCGGCATGCTGAGCTACCAGGCCTGGCGCGCGGCGCGGCTGGTGGTCGACACCGGCATCCATTCCAAGAACTGGACGCGTGCGCAGGCTCAGGCCTACCTGCACGAGAACACGGCACTGTCGGCGCACGAGATCGAAACCGAGGTTGACCGCTACATCGCTTGGCCGGGGCAGGCGCTGTCCTACTACCTGGGCGAGATGGCGATCATCGCAGCGCGCCACAAGGCGGAAGCGGCACTGGGGCCCAAGTTCAGCATCCGCGCCTTCCACGACACCGTGCTGCAGCTGGGATCGGTGCCGCTGCCGGTGCTGGAAGCGCGCATCGACAGCTTCATCGCGGACGGTGGGCGGCCCCCTTATCCCGCCACCGAGCTGCCATGACCTTTGTGTCCCTGATTGGTCCAGTCGCACATCGGCTTGGACCAATGCGCGGACCCTGGCGCGGTCCACCGGCTTAGCCGGCAGCGTGGGGCTGCCGGCAAGCCATGCTCGGCCATTGCCTTGCGATCGCCAGCGTTGTATGGACTTGGGGTCATATCGTTATACACAACTCTCTCGAAAGAGCGATGGGGAACCAGGCGTCAAGACAATCTGGCAAGGATTTCAGCGCGTCATGGATGTTGCCATTGCATTACAGTCGCTGCGAGAGGGGCACGGCTGAGTTGAGAATAACGATATGGCCTCAGGTCAGGCGATTAAGCTGGCAGAGCCGCTGAGTTTTTGGACTCGATTCGTCGACGGGCGAAATTATCGACCACTCTCATCCGAATCATGGCGAGAACATGGCCGGGAAAGTCCTACGGGAAACACTGCCCCATCGTCGTGGCGCCGCCGGAATTGTTCGAGCGCATACGCAGCGGGGACTGTCTGCACGTCGCCTCCGCCCGGCTGGAATGAGGCCGGACCAGCCTTCACCGCATTCACTCACCTTAAATAAAGAGGAAACAGCATGCTCAGCTATGTCCGCACGATACAGACCATTGACGCGCATACCGGCGGCGAGCCATTGCGCATCATGGTCTCCGGCATGCCGCCGGTTCCCGGCAACACGATCCTCGACAAACGCGCCTGGCTCAAGGCGAATCGCGACGATTTGCGGCAGTTCCTGATGAACGAGCCGCGCGGGCACGCCGACATGTACGGCGCCTATCTTTTGCCACCGACCACGCCCGATGCCGACTTCGGCGTCATCTTCATACACAACGAAGGCTACAGCGATATGTGTGGCCACGGCATTATCGCGCTCGGCAAGGTCCTGGTGGAGATGGGGTATGTCGAACGCACCGTCCCGACGACGCGGATCGGCTTCGATGCCCCCGCCGGCTTTATCGAAGCGCATGTGGAGTGGGACGGCAAGCGCGCAGGCAAGGTGACGTTCAAGAACGTTCCTTCGTTCATCTACATGCGCGATCTGGAAGTCGACACGCCTTCGTTCGGCAAAATCGTTGGCGATATCGTGTTCGGCGGGGCCTTTTATTACTACGTCAACGCGGGCCAGGCGAAACTGATGATCGCGCCGGAACAGGTCCGCTCGCTGATACAACTGGGCGCCGAAACCAAGGCGGCAGTGAAAGAGAATGTGCGTATCCGCCATCCGCTCGAGCCGGGCCTAAACCAGCTATATGGCACCATCATCGACGGCGCGCCCAACCGCGCGGGTGTCGACCAGTCCAACGTCTGTATCTTTGCCGACCGCGAGGTGGACCGCTCGCCCACCGGCACCGGCACGTCCGGGCGTGCGGCCCAGTTGTTTTTACGCGGCAAACTGGCCATCGGGCAGCCATTAATCAACGGCAGCATAGTGGGAAGCAGTTTCGAGGTCCGCGTCACCGATTCCGTCAAGGTCGGCGACCTCGACGCCGCCCTCACCGAGGTGACCGGCACCGCCCATATCATGGGAACCAATCAATGGGTGCTGGAAGACTCCGATCCATTCCCCACCGGTTTCTTTTTACGTTAAAGGCGTCATATGCACATTTTCAACCCGATTCAAACGGCGGCGGCCCTGCCCTACTCCAAGCTTGTGCCGGCGGTCGCCCAAGCCGCGCGCGAGCTGGCGGGCAAGCAAATCAAGGCTCCCGAGCGGCAGGTGGTCACCATCGACAGCACCAGCGTGTTACTCAGCATGCCGGCGATCGCCAACGACATTAGCGTCACCAAACTGATTACCGTGCATGCCAACAATGCACAGCATCGCCTGCCTGCGATTCAAGGCGAGGTCATCGTCTTTGACACGGCAACGGGCCGGAGACTGGCAATGCTGGACGGTCCGACGGTGACGGCGCGCCGCACCGCGGCGATGACCTTGCTCGGCATCGAGACCTTGGCGCCGAAAAAGCCGTCGTCGGTCTTGATTATTGGCACAGGCGCGCAAGCGGCCGCGCATGCCGACGCGCTTGCCGAGTATTTCGGCGTATCGGAATTCTGGATCGCCGGGCTCGACATGGCTCCCACGCAGACGTTCTGCGATGCGCTGCGGGCCCACCACGCCGACGTCGTGGCCAAGCCGGTTGACGCGGCCTCGCTTCAGACGGCGCATCCCGTAACGGACGTGGTAATTGCATTGACCACGTCGACCACCCCTGTCATCCCCGTCTCGCTCGCGCCGCTCACCTTGGCGATCGGCGTCGGCGCATTCAAGCCCGACATGGCCGAATTCCCAGCCGAACTCCTGCACAGCCGCCGGATCGTCGTCGACGACCTAGAGGGCGCATGGCACGAGGCAGGTGACTTGATCCAGGCCGGCATCGACTGGACGCGCGTGACCGAATTATCCGAAGTCCTTTCCGGCAGCGTTGCCCGACCGGCTGCGGTGCCCGTTTTCAAAACGGTAGGGCAAGCGGCGTGGGACCTGGCCGCGGCACGCGTGGCGGTCGGATCGTATCCGGCGCAAGCATAGCACGGCCTTCATGCAATCGTCGCGCGCGGCCGGCCCCGAGCGCTAAGACTGCATTGCCAGCCCCCGAGTCGCAGGCTACCTGCTGACGCAAGATGAACTCCTGTATCTTGCCCGTCACCGTCACCGTCTAAGCAGCGCCTGGCCGACTACTTGGCGCATATCCTCGAAGCCATCGAGCGTATCGACCGCTATACCGAGGACATGGTCGAGCTGGTGTTCCTGGATAACTTGATGCGGCCTCTCCGCCGAGTTGGCTTGCTGCATTCTAGCCGTAATTCACGCGGTTGCAGGATGGGTAAGTGGATAAACGCAATTGGACCGAAGTATTAGGTAAGCCGGTCAACACCGTCATTTTGACCTGATGTTTAGGTAAAACGGACAAGGTGTCCAGTGTTTTAGGTAACCATTTTTTTACCTAAAACTACACTCGATAGCCGCCTATCCGGGCGGCTATCAAAGGCAAAGCCCGACTAGGAAGAGCACGAACTTTTAGGTAAGCGCGCTAATGCCACCGCTTCTGAAGCAAATTTGCCACTTCCCGCACGAACCAAATCTGCGCGAAACTTCGCCAGCCAGCTGACGGATATGGAGGCGCTAACGCAACGGCCGATATGGTCTAACGACCGCAAAATGCGCGGTATAGTGTCAAGACTTAGTCCAGCTATGCAAAATAATTGACGCAAAGACTTTGTGATCCCCCGCCAGCTCATGCTGCTTCAAGCAAAGCCACGGCTTCGGAGCAAGGAGATTTTCAGGAAATGAGAAAACCTCATTTCCCGGGAAATCGAGGGCGATCCCGTTGTCGTTCAACCTATGCGTCTAATACACCAACCGGTAACTTCAAAGGTCTGTGGTGGTCAAGTAAATTCGGACCCAACGATAGGTTTTTTTGCTGCCATGTTCCGTTCGTAGACGGAGGGCGACAGATTGCCCAGAACTGAGTGCAGGCGTTCGCTGTTGTAGAAGCCGACGATGTAGGCGGCGATATCGATCTTGGCCTCAGCGTGGTTGGTGTAATCTCGCTGCCACACGCGTTCCATTTTGAGGTTCAGGAAGAAGCGTTCGGCGACGGCGTTGTCCCAGCAGTTCCCTTTGCGGCTCATGCTGCAGATGAAGCCGTGGCTGGCCAGTTTCGCCTGGTATTGAGCACTGGCGTACTGGCTGCCGCGGTCTGAATGAACGATCAATCCTTCGCCAGGCCGCCGCTGTTGAACCGCCATGTGCAGAGCATCGCAAACCAGCTTGGCTGGCATGCTCGGTGCCATGGCCCAACCGACCACCTTGCGCGAGAACAGGTCGATCACCACCGCCAGGTATAGCCAGCCGGCTCCGATCCGGACGTAGGTGATGTCGGAGACGTAGGCCTTATTTGGCGCGGCCGGATGAACTGGCGGGCCAGTACGTTGGCGGCGATCG
>NZ_QYUP01000019.1 GCF_003590855.1 Massilia cavernae
TGGGCCGATTTGATCGAGGCCAACAAGATAGCTCTCGGCCAATTGGAGGCCGTCACCTCGACTCGTCCTGTCAAGGACGCCATTGAAATCGATATCCCTACGCGGCCGACTGCATCCGCTTTTTCGCCGAATTCGCCGATAAGCTTGGCGGCGAAGTGGCCGCCACTCGCGCGGATCATCTGGGGATGGTGACGTCCGAGCCTTACGGCGTCGTGGCGACAATTGCGCCGTGGAATTTCCCGATCACCCAGGCCATTACCAAAATTGCGCCGGCCCTCGCCGCTGGCAACGCCGTCGTACTCAAACCGTCGGAGATGACCCCGTTCAGCGCGTTGGCTCTGGCGGAATTGGCGATCGAAGCGGGTATTCCCAAGGGCATCTTCAATATCGTACAGGGCACCGGAGCCGTGACAGGCGACATTCTTTGCCGGCATCCTATGGTTGGAAAAATCTCGTTTACCGGATCTACCCGTACGGGCGAGGCGATCATGATCGCCAGCGCCCAAAGCGGAATCAAGCCTGTCACGCTGGAGCTTGGCGGCAAAAGCCCCCAACTTGTGTTTTCCGACGTACCGGATCTTGACAGGGTCGCGCGAGCAGTCGCTGCTTCCATCTTGAACAACGCCGGTCAGGTGTGTGTCGCCGGTTCCCGTCTGGTCGTTCAGCGCAGCATCCAGGCTCCGCTGCTCGATCGCATCATTACTCTAACCAAAGCTATTCGCCCGGGCCCAACCTGGGCAACCAGCACGACCTATTCGCCCGTGATCTCTCATCCGCAAATGGAACGTATCGATGGAATCGTAAAACGCGCCATCGCAGGCGGCGCCAGCGTCCTCATCGGGGGCGGGCACCTGAGCACGGTTGATGATGGAGCCTACTACCAGCCTACGATTTTGTCGGACGTTAGGTCTGAATCCGAGGCTGTTCGTGAGGAAATCTTTGGGCCGGTTCTGACGGTGCAAAGCTTCGACGACGAAGAGGAGGGCCTGAAGCTTACGGATCACAAATATGGGCTTGCCGCCGGTGTCTTTACCGGCGATATCAACCGCGCCTTGCGTGCACGCCGACGCATTCAGGCCGGCACTATTTGGGTGAACAGATATGGCCGGTCCGCCGATTTTATTATTCCGACCGGCGGCTTCAACAATTCCGGTATTGGTAAGGATCTGGGACGCCAGGCCGTGGAAGCCAACCTGCGTCACAAGAGCACGCTCATCGCCTTCGATGAATAGGCGCAACCCGGGCCTCTGAGGCCTCGCACGAACTGCCAGACGCTCCCGCGTCAACAAGTTACGAACGTCCGCCTGCCTGGCGGTGCACGCAGAAAGATGAATGTGAGGAAAAGTGATGAGCACAGCGATAGCCAGCATGATACATGTCCGGCCCATGACGACGGCCGATCTCGACCAGGGATACGCGTTGTCGGCAGCCCTGCGCTGGCCCCACAGGAGGGAAGACTGGGCCGCACTATTGCAGTTGGGCCTGGGCTATGTGGCCGAACGTGACAATGCGGTCATCGGAACCATCATGTTTTGGGCTTATGGGCAAACAGCGGCGAGTCTCGGCATGGTCATCGTTGCCGACAATTTTCAGGGACTGGGCATCGGCCGCAATCTGATGAGGGCCGTGCTGGATGCCGCGGGTGAACGCTCGGTGAACCTTCGAGCAACGGAAGACGGACGCCCGCTTTATGAAAAACTGGGATTCACCGCATGCGGATTTATTCACCAGCACCAGGGTTCCGGTTTTGCGGCGGAAACGTTCCAGACCGCCGGGAGCGACAGACTTCGGCCTATGCGACTTGATGACAGAAACCGGCTAATCGAAATCGACCGCGCCGTAACAGGACTTGAGCGCAATGCGCTATATGCGTCATTATTTGCCGACGGTGAAGGGATTGTCCTTGAACGCGACGGGAAGATTGCCGGGTTTACCATCGTCCGGCAATTCGGCTTGGGTTTTTGCATTGGACCGGTTATTGCTACTGATGTGGAATGTGCAAAGAGGCTTATCTCGTACGGCTTAAGCCAAAAAACTGACCAGTTCATGCGGTTGGATGTGCCTCACACGTCAGGGCTTTCCGAATGGTTGGATAGCTGCGGATTGAAGCAGGTGGGACGCCTTACCAGCATGCTGCGCGGTCAAGCACCTGTCGCAGACAGTCCGCTAACGCAGTTCGCGATTGTGGGTCAGGCCAAGGGCTAGGGCAGAACTGAGATCTTGGCATCTTTCACTTCAACTGTTGGATTTTTGGGACGGCTTTCATGACAACGGGTAAATTCGGGCAGGACGAAGCGAACAGTCGATCGAGCGCAGGGGAGTCACCGGGAAGTGCAAACACCGGTTTTACGCGGCGCGATGTGATGCGCGCTGTTTTGGCTGGCGGCGTAATGTTCGGCACCGCAGGAAGCACGTTACCGCTAGCCGGGAATGCCTATGCGCAGACGCCAAGGCGCGGCGGCAAGATCAAGATCGCTACACAAACCACCTCGACCGCAGATACCCTCGATCCGGCGAAAGCCATACAATCGATCGATTACGTCCGGGTCAACATGTTTTATAACGGCCTGACCAAGCTCAATGGCAAAATGGTACCGGAAATGGTGCTGGCGGAAGAAATCAATACCCGCGACGCCAAGCTGTGGATTATCAAACTGCGCAGGGGCGTTCTTTTTCACGACGGCAGTCCACTGACCCCGGCCGACGTGGTGTATTCATTGATGCGCAACAAGAATCCAGCGGTGGCTTCGAAGGCCGCCTCCCTCGCAGATCAGTTCGAATCGATAAGAGTGAGCGGCCCCGCCGAAGTACAGATCAAACTGACCGGCCCGAATGCCGATTTGCCGGTGATCCTGTCCACGGTGCAGTTCCTGATCATCAAGGATGGCACGACGACGTTCAACACCGCCAACGGCACCGGAGCTTTTCGCTGCAAGGAGTTCAATCCCGGCGTGCGCACCATCGGCGTGCGAAACCCCAACTACTGGAAACCCGGCTTGCCCCATTTGGACGAGGTGGAGCTGTTCGGCATTCCAGACGAACCGGCGCGTGTCAACGCCCTGCTATCGGGCGACGTCCACTGGATCAATGACGTCAATCCGCGCTCCGTCAAGCGGATACGGCTGGAGCCGGGCTTTACCGTGCTGGAAAGCCCATCCGGTATGTACACCGACCTGGTGATCAGGCAAACCATGGGGATAGGCCGAAATCCCGATTTCACGCTCGGAATGAAGTATCTGATCGACCGCGAACAGATCAAGCGCGCCGTCTTTCGCGGCTACGCGGTGATCGGGAACGATCAACCGCTTGCGCCCAATCACCCTTACTATTTCGCAGGTCTGCCGCAGCGTCCCTACGATCCGGAGCGAGCGCGCTTTCATCTGAAGAAGGCCGGTGCGCTGGACCTGACCTTGCCGGTGGTGTGCTCTGTGGCTGCCGCCGGTTCGGTGGAGATGTCCATGCTGATCCAGCAGTCGGCCTATAAGGCCGGCCTGAAACTCCGCGTGAAGCGGGTCTCGGCGGACGGTTACTGGGCGAATCATTGGATGAAATCGCCGATGGGCTTCGGCAACGTCAATCAGCGCCCCAGCGCCGACATTCATTTCACCCAGTTCTTCAAGTCGAATTCCGCATGGAACGAATCGGGCTGGAAGAACGAGCAATTCGATCAATTGCTAATCGCGGCACGGGCTGAGACCGAAATCGCCAAGCGTAAGCAGTTGTATGCCGACATGCAGGTGCTAGTGCATGAAAAATGCAGCATCGGCATTCCAGTGTTCATCACCAATCTGGAAGGCGTCATCAGCAAGGTCAAAGGCATAGAGCCTAATCCGCTAGGTGGGTTCATGGGATACACGGCCGCCGAGTACGTCTGGTTGGAAAATTGAATCAACACGATGCGCCCCGGCCGCTGCTGCATGGAAAGCCGGCGCCACAGCAGGGCGAATCTCACAAACGGGAGGATGTAATGAACGAACAATTAAGCAGCTACACAGTGGAAAGAGCGGGCCAGCGGATGGGCAAGATCGAGACAGCGCCCCTCGCAGCTGCGAAAACCAAAACGCGCCTCCTGGCAATCGATGCCTTACGCGGTTTAGTAATGGTGATCATGCTGTTGGATCACGTCCGGGAAAACTGGTTCCTTCACCTTCAGGTCACTGACCCGATGAATCCGTTGCTTGTTGATCCAGCGATGTTTTTTACCCGCTTGACGAGCCAGATTTGCGCTCCCGTATTTGTTCTTTTGACCGGCCTGTCGGCTTGGCTGTATGGGCAATCTCATAGTAAACGCGAAACGTCGATCTTCCTGATCAAGCGCGGAGCTTTTCTCATGGTCCTCGACGTCAGCGTGTGCAGTCTCGCCTGGTCGACGAGCTTTCCTCCGAATGTCTTCTGGCTACAAGTTATCTGGGCAATCGGCGCCTGCATGATCATCCTGGCTGCCTTGCTACATATGCCCAGGACCGCTCAAATCGTCGCTGGTCTGATCATCGTTGGTGGACACAACCTTCTGGATGGTATCCACTTGCAAGCAGGTGACGCCTTTTATACGCTGTGGACCATGCTTCACCAGCGGGATGTCATCAGCCTGGGTGCCGGGTTTGTCGCAAAGACGACCTATCCCATTTTGCCCTGGATCGGCGTCATCCTGCTCGGATATACGATGGGACCTTGGTTTGCCGATGGCAACGACCCATCCGTTCGCCAACGCCGCCTCATAAATCTTGGACTAAGCATGATTGTCGGTTTCTTCCTGCTGCGATTCATGAATGTTTATGGCGATAAGCCCTGGATTGAGACTGGCGACCTGATTCGTAATGTGATGAGTTTCATGGCGTTGACAAAGTATCCACCATCCCTTCTTTTTCTCCTGCCCAGCTTAGGCGTGGGCATGATCCTGCTCGCACTGTTGGAGCGTTACGACTCCAGGCTGAATGTGCGGCGGCTGGCTTTTTTGGGTGGTGCGCCGATGTTCTATTACTTGCTGCATATCTATGTTCTTCGCATCTTGTATAACGCTGCCATGCTGATCTGGGGACCTAACCATGGGAAGTATTTCGGATTCGACTGGATTGGCTGGGCGTGGGTCTGGTGGGTGGCGTTGACTTTTTTCCTTTATTTCCCAACCAAGTGGTTTGCCGACGTTAAGCGTCGACGTCGTGACATTTGGTGGCTGAAATACCTTTAAAAAAATCCTGATCATTAATGTTTACTGTGCCCAAAACGAGGAACAAACGAATGAAACTTACTCCTTACTGGCTCGACACAGCCCCGGCCTTTTCGGGCGCCGAACAAGGCTATGTCGAAGGCGAATCCGATGTCGTGGTTATTGGCGGCGGCTTCACCGGCTTGTCCGCCGCGCTGGCCTTGGCGAAGAAAGGCGCACGCGTCACATTGCTGGAGGCGGGTAGAGTCGGCGGCTGTGCTTCAGGCCGCAACGGAGGAATGTGCAACAACGGTTTTGCGCAGGACTATTACGGCATGACCCAAAAGCTTGGGCGCGACAGGGCAAGGACGCTGTATCAAAGTTTCAATGCGGCGGTGGACACTGTCGAGGCAATCATTGCCGAGGAACGGATCGAGTGTGATTTCAAGCGCACTGGGAAGCTGAAATTGGCGGCCAAGCCTGAGCATTATGAAAAACTGGCGAGATCGCAGGAGCTGATGGCGAGTGATGTCGACCCAGACAGCTATATGGTTAGCCAGAGCGACCTGCGTTCGGAAATAGGGTCGGATCGATACCACGGCGGTTTGGTTTTCCCTAGGAGTGCCGGAATGCACATGGGCAAGTACGTCCAAGGCCTTGCCGATGCTTGCGTGCGACGGGGCGTGAGGATTTACGAAAATGCCCCTGTTCATGAGATCAAGCGGCTCGCCGGATATGAACATCGCCTCTCAACGCCAAGGGGTGCCGTTCAGGGCCAACAGGTATTGATTGCGACAGGAACCTCAGCGGTTGGACCTCTGCAACGGTATCGCAAGCGTATTATTCCCATCGGTGCTTTTATCATAGCGACTGAGCCCCTGAGCGTTGAGGTGCTGGACAGAATTTTACCTACCCGACGCAACGCTACTGATACCAAGAATTTCGTTCACTTCTTTAGGATTCTTCCCGACAACCGATTGCTGTTTGGCGGTCGCGCGCGCTTTGCAGCCTCAAATGCCGAATCGGATCAGAAGAGCGGAGAGGTCCTGAAACGATCCCTGTATGAGGTTTTCCCCGATCTGGCCGACGTCGCTATTGATTATTGCTGGGGTGGTATGCTCGACATGACAATAGACCGTTTACCGCGCGCCGGCGAACATGACGGACTGTACTACTCGATGGGCTACAGCGGCCATGGCACACAGATGGCAACCTATATGGGCAAGATGATGGCTGAGATCATGGGGGGCAATCAAGCATGCAATCCGTTGCAAGATTTCGAATGGCCCGCCATCCCGGCATATTCGGGGAATCCCTGGTTCCTGCCGTTTGTCGGCGCCTATTACAGACTTCAAGACCTGCTTCACTGATCCGCTGTGATTCCCTTGTCTTACAGATCTAAGCGCCTGGTGCGAGCGCTCGTGGTTGTAAAACTAAATCCAGCCGCCGATTGATCACGCGTTCCACTACGCCGTTCTGCTGCGACAGTTCGGCGTGATGATTTCCTGGGGCAGCCCGTAGCTACATATTAACGCAGTGAAGTCCTACTGGTGAAAACAAAGCCGTGGTACATTCAGAATGCATCAGCGCCGATATGACCGGGGGCCGATGTACTTTCACTGCCGCCTTTGATGGCATTCACGACTGGTTCTCGCGGAACAAAGGTGCGCAGCCGGTGAACGATCAAAGGACGCGTCAGCGGCTTCTACGAGAAGCTCTTTCGTCCGTACTGATGCAGGGGGGGGCCGCGTTTCGGCCGGGGGGCTCAGCGTCGCGCGCCGGTTTATCCTGCCGCTGCATCTCTGGATTGGCCTGGCCGTTGGCGTGCGATGGCGCTGACCGGCGCTGACATTGTGTTAGGCCCGGAGCTGGAATCGGTCTTCAGCGCATTAATTGCCACGGCGCTTTCCGTCACTCTGCGGACCATGACCGATTGACGAGCCATCGGCGTCGTCACGGTGGCCCGCAGGAGCCACACAATCGTCGCGCGCCGCCACCCGGCACAGATGCAGCGCTGCATAACGGCGACCGCTAACTCTCGGTGGGCCACACCTTCGGCTGATAGGGAGGTGTAGCCTACAACGGCTGCGCAACCCGTAAAGCCATGCGCAGCCACTGCAGGGCCAGTGTTTAAAGGCCGACCAGGCCTGCCAAGCCGCCGATGTCCTTGATCTCGGAATAGCCGTAGAACGGCGTGCCGGGTTCATGGCCTCGATTCACAAAGGCCTTGTTCTTGATGCCGATGTCGTGCGCAGACATCAGGTCATAGCGCATGCTGGACGAGACGTGCAGGAAGTCTTCCGGCTTCGCACCCAGCTGATCGATCATGTACTCGAAAGCGCGCCGACGCGGCTTGTAGGCCTTGGCCTGCTGCGCCGTGTATACGCGATGGAACGGCACTTCGAGCTTCTGCACATTGTGCACCAGCTGATGGTCCATGGCGTTGGACAGGATCACCAGCGGGATCTTATCGGCGATCTTGGCCAGGCCGGCGACGGTGTCCGGATGCGGGCCCCAAGTCGGTACAGCTTCGTAGATCGTGCTAACGTCCGACTCGCGGAACGGCACTTTCCACATGTTCGCAGTGCGCAGCACGGCGTTGTAGACCACTTCGTAGTAGGGCTTCCAGTCGCCCAGCACTTCGTCAAAGCGATAGGCCGAGAAGTCGTTGCAGAACGCGTCCATGTCCTCTGCCGCAATGCGGTCGGCGAATAGTTGGCGCGCCACTGGCGACATCTGGAAGTAGATCAAGGTACCGTAACAGTCGAAGCTAATGTATTTCGGCCTGAAGACGATGCTCATGTGAACCCTTTCATGTTTGTCAAAGTAAAAAACATTATAGGCAGCGAGTGTCAGACAATAGTGCCGGTTCGGCCCGCGCAACGCATACTTTGCGGCGTTTTCGCACCGGTGCGCAGCATATCTTGCTCCCACGCGGACATATACTGGCAGTACCTATTCATATGAGCTGTCGTACAAGCCCGCCGAGGCCAACCTGTCCCAGACGAGGCCGCCAACGATCACCAGGTTGCGCGTCACGGTTGGCGCCACGGTCGGAAAATAGAACTCTGGCCTGCCCTTGTCCATACCGACGCGCAGGTTCACAAAACCGTTGTCTCCGAAGTCCGCGCAGGGCTGGCCGGTCAGCGGGTCCACCGCGACCCTCAAGGCATCAAGCAGGATTGGAACATCGGCTTCGGCATGGATTACAAAGACGGCACCGACGATATTGGCTTCACCGAGGCGATGCTGGAGAAAATCCGGCAGGAATATCGCGTCGACGAGCAGCGGGTGTACGCAACGGGCCTGTCGCGCGGCGGCTTTTTCAGCCTGCGCGTTGCCGCGGAGTTGCCACAGTTGTTTGCGGCGGTCGCCTCAATCGGAGGGCCCATGCCCCAGCCAGTGGTCTCCAATCACGTCAATAAAGCGAAGGTCGGGGTGATGCTGATGCACGGCACTGGCGACCAGGTGGTGGCTTTCGACGGCAAGACGGGCGTCTACCTCTCCGCCAACGAAACCTACCAGTACTGGTTGAAGCACAACGAGCTTGGCGGAGCGGCGATAAGCCAGCGGAGCGTCGACCGCGACAAGGATGACGGTACCGAGTTCACCAAGACCGAACAGAGCGGCAACGCAGTCAGCGTGGCACTTGTCACGATCAAGAATGGCGGCCACACCTGGGCCGGCGCCGATGCTTTCAATGTCGGTCTTCCGATTGGAAAAACCAGCCGCGATCTCGATGCCAACACGTCCATCTGGGAATTCCTGAACAAGCACCGAAAGTAGCGGCGGTATCAGCGGCGGAAGAGCGCTCCCCGTTAGCGCCCTCGTCCGCCCTGCGCTTATGCGTCGTACGCCCCTACATCGGCCGCAAGGCTATCGTGCACTAATGCAAGAATGGCTTTAGAATGCGATCACTATTGCATCGATCGCCGCCGCCTCACGTTCCATCGGATGGTCTCGTTCCCAGCACCCGCCAACTCATATGACCCTCCCACTGATCCTCAACCTGTCCGTCGCCCTCGCCGCCTGCTTCCTGCTTTACCGCATGCAGGCCAGCCATGCCTCGTTCACCAAGCGCGTGTTTACCGGCCTCGGCCTGGGCGTACTGCTGGGCGGCGCATTCCAGATGCTGTACGGTACCGCGTCCCCGGTGATCGTGGAGACCAACGCCTACCTCGACATCGTCGGCAGCGGCTACGTCAAGCTGCTGCAGATGATCATCATGCCGTTGATCATGGTGTCGATCATCTCGGCCATCCTCAAGCTGAAGGACGCGTCCTCGCTCGGCAAGATCAGCGGGCTGACGATCGGCATCCTGATTGCCACCACGATGGTGGCGGCCGCCATCGGCATCCTGATGGCCAAGCTGTTCGGACTGACGGCCATCGGGCTGACGGCAAGCGCGGCCGAAGTGGCGCGCGGCGAGTACATGCTGGGCAAGCTGGCCACCGCCCAGGAACTCTCGCTGCCGAGCATGGTCCTGTCCTTCATTCCGGAAAACCCCTTCCTCGACATGACCGGCGCGCGCAAGACCTCGACCATCGCCGTCGTCGTGTTCTCCATCTTCATCGGCCTTGCCGCGACCGGCATCCACAAGAAGATGCCTGACATCTTCGATTCCTTCGCCCGCTTCATCAAGGTGGCGCACGTGATCGTGATGCGCATGGTGACCCTGGTGTTGCGCCTGACCCCGTACGGCGTGTTCGCGTTGATGACCAAGGTCGTGGCCGGCTCCAAGCCAGACGACATCGTCAACCTGATCAGCTTCGTGGCGGCGTCGTACAGCGCCATCATCCTGATGTTCGGCGTCCACCTGCTCCTGATCTCCGCGGTGGGTCTGAACCCGGTGCGCTTCGTCAAGAAGATCGTCCCCGTGCTGGCCTTCGCCTTCACGTCGCGCACCAGCGCGGGCTCGATCCCGATGAGCGTGCAGACCCAGACCGCGCGCCTGGGCACGCCGGAAGGCATCGCCAACTTCGCCGCCTCGTTCGGTTCGACCATCGGCCAGAACGGCTGCGCGGGCATCTATCCGGCCATGCTGGCGGTAATGATCGCGCCGACGGTCGGCATCGACCCGTGGACCATGTCCTTCATCCTGCCGCTGATCGCCATCGTCGCGGTCGGTTCGGTCGGCGTGGCCGGCGTGGGCGGCGGCGCCACCTTCGCGGCGCTGATCGTGCTGTCCTCGCTCGGCCTGCCGGTGGCGCTGGCCGGCCTGCTCATTTCCATCGAACCATTGATCGACATGGGACGCACCGCGCTCAACGTCAGCGGCTCGATCACGGCGGGCACCGTCACCAGCCGGCTGCTCGGCGAGACCGACATGGCGGTGTTCAACAGCGACGCCGAACTCGACCTGGACAGCGACGAACAGGTCGCCTGAGGCCGCGCTATCGTGCGCTGACGGAGCGCCGAATCCGTCTATGATAAATGCCATGTCAATAAGGCAAGGCAGGCGGAAATGGAGCAAAAATGGCCGCAGGATATCTGGCTCGTCAGGCACGGCCAGAGCTCGGGTAACGTCGCCCGCGATGCGGCCGAGGCTGCAGCCGGCCACCTGATCGACATCGCCGAGCGCGACGTCGACGTTCCCCTTTCCGAACTCGGCGTCCAGCAATCGCAGGCCCTCGCCGGCTGGTTCGCATCGCTGCCGGAAAACAAGCGGCCCAATGTGGTGCTGCATTCCCCCTATATCCGCGCCGCCGAGACCGCGCGCATCATCATCAAGGCGCTGGGGCCGGACACGCTGCTGGCGGTGCAGGTGGACGAACGCCTGCGCGAAAAGGAATTCGGCATCCTCGACCGCCTGACCACGCACGGCATCTCGCACAAGTATCCCGAGTTGTACGAGCAGCGCCACCACGTCGGCAAGTTCTACTTTCGGCCGCCCGGCGGCGAGAGCTGGTGCGACGTGATCCTGCGCCTGCGCAGCGTGCTCGACACCATCACGCGCGAATACTGCAAGGAAAGGCTGCTGATCGTCGGCCACCAGGTCACGGTCAATTGCTTCCGCTACCTGTTCGAACGCATGGACGAGGGCACTATCCTCGATATCGACCGCGCCGGCGACGTGCCGAACTGCTCGGCCACGTCGTACACCTTCGACCGCAGCATCGGCAAGCGGGGCAAGCTCGTGCTCCAGACCGCCAATTTCGTCGCGCCGCTGCTCGAGACCGGCACGCCGATCACCGTGCAGAAGGACATCCCGGCAGCGCCGAAAGCCTAGGGACGCTTCGGCACGCTCGGCTACCTCGCGCGCGAAATCCCCCACGAAATTCCCGCGCTAATGGAGAACATTGCCCGCGGATAAGCCTGTTCCGTGCTACACGCTTTGCCGTGCTCTTCGACATCAACGAAGTTTGACTCAACTCAAACCAAATGCTCCCGCACGTCGAAATAATGCCGATTTCGACAAATAAACGAACTGCCGCGACGCTTCCAAGTCTAATTCTTACAGTCGAATTCGTGCACTGAACGGGGCCGCGTGGCTCGCTGCGTCGGTTCCCTGATGGTCCCCATGGGGTTGTTATCAGGCTCAGAGCGGGACTGAATGGCGTTGCCGTCCTTCGCGAAAGGCGCGGAACCGGCGGTGGCACTCACTTGACGTGAACGAGGAGTTAGCAATGAAATCACTTTCGAACGTAACGAAAATCCTTCTGGCAGCGGTTGTCGTGACGGTCTCGATGAGCGCCTGCAAGCGTGAGGAAACCACCACAGGCACCACCGACACCACCACGACCACCACCACCACGACCCCAAGCACCGCAACCGGCACCAGCGGTACCACGGGCGACATGGCCACCGGCACCACCACGACGGAAAGCACGACCACCACGACGACCATGCCGCCTGCCGACGCCACGACCATGCCGCCAGCAACGAGCACGACCGAAAGCACCACGACCACTACCACCACCAAACCTGACACCAAGTAAGGCCGGTTCCAGGCATGAGCTGGAATAGCGGCTCATGCCGCGGGCGCGTCGCCCCGCGCCTTTTCAACACGTGGGGCGGATGAGCGCCCGCGCCCATTCGCGGCCGTAGCCAGCGGTTCCAGCTCCCCTCGCAGGGCGTGTCCAGGCGCGCAGCGCATAATCAATCCGCCATGCTCGGTAATCCAGGCGACTATACGAAAAAGGGACCGCTCTCGCGATCCCTCTTCCACTACTACGGCTCTCTAACCGAGGCTTAGCGCGCTACCCCCGGCACGACCGGACCGCGCGGTCCGCGGCCACGGCCCGTCACCAGTCCGAACACACGCTTCAGCAGGCGATACACCAGGCGGATGAAGGTCAGGAACAAGATCACTTCAACAAACGTCATGACGAACGCCGGCAGCGCGTGGAAGCGCTCGGAGCGGCTGTGGAACTTGGCCACCATGCTGTCGCGCTTGATCTCGATGCTGTCGTAGAAGGTCGGCACCACCAGCAAGGTCAGGATCGTCGAGGTAATCGTGCCGCCGATAATCGCGATCGCCAGCGGACGGTAGAACTCGCCACCCTCGCCCAGGCCCAGCGCGACCGGGAACATGCCCGCGATCAGCGCGAACGTGGTCATCAGGATCGGACGCAGGCGCATGCGGCCGGCGTACATCAGCGCGTCTTCACGGCCGAAACCTTCCGCTTCACGCTTGCGCGCCGCGTCCAGCAGCAGGATCGCGTTCTTCGCCACCAGGCCCATCAGCATGATGATGCCGATGAAGCTCATCAGGTTCAGGGTGTTCTTGGTGATCAGCAGCGACAGCACCACGCCGATCAGCGACAGCGGCAGCGACAGCATCACGGCCACCGGCGCGGTGAACGAACCGAACTGCATCACCAGGATCAGGTACATCAGGCCGATACCGGACACCAGCGCAATGGTCATCTCGGTGAACAGTTCCTTCTGGTCTTCACCGGCGCCGCCCAGCTTGCGGCCGTAGCCCGGCGGGTAGTCCATCTTCTCGGCCAGCTTGACCGCGTCCTGGGTCGCTTCGCCGGGCGAGCGGCCCTGCACGTTGGCGGACACGGAAATCACGCGCTTGCCGTCCTTGTGCGAGATCGCGGAAGGCCCCTTGCCCATCGTGATCGAGGCGATCTGGTCGAGCGGAACCATCTGGTTGGTGCCGGTCACGGCGATCGGCAGGCGCTCGATGTTCTCGGCGCTGACACGGTCGGCCGGATGCAGGCGCACCGCCACGTCGCGGGTTTCGCCGGTCGGGTCGACCCAGTCGCCCACTTCGACGCCGGCAAACGCCACGCGCAGCGACTGGGCGGCGTCGTTGACCGAAATGCCCATCGAGTTGGCCAGGCCGCGGTTCAGTTCGATCTGCAGCTCGTTCTTCGGATCCTGCTCGGACAGGCCGACGTCGACCACGCCCGGTACCTGGCGCAGCTTGTCCATGTACAGGTTGGTGATCTCCAGCAGCTTGCGCGAATCCGGGCCGGTGAATTCCATGCGGATCGGCTTGCCGCCGCCGTTCAGGTCGTCGATGACGGTGTACTCGGCGCCCACCAGCTGGGCCACTTTTTCGCGCAGCTCGACCGCGGTTTCCTTGGCGCTGCGCTTGCGGGTGTTGCGCTTGCCGATGTCGACATACACGCGGCCGCCGCCGGTATTGATGAAGCTGTTGGTGTCCTTGGTTTCAGGAATCGAGCGCGCCAGTTCGGCCGCCTTCTCCACCTTGGCCTGCGAGTAGCCAACCGACGACGATGCCGGGGTACGGATCTCGATCATCAGGTTGCCTGAATCAGCTGCCGGCAGGAAGCTGGAGCCGCCGAACGATGCGTGCAGGACGATCGCGCCGACCAGGCTGGCAACGGCGATCAGGGTCATCCAGACGCGGTGGTGCAGCGCCCAGGCGATCACGTTGCCGTAACGGTCGGCCTGGTGGTCGAACCAGTCGTTGAAGCGCGCCAGTACCTTCGACACGCCCTTCTTCGGCGCGGTGTGGTGGTCGACCGGGTCGCCCCAGTAGGCCGACAGCATCGGGTCGAGGGTGAACGAAATGACCAGCGACACCAGCACCGAGCAGGTCACGGTCAGCGCGAACGGACGGAACCATTCGCCGGAGATGCCAGGCATGAAGGCCACCGGAATGAACACGGCGATGATCGAGAAGGTGGTTGCGGCCACGGCCATGCCGATCTCGGCGGTGCCCTCGAGCGCAGCCTTGCGGCGTTCCGATCCCATCTGCATGTGGCGCACGATGTTTTCGCGCACCACGATCGCATCGTCGATCAGCACGCCGATCGCCAGCGACAGGCCGAGCAGCGTCATGAAGTTCAGGGTGAAGCCGGACAGCCATACGGCGATGAAGGACGCCACCACCGAGGTCGGCAGCGACAGCGCGGTGATCAGGGTCGAGCGCCACGAGTTCAGGAAGGCGTACACCACGAAGATGGTCAGCACCGCGCCGAACACCAGCGATTCGATCACGTTGTTCAGGCTGCGCTGGGCTTCGTCGCCGCCGTCGCGGGTCACTTCCAGCTTGGTGCCTTCCGGCAGGTCCTTCTCGATTTCCTTGATCAGTTCCTTGGCCTTGTTGGCCACCGAGACAGTACTCGCCTCGCGCGAGCGGATCAGGGTGAGGCCGACGTTCGGCTTGCCGCTGCGGATACTGACGTTGTTCACTTCCGCAAAGCCGTCCCGGATCTCGGCCACCTGGGCCAGGCGCACCAGCTCTTCGCCGCGGCGCTTGACCACGATCTGCTGGAAGTCGGCCGGCGATTCGATGCGGCCGATCAGGCGGATGCTCTTTTCGTCGAGGTCGCCGCGGATCTTGCCGACCGGCGCGTTGGTGTTCTGGTTGCGCAGCGCCGACACGACTTCGGACACCGACACATTGTATTCGCGCAGTTTTTCCGCGCGCAGCAGGACCGACAACTCGCGCCGCAGGGCGCCGTTGACGTTGACGGTGGCGACGCCGTCGATGCCGCGGAACTTGTCAGCCAGTACGTCTTCGGCCAGGCGCGAAATCTCCGCGTGCGACTGGCTGTTCGACGACAGCGCCATGTTCAGGATCGGCTGGGCGGCCGGGTCGAGGCGCTGCAGGATTGGTTCGCGCATTTCGACCGGCAGCTTGTAGCGTACCGACGCGATCGCATTGCGCACTTCATCGGACGCTTCGATCAGGTTCTTGTCGAAGTTGAATTCGAGCCAGAACTGGGCGCGGCCCTCGTTGGCGTCGGCGTTCACTTCCTTGACGCCGGAGATGCTCGCCAGCGACTTCTCGATGCGCGCGACGATCTCGCGTTCCACCGTTTCCGGCGATGCGCCAGGGTAAGGGATCGAGATCATCAGGACCGGCACTTCGACGTCCGGGTTCTGGTTGACGCGCAGCTTCTTCAGGGCCAGCAGGCCCAGGCACATCATCGCCACGATCATGACGATCGTCGCGATTGGCCGCTTGATGCTGAAATCGGATAAGAACATGGCTTATTTTCCTTGTGCGGCTGGCGCAGTGCCGTTTGCCGTTGCGCTGGCAACCTTGGTTGCCGCTGCCATTTGTACCTGCTGGCCATCCTTGAAGGACGAGCTTGGCGCACGCAGCACGATGTCGCCGGCGGCCACGCCGCCCTGGATTTCGTAGCTGCCGCTGCGCGGATCGCGCATGCCCAGCTTGATGTCGACCTTTTGCAGGGTGGCGCGGTCCTTCAGGCGCCATGCGTACGCCTTGTCGCCGGCCCTGACCAGGGTAGCTTCCGGCAGCATCAGCGCCGAGCTGGCTTCCGCCTCGATCCGGCCTTCGCCGTACAGGCCGGACACGCGCGGCTGCGGCGAGTCCGGTGCGAACGACACCAGCACTTCCACCTGGCGGGTGACTTCGTTGGCGGCCGGGTCGACGCGGCGCACCACGCCGCGGAATTCCTGGCCGGCGTAGCCGTTGATGCGGAAGCTGACCGGCTGGCCCGCCTTGACGATGGCGATGCGGTCGGCCGATACCCTGCCTTCGAAGCGCATGCTGGTCGGGTCGATCACTTTCAGCAGTTCCTTGCCGACCGAGGCGGTGTCGCCGGCCGAGACCTTGCGCTCGCTGACGACGCCGTCGAACGGCGCGCGCACCTGGGTGCGGGCCAGCTGCTGGCGCGCCAGCACGGCGCGGGCGCGGGCCGCGGCCAGTTCGCTCGAGGCGTTGTTGCGGCGGATTTCGGCGTCGTCCATGGCCTGGGCCGAGGTCATGCCCGAGGAACGCAGGGTCTTCATGCGCTCGAGCTGGCGGTCGGCCTGGTCCAGCGCCTGCGCCGCGGAACGCGCGGACGCGTCGGCCGAGGCCAGGCTGTCGCGGATCGCGGTTTCGTCGAGGCGCACCAGCACGTCGCCGCGCTTGACCACGTCGCCGTTCTCCTTCAGCACCTGCAGCACCACTGCGGACACTTCCGCGCGCAGGTCGGCCTTGCGCTCAGGCTGGACCGAACCGGTGATCACCGGGCCCGATGCGATCGAATTGGACTGGACCGTGACCAGGTCCTCCGGGGAAATCAGCAGCTTGACCGGCGGCTTGGCGTCCTTGCCCGCGGCCGCCTGTGCGGAGGCCGCGCCTGGTTTGGCTGGTTCCTTGGCTTCCTTGCTACAGGCGACGAGCGTCGATGCGATGGCAAGGACAAGAATGGTTTTGCGCAGCATTTGAATTCTCCGGGGAATATATGTTCTTTGATAGTGCTATACGTCGAAAGTAAACTGCCTCAACGCCGAAGTATCCCAGTGGGCTTCGGCAGAGTCAATTGACTAACTTTCATACTGCAGGATTCGATAGACGAAGTGCGGTTTTAGGCGACTGAAATGCATTTCGGGGCACTTGAAATGCGGCAATTAGTGCCCCAAAGGGCTTAAAACGCGGAAAACCGGGAGTGGATGGCATAGGCGATCGCCATGCCGGTGAGGATGCCGCCACCGATTTCGACCAGGGTATGGCCCATCCGTTCGCGCAGCACCTTCGCTTCGCTGCCGCGCAGCGCGTTGATGGCGGCGGCGTGGCGGCCGACGTGCTGGCGCAGGCTGTTGGCGTCGATCATCACCACGAAGGCCAGGGTCACTGCCACGCCGAAGGCCGGGTGCGCCATGCCCTCGCGCAGGGCGATCAGGGTCGCGGTGCTGGTGACGACGGCACTGTGGTTGCTCGGGAAGCCGCCATTGCCGATCAGGTCGAACGCCCAGCGCCGGTGGCGCGCGCTGTTGATCAGGAATTTGATCGGTCCGACCGCCAGCCAGGTCAGCACCGGCGTAATCAAGTAAATGAACTCCATGAAATCTTCCATAAAAAAATGCTAAGCAGAATTATCGCAGATCGCTCCCCTGTCGGGCGAGCTTCAATCCACCGAACTTAAGCGCGCCCGCCGTGCCGATCAAGTTGTCTCGAGGGGCGAGCCGCCCGCGCACGGCGAGTCGACGGGCTCCGTTATAATCGGGCGTCGGCCACCCGGCCGTCCGATACCGTCAACGCTTCCCAATTCGCACACTATGGATTTTTCTTCCACCAGCGGCATTCGCATTGCCGCGCCCTCGATCAGTCCCGTTTCCCGTGTCCGCAAGCAGTTCAACACGCTGGTCAAAAAGCTCGAAGCCGAGCGCAAGCGCCTTGCCGCCTGGCACGAGGCATTGCCGGAGATTCAGCGCCAAGTCGAGACAGGGTATTTGCCGCTGGCGCGCGCTTTCGACGGCCACCGCAAGGCGCTGCTCGAACTGTTCGACCGCGCGCACGCGCACAAGGCCATGGGCAAGAAGGACAAGGCCAAGCTGGTCGACCTGATCAGTTCGATTGCGCTCTCATTGCTCGATGAAGGAGAGGACGAGGACGTCCGGGCGCTGTTCAACAAGCACGCCGGCGGCGACATCGACTTCGGCGCAGACGGTTTCGAGGACTCGCTCAAGGATATGGTGGAAGACTTGCTCGGTGTGCGCATCGATGACGACGCCGACGTCAGCTCGCCCGAAGCCCTGTTCCGGGCCATGTCCGAGAAAATGGCGGCTCGCGCGCAACAGGAAAAGCTGGCGGCCGACGGGGGCGCCGCCGAACATGGCAAGTCGGCCAAGCCCAGCGCACGCGAATTGCGGCAGCAAGCGGAACAGCAAAGACTTCAGCAATCGGTGCGCGAGATCTACCGCAAGCTGGCCAGCGCCCTGCATCCTGACCGCGAGCAGGACGTCGCCGAGCGTGAGCGCAAGACGGCGCTGATGCAAAGGGTGAACGTGGCCTACGCGGCCAATGATTTTCTCGGCCTGCTGGAATTGCAATTGCAGATCGACCAGATCGACCAGGCCGTGCTCGACCAGATGAGCGACGAACGGATCAAGCAGTACAACAAGGTCCTGGACGGCCAGGTGCGCGAACTGCAACGCGAAACGAGCGAGCTGGAATACTCGCTGATGCGTGAGACACGCCAGCCCATACCGCGCCAGATAACGCCGACGACGCTAGCCAAGTGTCTGTATGCCGACATCGCGCAGATGCAAGCGAGCGTCGATACCCTCGCACGCGACCTCATCGACTTTCAGGACATTAAGGTCCTCAAGGCCTGGCTGAAGACCTATGTGATCCCTGCCGACATCTACCCCGACGAATACTATTTCTGACGACAGCATGAGCGAATACCAGTATTACGAGTTCGCCGCCCTGGATCAGTCACTCACGGCCGGTCAGCAGGCGGAGTTGCGCGCACGCTCTTCGCGCGCGGCCATCCCATCACATCGACCAGCTTTACCAACGAATACCATTGGGGTGACTTGAAAGGCGATCCGTTCGAGTGGATGGCGCGCTATTTTGATGCGCACGTCTATTCATCGAACTGGGGAAGCTGCGAACGCTGAAACTCCCGTGCGCCGATATCATTCCGCCGGCTCTGGCAGTGCACAAGCGTGGTCTTGCCATACGCGACAGGTACAAGCTTCAGTTACTGGGTCGAGCTTCGCTGCGCCGCTTTGCCCCGCACAACAGGTAATATTGACGGGGAGTGGTATTTTTTGCATTCCCCGACCAGAAAGGAAACGCATGAAGCACTTCCGGTTCTCAATCGGAGTCTCGGTAGTCTTGATGATGGTGGCCGGCTGGTGGGGTTATTCGCGGGGCGGCATTACCGGGATGCTGGCGGCGCTGTGGATTTCCGCCGTGCTCGGCGTACTGGAAGTGTCCCTTTCCTTCGACAACGCGGTGGTCAACGCCTCCGTACTGCGGCACTGGAACGACTTCTGGCGCAAGCTGTTCCTGACCGTCGGCATCCTGGTGGCGGTGTTCGGCATGCGGCTGGTATTCCCGTTGCTGATCGTGGCGGTCGCCACCGGCCTCGGGCTGGCCGACGTCTGGACCATGGCGATCGCCGACCCAGACAGCTACTCGCGCCACCTGACCGAAAAGCACGCCGAGGTCGCGGCCTTCGGCGGCGCCTTCCTGTTGCTGGTGTTCCTGAATTTCCTGTTCGACGACGACAAGGAACTGCACTGGCTGGGCTGGATCGAGGAAAAGATGGGCAAGCACGGCACCGGCGGCCTGGCCGTGCTGCTGGCGCTGCTGGCGGCATTCGCCAGCATGGCGCTGGCGCCCGAAGGCCGCCAGCTATCGGTGCTGGCATCCGGCGTACTGGGCGTGACGATCTACGTGGGCGTCGACTTTCTCAGCGGACTGCTGGAGGACAAGGAAGTAGACCCTGCCATCGGCAAGATCATCTCGCGCGGCAGCTTCGGCGGCTTCATGTACCTGGAAGTGCTGGACGCCTCGTTCAGCTTCGACGGCGTGATCGGTGCGTTTGCGATCACCAGCGACGTCGTCATCATCATGCTGGGGCTGGCCATCGGCGCCATGTTCGTGCGCTCGATGACGGTCTACCTGGTCGACCGCGGCACGCTGGAGGAATTCGTCTACCTCGAACACGGCGCCCATTACGCCATCGGCATCCTGGCCGTGATCATGTTCGCCAGCGTGAAGTACCATATCCCGGAATGGTTCACCGGTCTGTCGGGCGTGGCCTTCATATTCGTGTCGATCTGGTCGTCGCTGCGGTACAAGCGCAAGCACGCGGCGCAGCATCCCGCCGAGGCGCCGGACCGCGATGCGTACTGACGCCATCACCTTCAACCAAACAACAAGAAAACGGACAACAATGCCCACACACCGCCGAATCAGCCTGATCCTGGTCGCCCTGCTTGCCGCCGCCGCAGCGGCCTTTTCGCTGTATACCTGGATCGCCATGAGCTGGTCCTACTCGGAAGGCGAACGGGCCGGCTACCTGCAAAAGTTTTCGCGCAAGGGATGGCTGTGCAAGACCTGGGAAGGCGAGATGCTGCTCAGCAGCATGCCCGGCGCGATCCCGGAACGTTTCGCGTTTACGGTCCGCGACGACAAGCTGGCGGCGCAGTTGTCCGCGGCGGCCGGCAAGCGGGTCGTGATCAGCTACGCCCAGCACCGGGGAGTGCCGAGCTCCTGCTTCGGGGAGACCGAGTATTTCGTGGAGAAGGTCGCCGTCGCGCCGTGACGGCCGGCGTCAGCGGTAGCGCGCCAGGATCTTCGCGATGGTGTCGTCGCGCGCCATCTTGGCGATCCCGGCATTCACCTCGGCGACCGTGATGCGGCCCCTGGGCGCCACCGCGCAATGGGTCATGTAGCGCTTGATCACCAGCGGCGGGTGCAGCGTCAGCGGCAGGTCGCCATGCCTGGTGCGGTACAGGTAGATGTCTTCGCTGGTGATCGCATGCTGCATGCGACCGATCGCCAGCTTGCGCAGGCTCGCCTCGGTGGTCGGCCCGTCGTCACGCACGAATCCGCTGCCCAGCGCCTTTTCCAGCTCCGGATGGCGGTAGCCGTGCACCGTCCCGATCGCCTGGCCCGCCACGTCCATCAGCTTGCGCG
>NZ_QYUP01000181.1 GCF_003590855.1 Massilia cavernae
ATCCGTGCTGGCCCTCACCGCGTGCGATTCGAAGGACGCGATCAAGTCGTCGCCTGGCGTGACGGGCAAAGAGCCGGTTGCGGCTACCGTCAACGGCGTCGCGATCCCTGCCAGCACCGTGGAACTGATGGTGCGCGAGCGCACCGCGCAAGGCCAGCCTGACAGCCCGGAGCTGCGCAAGGCGATCATCGACAACCTGGCGATGCAGCACCTGGTGTCGGCCGAAGCGGTCAAGAAAGGCATCGACAAGCAGCCTGACACCCAGCGCCAGCTGGAACTGGTGCGCCAGTCGATCCTGGCCAACGCCTTCGTTGCCGACTACCTGAAGAACACCCCGGTGACCGACGAGATGCTGAAGGCGGAATACGACAAGGCGGCTGCGCAGTCGGGCGAGTTCAAGGCGCGCCACATCCTGGTCAAGGAAGAAGCGGAAGCCAACGACATCGTCGCCAAGCTGAAGGCGGACGTGAAGCAGTTCGCGGCGCTGGCCAAGGAGAAGTCGATGGATCCGGGCTCGAAGGTCAACGGCGGCGACCTGGGCTGGTTCGATCCGCGCAGCATGGTGCCTGAATTCGGCGCCGCTGTAGGCAAGCTGGAAAAAGGCAAGTTCACCGAAACCCCGGTCAAGACCCAGTTCGGCTACCACGTGATCCTGCTGGAAGATTCGCGCAAGGGCAACCTCCCTCCGTTCGAGACCGTCAAGGAACAGCTGAAGCAGCAGGTCCAGCGCACCAACCTGACCAAGATGTTCGAGGATATGAAGGCCAAGGCGAAGATCGAGATGAAGGATGCGGCGCCGGCGGCTGCGGCTCCTGCTCCGGCAGCCAAGTAAGTCGTACGTACTTCGTAGGGCGGATAAGCGCGGCTGCCGCCGAGGCCGCGCATCCGCCGTTTTGATTTCAAGGTCAAATCGGCGGATGCGCGCGTTGCGCTTATCCGCCCTACGTGTTTCTATTTCCGCGTCCACACCATCCATCGCTCTTTACCCGCGAATACGGGTATCGAATCCGGCACCGCAGCATCCTCCACGCAAACGAAATCCTCGCTTAGCAAACGATCCAGCTCTTCGCGTTTGATACCGAACGGCGGCCCTTTCGGCACGTCGTCGAAGAAGAAGTACCCCGCCAGCACACCACCCGGCGGCAGCAATCGCGCCCAGCGCTGCGCCACCTGCGGCCACATGGCCCGCGGCAGCGCGCACAGGAAGGCCCGCTCGTAAATCACGTTCAATCCCGCATGCGGCTCGTACGCAAAGAAATCCGCCTCCACAACGCGGTCCTGCCACTTCCCCACCGTCTGCTTCGCCCGGTCCACCGCAGCCGGCGAAAAATCGATCGCCACCGCATCCCATCCCGCCTCGCAGAAATGCACCAGCTCGTATGCCGCGCCGCAGCCCGGAATCAGCACCACGGACGGCCGAGATTTCACCACGAAAGAAAGCAGCTGCTCCGGCACCCCGCCCTTGTCCCAAGGCGTGAACCCGCGCTCGAAGCGTTCGTCCCAGAACGCGGGCGACTTGGGATCGCGGCTTTCGAATTCCGGCATGTCAGGCGCCCGCGTACAGCCGCAGGTAAAGCTGTATGCCCGCCAGCCCAAGCCCCAGCGTGCCCGCGAACACGACGATGAAGGCAAGCATGCGGTTGGTGCGGCGCTGCTCGATCACCAGCGCCAGCAGCAGCTCGTTGTCCGGCCCGCGCGGTTCGGCGGTAGCCTGCAGCGCCTTGTGCAGCATGCGCGGCAGCTGCGGGATGATGTGGGTATAGCCCGGCGCTTCGGCCTTGATGCGCTCCCACATGCCTTGCAAGCCTACCTGCTCGGCCATCCAGCGTTCGAGGTAGGGCTTGGCGGTCTTCCACAGGTCGAGGTCGGGGTCGAGCTGGCGGCCCAGGCCTTCGATGTTCAGCAGTGTCTTTTGCAGCAGCACCAGTTGCGGCTGCACTTCGACGTTGAAGCGGCGCGAGGTCTGGAACAGGCGCAGCAAAATCTGGCCGAACGAGATGTCCTTCAGCGGCCGGTCGAAGATCGGCTCGCAGCAGGCGCGCACCGCCGACTCCAGTTCGTCCACCCGCGTTTCGCGCGGCGCCCAGCCGGACTCGATGTGGGCTTCGGCCACGCGCTTGTAGTCGCGCCGGAAGAAGGCCAGGAAGTTCTGCGACAGGTAGTCCTTGTCGAAGTCGTTCAGCGTGCCGACGATGCCGAAATCGAGCGCGATGTAGCGCCCGAAGGTCTTCGGCTCGATCGATACCAGGATGTTCCCGGGATGCATGTCGGCGTGGAAGAAGCCGTCGCGGAATACCTGGGTGAAGAAAATCTCGACGCCGTCGCGCGACAGCTTCTTGAGGTCGACGCCCTCGGCCGCCAGGCGGTCGATCTGCGACACCGGGATGCCGTGCATGCGCTCCATGACGATCACGTCGGTGGAGCAATAGTCCCAGTACATTTCCGGCACCATCAGCAAGGTCGAGTTGGCGAAGTTGCGGCGCAGCTGGCTGGCATTGGCGGCCTCGCGCATCAGGTCGAGCTCGTCATGCAGGTACTTGTCGAACTCGGCCACCACTTCCTTCGGTTTCAGCCGCTTGCTTTCGGACCAGACGCGGGTCAGCAGGTCGACCGCGATGTGCATCAGCGCCACGTCCTCGTCGATCAGGCGCTTCATGCCGGGGCGCAGCACCTTGACCGCGATTTCCTTGCCGTCCTTCAGCGTGGCGAAGTGCACCTGCGCAATCGACGCGGACGCGACCGGCGTGCGCTCGAAGCTGGCGAACAATTGATCCGGGTGGGCGCGCAGCGAGCGCGTGATCTGGGCGATGGCCTCGTCGGACGGAAACGGCGGCACGCGGTCCTGCAGCAGCGCCAGCTCGTCGGCAATGTCGTACGGCATCAGGTCGCGGCGGGTGGATAGCACCTGGCCGAATTTGACGAAAATCGGGCCCAGCTCTTCCAGCGCCATGCGCAGGCGCACGCCGCGCGGCGCGGAGATGTCGCGCCAGAAGATGACGGTGTCGATGAGTTTGGCGGTACGGGGAACCTGGAAGCCGGAAATTGCAATCTCGTCGAGGCCATACTTGATGGCGACGCGGATGATTTTAAGCAGGCGCAGGAATTTCAAGATCATTAATTTTCCGTTGGGGATTTCCCGGCGTCGCCGGTCGGGTTGTCGGTCTTCGCGGCGCGCTGCGCCAGCAGTTGTTCAAGGCGGGCGACCCGCTTGGCGCTGCGCTCGACATCGTCGCGCAGGCGGGTGACGTCGTCGGCAAACTCTTCCACTTCCAGCTTGCGCACCAGCAGCGGGTTTTCCTCGACGAAGTACTCGGCCAGGTTTTCGCTGACCTTGCGTTGGGTCGTGCGGGCGGCGCCGAACGCGCTGCGCGCGCCTTCGGCAAGGCGGCTGGCGGCGATCGGCCCCATCATGCGTTCGAGGTCGTGCTCGGCTTCCCAGCGCAAGCCCTTCGACAGCTGCGAGATGGTGTTGGCGAACTCGGCGTCGCCTTCGATCTTCACGTACGAAAACGCACGCTCGCGGTTGACGGCGATCAGCGGCAGGTCGGACAGCTTGACGCGGATGGTGACGCTGGCCGCGTCTTCCGAACGGCTGGCCTCGACCATGCCGTCGCGCGTGACGCGCATGCGCAGCGCCACGCTGCCGGCGTCGATCAGCGCTTCCTTGCCCGCGTGAAGCTCGAGTGCGTCGCGTGCCCACGCTTCCTGCGCCAGCAGGTGGTTGATTGCTTTCACGACCGGGGCGGTGAAGGCGGACTGCGAAGTTGTCGGTGTCGAAGAGGTGGCCATATGTACGCACGCTATAAAAACAAAAGCCGCCCGGTGTTAGCGGGCGGCTTCGATCTTACCATTTGCGGGCCGCAATTCCGGCCACGCAAGTATTTTCCTAACTAATAATTACGACAGCTGCTGGATACCCGCCAGCACCCAACCGGTGCTGCCGTTGACAGGCTTGCTCATGTTCCAGACTTCGACGAACGGCTCGGCCAGTGCATCGGCTGCCGGCTTGATCATGCCGGTGAACCTGACGCTCGCCAGGTAGTCGACGGCGGTGGTCTCGATGCCCAGCAGGTCGGCGTCGATCGACACCACGTCGGTGAACTCGGCCACGTCGCCGCGTTCCTGGATCTGCATCTTCAGTTCGGCATAGACTTCCGGCGTGGTGAATTCACGCAGGTCGTTGAAGTCGGCCTTGTCCCATGCGGCCTGCATGCGGATGAAGCTCGATTTCGCGTGGCGCAGGAAGTTGGCCGTGTCGAAATCGCTCGGCACGCCGTACGGGGTGGTCACCGCAGGCTGGCTGGCGCCGGCCGAAGCTGGCATCGCAGGCTGGAAGGCCGCCGGCTGGTAGGCAGGCTGCGACGCAGCGCGCGGCAGGCCCGAGCCGATCTCAGGCGTACCCGCACCGGCGCCGACAGGCACTGGCTTGGAGAAGCCTTCGAACGCCGAGTTGGCCGGGGTGTCCTTGCGCTTGAACATGCGCCAGATGAACAGGCCTGCCAGTGCCAGCAGTGCGATCATCAGGATGCCTGCGATCATGCTGGCAGCTGCGCCGCCGAGGCCGAAGTGCGACAGCAGCGCGCCCAGGCCGAGGCCCAGCAGTGCGCCGCCGAGGATGCCTTTCCACATGCCGCCCTTGGCAGCAGCGGCTGCAGGAGCTGCGGCTGCTGCCGCGCCTGCGGTGGCCGGCTTGGTCTGTGCGGCCGTTGGAGCCTGTACCGGTGGCGGGGTTTGTGCCTGTTTTGCAGCCGCAGGCGACTGGCGGCCGAACGAACGTTTGCCGCCGAGCGGACGGGCGTCGGCTTCGACAACCATCGACATCGTCATGACGGCAATTACCATGGTAGCGAGAAGTTTTTTCATTGCTGTAGTTTCCTAAAGTTTGATACCAGTGTGAAGGGCGGCCACACCTGCCGTGAGGTTAAAGTATTCTACGCGCTCAAGTCCGGCGTCCTGCATCATCGATTTCAGCGTCTCCTGGTCGGGATGCATGCGGATCGATTCGGCCAGGTAACGGTAGCTTTCCGCGTCGCCGGCGATCTTCTGGCCCAGCCACGGCAGCACCGAGAACGAATACACGTCATATGGTTTCTGCAATGGCGCCGCGACTTTCGAAAATTCCAGCACCAGCAGCTTGCCGCCGGGCTTCAGCACGCGGCGCATTTCCGCCAGCGCCTGGTCCTTGTGCGTCATGTTGCGCAGGCCAAAGGCCACGCTGACACGGTCGAAATAGTTATCCGGGAACGGCAATTTTTCTGCGTCACACAGCATTGTGGGGGTGACAATCCCCTTGTTCAAGAGACGGTCGCGGCCCGTGCGCAGCATCGACTCGTTGATATCGGTGTGCCATACCTCGCCGCTCGGCCCCGCCTGCTTGGCGAAAGCCATCGACAGGTCGCCCGTGCCGCCCGCAATGTCGAGCACCTTGAAGCCTGGGCGCACTGCTGCGTTGGCAATCGTGAAGGTCTTCCAGATGCGGTGGAGGCCGGCCGACATCAGGTCGTTCATCACGTCGTACTTCGACGCGACGGAGTGGAACACCTTGGCGACTTCCTTGACCTTGTCGTCTTCCGACACGGTCTTGTAACCGAAATGCGTGGTATTGGTCATATTTACAGGCAAGATTGAATTAACCGCATTATACAAGCGCTATGCCAAGCCCAGATAATGACAGGAAAACTGTGACAAATCAAGCTTATAACTTCGTCTTTTACGAAGCAATGTTTCGTCATTTCTGCGGTACCCCGGGGCCGATGCGTGGCAAAATGGGCAGCTTCGCAGAAGGAGTTCACCATGGACACTCCCCTTCCACGTGACAGCCAGTTCGACACCGCCACTATCATGGGCGGGCTGTACGGCGACGGCTTCATCTCCCGCAAGAGCGCCTTCCCGCGCGACTGGGTGCAGCGACTGGGCGACGACATCGCCGTGCTGTTCGACGAAGCGCAGAAACAGCCAGGCGGCGCGCTCGCGCGCGGGCCGAACCGCTGGTACGTCGAGATTCATCCGGAACGACTGAGCGGCTTCGTGGACATCATCTCGCACCCCTGGGTGGTGGCGGTGTGCGAGGCGGTACTCGGGCCGGACTACAAGATCGTCGAGGCCGGGTTCGACGTGCCCGGGCCGGGCGCGATGAAGCAGCCGTGGCACCGCGACTTTCCGTCGCCTCCCGCGACCCTGGTCGGGCGCAGGCTCGATTCGCTCGCTTTCAACATCACGACGGTGGACGTGACCGAGGACATGGGGCCGTTCGAGATCGCGCCGGGGACGCAGTGGGA
>NZ_QYUP01000182.1 GCF_003590855.1 Massilia cavernae
CTGTTCCCGATGATCCGCGGGCGGTTGACGCAGGTGAACGGCACTCCTGTCACGCGCGACACCTACGACAGCGACGATGCGCGCCGCTTGTCGGACCGCGAGTTCAACCTGTCGACCATGAACGACATCCCGGCCACCAACGAGATCGTGGCCGGCAAGTGGTTCACCGACGGGCCGGGCGTGGCGGAGGCATCGGTGGAGCAGGGCATCGCCAAGACGCTCAGGCTGAACCTGGGCGACACGCTGCGCTTCAACATCGGCGGGCTGGATGTCGACGTCAAGGTGACCAGCACGCGCAAGCTGGAATGGGGCTCGATGCGGGCCAACTTCTTCGTCATCATCAATCCCGCGGCGATGGCGACGGCCGCGCAGACCTACATGACGGCCTTCCACCTGCCGGGCGACGGCGCGCAGCTTGGCAATTCGCTGGCGCGCGAATTCCCCAACCTGACGGTGGTAGACGTCAGCGGCATCCTGCGCCAGATCCAGGAAGTGGTGGACCAGGTGGTGGTGGCGGTGGAGTTCCTGTTCATGTTCACGCTGGCGTCGGGCGTGCTGGTGCTGTATGCGGCGCTGATGGGGTCGCAGGATGAACGCACCCGCGAGGCCGGGCTGCTGCGCGCGCTGGGCGCGACGCGCCGTCAGCTGTCGCAGGCGCAGTGGATCGAGTTTTCGCTGGTCGGCGGGCTGGCGGGGCTGCTGGCGGCCACCGGCGCGGCGGCGCTGGGCTGGGCACTGGCGACCTACCAGTTCAAGTTCGCGTGGACCTTCACGCCGACCGTGTGGCTGGCGGGGATCGTGGTGGGAGCGGTGTGCGCGATTGTCGGTGGCTGGCTTGGGCTGCGCAATGTGCTCAGGCAGCCGCCGCTGCAGACGCTGCGCGAGGCTTGACGGCGAGGGAACGGGTGACGGCTTAGTACGTCACCTGGTGATTCCGCAGGAAGTCGTTGTACGACAGCGCCTCCCCCGGCAGCTGGTCCGCGCTCAGTTCAAACAGCGCCCAAAAATACGTCTGTTCTCCCCGGCACACCTGGGCCGCTTCAATGTAGCGGTGCCAGGTGTTCCTGTACGCCGCCGTGTACATCCCGTCCCCATCGCGGAAATACGGAATCACCCTGCGCTCCTGCAGCGCGTCCAGCAGCGACTGCGGCGCGTTGTTGTCGTTCGCGATCTCGTAGTGCGCGTTCATGCCCGCCTCGGTCTCCATCACAAGCAGCAGCGGCTTGCCGGCCGTGTCGTACATCAGCAGCCCGGCCGGATTCTGGTACAGGTAATGCTCGACGATGCCGCGCTCCGCCACCAGCTCGCGCACCAGCGTGGCAACCGCCGGGTCGGACACGAAGCTGTAGCTGTGCAGTGCCAGCAAATCGCGCAGCGGTTCCGAGCGCGCCGTGAAGAAGTCGCGCTGCAGCGTCTCGATCTCGCGCTCGAGCCGGTCCAGCGCATTCTCGTCGCTTTTCTTGATGTAGCGGTCGATCAGCCCGCGGTTGAAGGCATCCACCGCTACCCGCTCGTCCGCCACACCGGTGAACAGGATCTTCTTGCAAGGCAGGTCGCGAATCGCCTCGCACAGTTCGATGCCGTTCATCTGCGGCATCAGGTAGTCGACCACCACCACCGACGGTGTCAGGAAGCGCTTCCTCTGGAAACTGATGCGGTGGATCTGCTCGAGGTCGAGCGCCACGCCGTACTGCGGGACCTCGCGCGGATAGGCATCGAAGCTGGCCGACAGGGTCCGTTCCGCCCCCGTGCATGGCCCGCTTTGCTGGCGCAGCCAGTGCAGCGCGCTGCGCGTGTCGTGGAAGGCCTTGCTGGCAAGGGTGGGGTCGAGCTGGAACGACAGGCTTCTCAGGAAGTTGTCGCTGTCGTCGATCAGGACGGTCAGGCTCGGGTGCTGGTAAATGGGGAGGTTCATGGGGGGGACCGTAGAGGTAGGGCGGCCAGCGTGACTGAGGGGACAGCCAGTTTGACCTTGGGGAATTCGAGCACGAACACGGTGTAGGCCAGCTCGCGCGAAACGACGCGGATGCTGGCATGCCATGCCTGGATGATTTCCTTGCACAGCGCCAGCCCGATGCCGGAGCCGGAGCTGGGAGGATAGGAGTAGAAGCGGTCGAAGATCATTGACAGCCGGGTGGCGGGCACGCCGCAGCCGGTGTCGATGAACAGCAGCCGCGGGGTCGGGCGCGCGCCGTCGATGACGATCCGCACGCGCCCCTTGCCGGCGCGGTGCAGCGCCTTGAGCGCATTGCGCAGGAGGTTAAGCAGCACCACCACGGCCAGCTCGTACTTGCCCGCAAACGTGAAGTCGGCGCGCACATCGACCTTGACCGCGCCGCGCTGCGCTTCGCCGGTGAAGGGATAGCGCCGGATCACCGCTTCGACCACCTCGCGCATCGAGACGTTTTCGGTCGCCTCCAACTGCTGGTTGACCGCCGATGCCGACAGCAGGAACAGGTCGATCATGTGGTTCATGTGGCGTACTTCGAACTGGATGCGCGCCATCGCCTCGCTCATGGCATGCCAGTCGGCGTCGGTGGGCGGATTCGCGCGCGCCAGGCGGCGGTTGATGCCGCGCGCATTCGCTTCCACGCTCACCAGCGGGGTGCGCAGTTCATGCGACACGGTCGCCAGTCCGTGCGCCATGCCGGCCAGCTTCTCCTGCGCCAGCACATGGCGGCCGACCTTCGCCACCGACACGACCAGGATGGTGAAGGCGTAGATCGGCAACTGCTCGAGCACCTTGGCGCTGGCCAGGAAGGCCGGATCGCCGGCCAGGGCGAAGGCGAGGCAGGCGGCAAGCGTGCCCGCCGCATACGAACTTAGCGCCCACAACACGCTGAAGTGGAACAGCACGATGATCGCGATCAGCAGCGACTGGCTCCAGACCGCCGAGCCGCCGTTCATCAGGTACATGAAAGTGAAAAAGAAGGGCAGCACGTAGGTGACGCCGGTAAAGATGTAGACGCGCATTCCCCACGCCCCGAAGGGTTGGCGCGACAGCACCGCAGGCAGGCACAGCGCCACCCCGACCAGCCGCAGGGCGAGGCTTTCATATTCCTGGGGAAACCAGTAGGTCCAGACCAGGTAGTAGGCGGGCAGGCCGATGCAGCCTACCCACGCCAGCAGCATGAAGCGCGTGGATGCATGGCTGTATTGCCTGTCCTGCCGCACCAGCCAGTCCAGCGTCGCCTGCCCCACCGGCGTTGCCGCGGCCTTTACCTTGTCCGTCCAACGAAGCATTGAGATCCGCCATTCCCGCGCCGCGCCCCCGGGGGAGCTTGATGTGGCACAAATTGATAATTGTCAAATCGAATCTTGTCGCAGGTTTGCAATCAAGCACTTGATCTACCTCAACTGTGCGTAGTGATGTCACGTTGGTAAAAAATGCAGGATAGAAAATGAATCTTTTTAACTGAGGAAAAATCATGTCGCTTGCCGCACGTCAACAAACTCTGTTTTCCCACGCCGAACACTGCCTTCCTTCGTTCGTGACAAAGCGCATGGACGAGCACTACGTCACCCGCGTCCAGCAATTGCTGGGCGGCGAGCACATGCACGTATGGGCGCCGGCCAGGCAGGGCGCCGTCATGCTGGCCGGGAACGACTACCTGTGCATCTCGGGCGACGCCGGGCTGCTCGGCGCGCAGGCGCGCTGCCTGCAGGCCAGCAAGGCCGGGATGCTGATGTCGTCCGTATTCCTGCAGGAAGGCAGCCGCCAGCACCTGCTCGAAGCGAAGTTTGCGGCGTACATGGGATCGGAGGACGGCGTGCTGGCCCAGTCCGGGTGGGCGGCCAACGTCGGGCTCATCCAGAGCATCGCCGAGCCCGGGGTGCCGGTCTACCTTGACATGCTGGCGCACGCCTCGCTGTGGGAAGGCGTGCAGTCGGCCCGCGCCGAGGGCGTACCCTTCCTGCACAACGATGTGGCCAGCCTGGAGCGCCAGGTCGCGAAGCACGGCCGCGGCGTCATCGTCGTCGACGCCCTGTACAGCACCAACGGCAGCGTGGCGCCGCTGCACGAGATCGTGGACATCGCGGAGCGCAGCGGCTCCATCCTGGTGGTGGACGAATCGCATTCGCTCGGCACGCACGGGCCGCGCGGGGCCGGGATCGTGGTCGCCATGGGACTGGAAGACCGCGTCCACTTCCGCACCGCGTCGCTGGCCAAGGCTTTTGCCGGGCGCGCCGGGTTCATCACCTGTTCCAGCCATTTCAAGGGCTACTTCCTGTCCGCCTCGCGTCCAGCCATCTTCAGTTCCTGCCTGCTCGAGCACGAGCTGGCGTGGTTCGACGCCGCCCTCGACCTGATCGCCGGCGCCGACGACCGCCGCGCGGCGCTGCACGCCAGCGCCAGGCAAGTGAGGGAGGGGCTGGCGGAACTGGGCTACAACGTGAGCGACGGCACCGAGCAGATCATCGCGCTCGAAGCGGGGCCCGAGCCAAAGACGCTGGCGCTGCGCAAGGCGCTCGAGCGGCGCGACATCTACGGCGCGGTGTTCTGCGCACCGGCCACGGCCAAGAACCGCTCGCTGGTGCGGCTGACGCTCAATGCCGGGCTCGGGCAAGCCGACATTGGCCGCCTGCTCGACGCCTGCGACGACATGCGGGCCGAGGTCGATATCGAGAACTGGTCGTCGACGCGCAGGCTGCGCCGCCTTACGCTGGTCTGAAAAAAGAGCGCCGGCTGGAACACGCCAGCGTTCCGCCGCGCTATCATTGGGCCATGAGCGAATCGAAGACCCTGTATGAAGTGATCGGCGGCGAGGCGCGCGTGCGCGAACTGGTCGACCGTTTTTACGACCTGATGGAGCTGGAACCGGAATTTGCCGGCATCCACGCGCTGCATCCGAAGCCCAACAACAGCTCGCGCGACAAGCTGTTCATGTTCCTGTCGGGATGGATGGGCGGCCCGGACCTGTTTGTCGAGCAGTACGGCCACCCGCGCCTGCGCGCACGCCACCTGCCGTTTACAATCGGTTCGAGTGAACGCGACCAGTGGCTGCGCGCGATGGCATGGGCGATGGAAGACGTCGGCATCGAGGAATCGCTGCGCCTGCGGCTGATGGAGTCGTTCTTCCAGACCGCCGACTGGATGCGCAACAAGGCCGACTGAGCTCATGACCCTATTTGAAGTGTTGACACTGGCCGCGGCCGCGATCGTCATCGCCCTCCAGCTGGCATTGCTGTTGCGCGGCCGCGGGCGCGACGCCGAACGGATGGAACGCGAACTGCGCGCCGAGCTGCAGGCCAGTGCGCAAGCCACGCGCCAGGAACTGGGCGGAACGCTGGCGCAGCACCACGGCGCCACCGTCCAGCAGCTCGACAGCCTGCGCCAGCAAAGCATGCTGCAGGCAAGCAGCGGGCGCGAGGAACAGGCGGTCGCGCTCAAGCGTTTCGCCGACACCTTGCAGCGCACGCTCACCGCGCTGACCGAATCGCACGCACAGCGGATGATGGAAGTGCGCGCGACGCTGGAGGCGAGGATCAAGGATCTCCAGGCCGACAACGCCACGCGCCTCGAAGAAATGCGCAAGACGGTGGATGAAAAGCTGCACGCCACGCTGGAGACGCGCCTGACCGAATCGTTCCGTCATGTGTCGGAACGGCTGGAGAAGGTGCACCAGGGTTTGGGCGAAATGCAGCAGCTGGCGCTGGGGGTCGGTGACCTGAAGCGGGTGCTCACCAACGTCAAGACGCGCGGCACCTGGGGCGAGGTGCAGCTGGAGATGCTGCTGGAGCAGGTGCTCACTTCCGACCAGTATGCAAAGAACGTCGAGACCGTGGCCGGCACCAATGCGCGCGTCGAATTCGCCATCAAGCTGCCGGGCGTGGTCGACGGCGGCGCACCGGTGTGGCTGCCAATCGACGCCAAGTTCCCGAAGGAACAATACGAACGCCTGGTGGAAGCGGCCGACCGCGCGGATGCGGAGGGCGTGGCCCTGTTCGGGCGCGAGCTGGAACGCGCCGTGCGCAACGAAGCGAAGACGATCTGCGAGAAGTACCTGGCGCCGCCGCACACCACCGACTTCGCGATCCTGTTCCTGCCGACCGAAGGGCTGTATGCGGAAGTGATGCGCCGTCCGGGGCTGGCCGACGACCTTCAGCGTTCGCTGCGCGTGTCGATCGCAGGGCCGTCGACGCTGGCCGCGATCCTCAACAGCCTGCAGATGGGATTCCGTACGCTGGCGCTGGAGAAGCGTTCGTCCGAGGTGTGGGAAGTGCTGGGCGCGGTGAAGACGGAGTTCGGCAAGTTTGGCGACGTGCTTCACGCGACCAAGATGACGCTGGAAAAAGCGGCGAAGAACATCGAGAACGCTGAAGTGCGCAGCCGCCAGATGGCGCGCAAGCTGAAGTCGGTGGAGGCGCTGCCGAGCGAAGCGGCGCAACTGCTGCTTGGACCGGAGATAGAAACAGAGGACAGCGAGAATCCTTAACATGGAGGTGGAATGCGCAACAAGATCGTCACGGCGGCAGAAGCGGTTCAACGTATCCATGATGGCGACACCGTGGCCACTGGCGGTTTTGTGGGCGTCGGTTTTGCTGAAAACATCGCCGTCGCGCTCGAACAGCGCTTCACCTCCACCGGCCTGCCGCGTAAGCTCACGCTAATCTACGCAGCAGGGCAGGGCAGGGCGACGGCGCCGACCGCGGCCTGAACCACCTCGCGCACGAAGGCCTGGTCAAGCGCGTGATCGGCGGCCACTGGGCGCTGGTACCCAAGCTGCAGGCGCTCGCCATCCACGACAAGATCGAAGCCTGGAACCTGCCGCAAGGCGTCATCAGCCAGTTGTTCCGCGACACCGCGGCCGGAAAGCCCGGCCTGCTGTCGTCGGTCGGCATCGGCACCTTCGTCGACCCGCGCTACGGCGGCGGCAGGATCAACGCCAGCGCGCGCGAGGACATGGTGGAACTGATGACCATCGGCGGCGAGGAATACCTGTTCTACAAGGCGCAGCCGGTGAACGTCGCCATCATTCGCGGCACCACCGCCGACACGAACGGTAACGTGACGATGGAGAAGGAAGCCCTGACGCTCGAAGCGCTCGCCATCGCGATGGCCGCCCACAATTCGCGCGGACTGGTGATCGTCCAGGTCGAACGCGTCGTCGAGGCCGGGCAGCTCGACCCGCGCCAGGTCAAGATTCCCGGCATCCTGGTCGACTGCGTGGTGGCCGCCGAAAAGCCCGAGTACCACATGCAGACCTTCGCCACCGAGTACAGCGAAGCCTACGCCGGCCGCGTGCGCGTGCCGATGTCCTCGATCGAGCCGGTGGCGCTGGACGAACGCGTGATCATCGCACGCCGCGCATTGATGGAACTGCGCGAAGGAGACGTCGTCAATCTCGGCATCGGCATGCCCGAAGGCGTATCGCAGGCCGCGGCCGAACGCAACATGCTTGACAAGATCACGCTGACGGCGGAAGCGGGCGTCATCGGCGGCATGCCCGCGGCGGGACTCGACTTCGGCGTGTCGGTGAATGCCGACGCGGTGATTGACCAGCCATACCAGTTCGACTTCTACGATGGCGGCGGGCTCGATGTCGCGGTACTGGGCCTCGCGCAGGCCGACCGCTTCGGCAACCTCAACGTCAGCAAGTTCGGCTCGCGCCTGGCTGGCGCTGGAGGCTTCATTAATATCAGTCAGAATGCGAGGAAGGTAGTCTTCGTCGGGACGTTCACGGCGGGCGGACTGGAAGTGGCGGTGGAAGATGGCCGCCTGCGCATCGTGCACGAAGGCCACACGCGCAAGTTCGTCGATGACGTCGAGCACCGCACCTATTCGGGCGAGCACGCCTATGCGCGCGGGCAGGACGCCCTGTACGTGACCGAGCGCTGCGTGTTCCGGCTGACCGCCACCGGGCTTGAGCTGATCGAAATCGCACCCGGTATTGACCTGGAGCGCGACGTGCTGGGACAAATGGATTTCAAACCCGCGCTGAGCGCGGACTTGAAACAGATGGATCCAGCTGTTTTCGTGTCTTAAACCGGGTTTAGTCGAGATCCGACGCGTCGTGCCGTTCGGGCACTTGTTCGGCAGGATCGCCGCGCACCCGATTGACCTTGCGGCCGCGAATGACCGCAGGGCGCGCTCCCACCTCGTCGGTCCAGCGCTTGACGTTCTTGTATTCATGGACCGACAGGAATTCAGCCGCCTCGTACATTTCCCCGCGCAGCAGGCCGCCGTACCACGGCCAGATCGCCATGTCGGCGATGGTGTACTCGCTACCGGCGACGTAGCGGTTTCCGGCCAGCTGGCGGTCGAGCACATCGAGCTGGCGCTTGACTTCCATGGCGTAGCGGTCGATCGGATATTCCAGCTTCTCGGGCGCGTAGGCATAGAAGTGGCCGAAGCCGCCGCCCAGGAATGGCGCCGATCCCATTTGCCAGAACAGCCAGTTCAGCGTCTCGGTGCGCGCCGCGATTTCCGTAGGCAGGAATGCGTTGAACTTCTCGGCCAGGTACACCAGTATCGCGCCTGATTCGAACACGCGCAGCGGTTTGTCGCCACTATGGTCGACCAGTGCCGGAATCTTCGAGTTCGGGTTGATCTCGACGAAGCCAGTGGAGAACTGCTCGCCATCGTTGATGCGGATTAGCCATGCGTCGTACTCGGCGCCCGCATGCCCGAGCGCGAGTAGCTCCTCCAGCATGATCGTAACCTTAATGCCGTTCGGAGTCGCCAGCGAATACAGTTGCAGCGGATGTTTGCCGACAGGGAGGACCTTCTCGTGCGTGGGGCCTGCGACCGGGCGGTTGATGTTTGCAAACGTGCCGCCGGACGATGCCGGCGGGGTCCAGACCTTCGGTGGCACGTAATTCGATTGATCGGTCATCGATATGTCCTTTAGGCTACAGCGCGTCACGTTGATGGTGCTCACG
>NZ_QYUP01000183.1 GCF_003590855.1 Massilia cavernae
AAGTAGCCGCTGTCGGCAAACGTATTCGTGCCGGGCGTCCCGGCGTCCTTCGTCATCAGCTTCAGGAAGGGCAACGTCCTGCTGCCCTTGCGATCCTCCAGGTCGGTGTCGCCGAAATGGCCAAAGCTGACCCGCAGCCCCGGGAACTTGTCGAGCGCCAGCTTCCAATATTCGCTGCCGGCCAGCGCCTTGAATTCCGGATACGGGCCGTTCGAATGGTTGGTATGCGCCATGATCGGCACGTCCTTTTCAACGCAGTAGCGGAACAAGCTGGCCATCGCCGCATCGAGGCGCTGGCCAAAATCCGGGGCCGCCGCACTGGCGTGGAGCGAGCGCTTGCCGGCCCAGACATTTTTTCCGGTATTGCCCCAGGCCGCGAAACCCATCGGCGGATACAGCTTCACGCCGATGAAGCCGCGTTCCTCGATCGCGCGCTTGACCATGCGCATGCCGTCGCCGACACCCTGCGCATCGAGCGTCCTCAACTCGCGGAAAGGACAATAGGCGACGAAGCCGTGCACCCGGCCTCCGAGCAGCACCGACATCTCAGTCATCAGTTCGGTTTGCTCGGACAGCGGCGTTGGCGTGGCCGCGCCTTTGGCAAGCCACCAGTCGAAGTCGACCATGCTGGCCACCGCAAGGTCGACCTTGCGTGGCGAGTTGCGCGAATAGGTGGTCAGGTAGTCGATGGCATTCACATGCCGGTGATTGAAATGATGCAGTACGAACTGCACATAGCCCAGCAGCGACGGATTGCTGCCGAGCACAGAGGTGCCCTTCGTGCTCTCCGTCTCGAACGCGTCGTACGACGCCGGCAACGCATCGATCACGGCGCCAAGGCCGTCGTCTCCCGGCTTGGCGGCGAGCACCGCGGCGCCGTCGCTCGTCTGTTTCAGTTCGCTAGCCGTGCGCTGCAGTTCAGCGCGCCCGAGCGCATAGCCTTGCTCGAAGGCGGGATCGGCGATGCCGCGCAGCTGGCTGGCGCCGGTGCAATGCCTGAGGCGATCGGCGTATTGCGCCATCGCGCGCCGTTCGGATTGCGCATCGGGCGCCAGGTGCCAGGCCAGGCCCTGCAGCATGCCGCCCAAGCCTTTGACGAGCGGGTAGAGCTCGGAATCGGGCCCGACAGTGGTCTGCGACAGGAACTCCTTCACCTGCAGGTCCCTGCCGTTGAAGAAGTGGGTATGGGTGTCGATGGTCAGCGGCTTCGCCATGTCGGAAATGGCGGGATCATTGACGCACACTGGGTCGATGCGGGCCAGCGCGGGAAGCGGCGCACCCAGGCAGGCGATGGCACTGGCAATGAAGGCACGGCGATGTGGATCGTCAATCATGGCAGCTCCCGACAGTGGGTTATCGATGCAGCGTCGCGGCAGGGTCGCCGTAGTACACGTACAGCAGGTCAAGCGGATTTGCTTTCTCCTTGTACAGCTCGCGCCTGACCGCAGTCAGGGCGTCGCTGGCGGGTTCGCCCTTGTCGAGGCGCGCCAACAGCTGGGTCGCCACCTCGTGCCCGAGGTTGATCCAGACCGAGACCTCGGTCACGACGACTCCTTGCGCCCCGAGCTGGAACAGTGCGTCTTCCAGCTTCACGTGCGGCAGCTTGCGTGCCGGGCCCGTTTCGCAGGCATTGAGTATGACCAGCGGGCCGCGCGACAAAAAGTCGAGCTGTTCGTTCGGCGAGACCTTGTTAAGCAGATTCTCCAGGCTGTCGCTGGTGACAATGTCGCCCTTGTTGAACTCGAGGTAGGGCGGATCGTCCGCGTCGCCGGCCGACGCATGCAGGAAGGTGACGATGGCGGCGATTTCCTTGCGCCCGGCATTGAGTTCCTCCAGCAGTTCGGCGCCGCTCCTGACCTTGCGCAGCTCGATGGGCGGCTGCTCATCAAAGAGTGACTTCATTTGCGCCAATTGCTGTTCGGCATGGGGAATGGTTTTGTCGGTACTCGTGCCGTACTGGGCGAAGATCACCCTGCGCTTGCCGAACACATCCTGATCGAGTCCCTTGCCGGGCGCGCCATTGCTCGCACGCTGAACGCTGATGCTGAAGCGCATTCCCCAGAATTTGTTCACGTCGACATCGGCCCCCTGCGGGTGCAGGTATTGCCATGGGAGCGACAAGTCGTCCGTCACGATGGTCAGGCGCAGCGGCCGGTCGCCCGGCTTACCCGTTTCCGCAGCGGCCGCTTCGATCCTGCCAATCAGCGTGCGCAAATCCTTGTGGGCGTTGCCGCCAAACAGGTGGCGGTGCAGCCTTTGTCCGACTGCGCCCAGGACATCGGCGACGCCCGCCAGCTCCGACGGATCCAGCTTGAGCGTAAGCTGATGTTCTTCGGAGACGATGGCGTCGGCGCCGGTGGCGCTGAACTTCTTGAGCAGCGCGCCCTGCATGCTGACGGCCGCCATCGCGCCATAAGCGGAATTGCTCATCGCCTGGACCAGGTCCGCATCCTTGACGCCGCTATTGAATACGCGCCGCTTGCCGTCCTGATCCAGTGCCAGGCCGTTGAGCAGGGTCTTCAACTTGTCGCTGACCGGCTGGACCTCGACGGTGACCTTGTTTGTCGCTTCGGCGCGCGCATAGAGGATGACGTCCGATTCCCAGACCCGCAAGTCGCTGCCGGCCGGCCGGCCCAGGTCGATCGCCGGCATCGCCGCATTGGCTGACGTGGCTTCGGCCAGGCCGATCGTTACTGGAATCGTCAGCCGGTCGTAGGCGCGTCCGGTCTTGTCGTTGATGATTGTGATCTGGAGCTTGTCCCCGTAGCTGGACTGGCCTTCTTTCTTTTGTGGCGTGAACCGGAAAATAACGTCCTCGGTTCTCTTCGTCGTGGCGCGGAACGTCATTGTTTTCAGTGATTCGGCGTGGGGCTCGCAAAAGCCGCAATGCAGCACCACGGTCAGCGGCACGTCTTCCTTGCTTTTTACGATGACCGGATTCGGCTCCACTTCGGCAAGGACCGAGCCCGCCACCTTTGGACCGATACCGAAGCGCAAGGTAGCGGCCTGGCTGTGAGCCAGCGCCGGCTGTTCCGGATTGGCGGGATCGCGCGCAAGCTGGGGTTTGAGCTGCGCGTTGTAAAACACCCGCGCCGCGTCCGATGTCACCGGCGCTGTCGGAGCCGGCGTCATCGACCCCGGCACCCTCGACCCCGGCACCGGTATGTATTCTCCTGTGCGCTTCTCACATCCGGCCAGCAGCAGCAGGCATCCGACCGCGCCGATGGCGCGCCAAGGTGTCGACCTCATGACTCCTCCTCGTCCCACTCGTCGAAACTGGCAGGGCTGCCCACGCGGCGGGCTTTTCCGACAGTAACAAGAATCGAACGGGACGAGATTCACCCATTGTCACAACTTTACCGGCATGCAGTCGTCGCAGCCTCGTGGTCGAACCGAAACCTATCCCTGATCGAAATCCCACGTTACACCAATTCCTTCACTTGCGACGACACGCCCTGAACATGGCGCATTCCCGCCGCGAACGCCACAACCCTCCCCTGTCGCGAAATGCGAAGCCGCCGTCATGAAATGGACACGAGTATGGACGGCGCCACTCCTATGATGGGTCACCGTATGAGCGGACCGGAAACATAATTCCGGCCGGACACTGCGGCCTACAACATCAGGAGACAGCTTTGATGCATACCACCCCAACTGGCGCGCCGCCCGGCGAGTCCAAGCCTGTTCGATCGCCCCAACCCTTTGCGCGCCACGCGCTGGCCGCCGCGTTATACGCGATCGGCATGGCGCAGGCTGCCGAGATCCAGGCCGGCAATCCCGACCTGTCGGTGCGCTTCGATAACACCATCAAGTACAACTACGGCCACCGCGTAAGCAGCCAGGATACGGCGCTGCTCAAATCGCCCAACTTCGACGATGGCAACCGTAATTTTGACAAGGGCATGGTATCGAACCGGGTCGACTGGCTGAGCGAGCTGGACGTGGTGTACCAGAAGCAGTTCGGAATGCGCGTCTCGGCCGCCGCCTGGTATGACGGCGCCTACGGCAAACTCGACAACACCAACGTGGCCAGCTCCAACCACCGGGCCGGCGGCAAGCCGGCGCTGGGTCTGTCGGACCACACCAAGCGCTACCACCGCGGCTCGGGCGAGATCCTGGACGCCTTCGTGTTCGCCAATTTCGACGTCGCCGACATGCCGCTCAACGTCAAGCTGGGCCAGCACACGCTGTTCTGGGGCGAGGCCCTGCTCTCGCCCATCCACAGCATCAGCTACGGCCAGTCGCCGGTCGACCTGCTGAAAGGCTATTCGGTCCCCGGCACCGATGCCAAGGAACTGTTCCTGCCGCGCCAGGCCATCTCGGCCCAGTTCTCGCCGACTGCCGAACTGGGCATCGCCGCCCAGTACTTTTTCAACTGGAAGCCGGCGCGACTGCCGGAATCCGGTTCCTTCCTGGGTTTCTACGACTACGCCTTCCAGGGCGGCGAATCGTTCTTCCTCGGTCCGCTCGGCACCCCGGCGCTGCGCGGACCAGACAGCCGCGCGCCCAAGACCGGCGACTTCGGCCTGTCCGCGCGCTGGAGCCCTGACTGGCTCGACGGCACCGCCGGCGCCTACCTGCGCCGCACCTCCGAGCTGCTGCCGCAAGCGAACGTACGCCTGGCCGGCTTGCCGACCGCATTGTTCGGCCCAAGCGGCAGCGCGATCTGCCAGGGCATGATCCCGGGCGCCGCGGTGGTAGGCAACAACTGCCTGTTCTATCCGTCCACACTGGGCGCGACCAGCCAGTACCAGTTCGAGTACGCCAACGGCATCGACGTGCTGGGCCTGTCGCTGTCCAAGAGCGTGGCCGGGGTGTCGCTCGGCGCCGACCTGTCGTACCGCCGCGATATGCCGCTCTACTCGACCCCGGCGCTGCTGATGCCGGCCGGGACCAATGCCGCGGTCATCAATGCACTCAACGCCAAGGTGGCGCCGGCGCTGGTGGTGGCGGCGGCCGGGCAGCCGCAGCAAGGCGAAGTCAGCGGAGCGCGCGGCAACACTATCCACGGCCTGGTTAACCTGCTCGGCACCACCGCGCGCACCCCGCTGTTCGATGCCTCCACCTGGGCGGTCGAGGGCGTCTGGAGCCGGGTCGACAAGGTCACCCAGGGCGCCCAGTTCTTCCGCGGCCGCGCCAGCTACAACGGCATCGACAAGGTCAGCCGCGATTTCTTCGCGGTTGCCGCCATCTTCACTCCGACCTGGTTCCAGGTAGTCCCGGGTGTCGACATGCAGATGCCGCTCAGCTACTCGCGCGGCCTAAAAGGCAATTCCGGCGTACAGGCCGGTGGCAACAAAGGCGCGGGCAACTACGCGGCCGGCGTGTCGTTCGACGTGCGCCAGAAATACCGCTTCGACCTCAAGTACGTCAACTTCTTCGGCCCGCTGGCGCTTGACCCTGCCACCGGCGCCGTGACCTCGTTCGGCGGTGTCACCTCACTGCTGAAGGACCGCGGCTTCCTGGCCGCCACTTTCAAGACCACTTTCTGACAGGATGGGAACGCACATGAACTTCAAACATACCCTGATGCTGGCCACGCTGGCCGCCGCTTTTGGCGCCCAGGCCGCGGTCGGCAACGAAGAGGCCAGGCTGCTGGGCACCACCCTGACCGCGGTCGGCGCCGAGAAAGCCGGCAACAAGGACGGTACCATTCCCGAATTTACCGGCGGTCTGGCGTCGCCGCCGCCCGGCTACGTCAGCGGCAGTGGCGTGCGCCCCGACCCGTACGCGGCCGACAAGCCGCGCCTGGTCATCACCGGCAAGAACCTGGCCGGCATGGAAGACAAGCTGACCGCCGGCACCCGCGAACTGCTCAAGCGCTTCCCGAGCTTCCGGGTCGATGTCTACCCGACCCACCGTCCGGTGACGCTGCCCAAGGCGCTGCAGGAGAACACCGCCCGCAACGCGGTCAACGCCAAGACCAGCGACGGCGGCATCGGTGTCGATAATGCGCTGGCCGGCGTGCCCTTCCCTATCCCCAAAACCGGCAACGAGGTGATGTGGAACCACCTGCTGCGCTACCAGGGCCACGCGTTCACCACCAAGTACGAATCGTGGAACGTCGACGCCTCCGGCACCCTAGCCTGGCGACCGCCGGCGAGATCTTCGAGGAATTCCCGCTCGCCGACCCGAAGCGCACCGAGGTGGCCAAGCAGGGTGATGTGTTCTTCCGCACCAAGCTGACCTACCTGGCGCCTGCCCGGCGCGCCGGCGAAGGCCTGATGGCGTTCGACGCCGTCAATCCGGTGGTCCAGCCGCGCAAGGTGTGGCAGTACCTGCCGGGCCAGCGGCGCGTCAAGCTGGCGCCGGATGTGGCCTACGACACGCCAAACCCCGGTTCGGCCGGCGCTTCGACCTACGACGACGCCTGGGTGTTCAACGGTGCGCTGGACCGCTTCAACTTCAAGCTGGTCGGCAAGAAGGACATGATCGTGCCTTACGGCCAGTACAAGCTGTTCGCCGCCAAGGTGGCCACCGATGTGGCCAAGCCCAATCACCTGAACCCCGATTTCTTGCGCTGGGAACTGCATCGCGTGTGGGTGGTGGAAGCGACCCTCAAGCCGGGCAAGCGCCATATCTACAGCAAGCGCACCTTCTACATCGACGAGGACAGCTGGGTCGCGCTGGCGTCGGACCAGTATGACGCGCGCGGCCAGCTGTACCGCTCGTCGTTCGATCACATGATCTACGCCTACGACGTGCAGGCCACCTACACCGGCAACCACGTGATCTACGACTTTGTCAGCGGCACCTACAACCTGACCGGCATGTCCGGCCCCTACGGCGGCCTGAAATACATCGAGCCGCTCAAGCCGGCCCAGTGGTCGCCGGAGGCGCTGTCCGGCGCCGGCGTCCGCTAAGAGCGGTAGCAGTCGAAGTAGAAATAACAATAGCAGTTCTTTCCGCCTTGCTGCCGGAGGCGTCCCTCGGGACGCCTGCATTACCGGCAGTCTCTTTCGTGAGTATGTGATGAACCGAATATTCTGCCTGCTGGCCGCCGCACTGGCGGTGCTGCCGGCGCATGCCGCGCCGCCCGGCTTCGTCGACCCGCTCGACCAGCCGGCGCACCCGAGCGCACTGGCCAGCCGGACCCTGATCAACGGCATTGCGCGCGCCGGCGAGCGGTTGGTGGCGGTGGGCCAGCGCGGCCATGTTTTGTATTCCGACGACCAGGGCGGCAACTGGAAGCAGGCCTCCGTGCCCCTGTCCGGCGACCTCGCGGCGGTCGCGTTTTCCGACGCCGGCCACGGCTGGGCGGTCGGGCATGACGCCGTGGTGCTGCACAGCGCCGACGGCGGCGCCAGCTGGCAGCGCCAGTACGACGGCCGCAAGGAACGCGAGGGGGCGACAAGCCGCTGCTCGACATCTGGTTCGACGGCGCCGGCCATGGCATGGCGGTGGGCGCCTTTGGCCTGGCGCTGTGCAGCGACGACGGCGGCCGACAATGGCGCCACTGCGAACAGCTGCTCGACAATCCGAAGGGACTGCACCTGAACGCGATCCGCTCGATCGGCGGCGTGCTCTACATCGTCGGCGAGCAGGGCCTGGTGCTGCGCCGCGCCGCCGGCGCCGCACGCTTCGAGGCGCTCG
>NZ_QYUP01000184.1 GCF_003590855.1 Massilia cavernae
GCGCTGTTGCGGCGCAAGAGCCCAGAGCATGCCGAGGAAGCTTTGAGGGCGGGCAAGGTGACGCTCGACCCGGTCAGCTGCACGGTGTCGATCGGCGAGCAGAAGATCGACATCGGCCACGCCGAATTCAAGCTGCTCAAGTTCCTGATGGCGCATCCGGAGCGCGTGTTCTCGCGCAGCCAGCTGCTCGACAAGGTATGGGGCAACCACGTCGCCATCGAGGAACGCACGGTCGACGTGCACGTGCTGCGGCTGCGCAAGGCGCTGAAGGACTCGGAGAACCTGATCAAGACCGTGCGCAGCGTCGGCTACATGCTCACCGAAAAACAATAAAGCGTCCACATGAACCCAAAGCTGCTGTTCTGGATACCCGCGCTGCTGCGCGTGACTTTCATCGTGATCGGCGCCGCCATCGTCTGGTGGCTGTTCGGCGCCGTGTACGGCCTGGGGGTGGGGCTGCTGGCGATGTCGACCCAGTATTACGTCCAGCTGACCTACCTCAGCCAGCTTGGCGCGTGGATGGACGACCCGCATAGTTCGCGCCTGCCGGACGGCTGGGGTGCATGGACCAACATCTTCTCGCGCCTGTACCGGCTGCGCCGCGACGACGAACGCCACCAGGCCGAACTGACCGAATGGCTGGCGCGCTTCCGCCAGGCGATGCATTTGCTGCCGGACGGCGTAGCCATCATGGACGACGTGCTGTTCCTCGAATGGTGCAATCCCGCGGCCGAGCGCCACCTCGGGCTGACGCTGGGGCGCGACAAGGGCATGCGCGTGACCAACCTGGTAAGGCACCCGGACTTCATCGACTACATCGTGCTGGGGCGTTACGAACAGCCGCTGACACTGAGCCTGCGCGACCGCAAGCTGATCTGCCAGATCATCCCGTTCGAGAACCGGCGCCAGATTTTGGTGACGCACGACGCCACCGAAACCGACCGCATCGAAGAGATGCGGCGCGACTTCATCGCCAACGCCTCGCATGAACTGCGCACGCCGCTGACGGTAATTGTCGGCTTCCTCGAGATCGCGTCGAGCGGCATGCAGATCGACCCGGCCTCGCGCGAAGCGCACCTGAAGCTGATGACCGAGCAGGCGCACCGGATGCAGCGGCTGATCGAGGACATGCTGACGCTGTCGCGGCTGGAGTCGATGGACTACCCGCTGCGCTCCGAGCACGTCGACGTTCCTGCGCTGGTGGAGTCGATCGCGCAGGAGGCAAGGGCGCTATCGGGCGGCAAGCACGAAATTACGACCAGCGTCGACGGCCCGGACGTGATGGGCAGCACCGAAGAACTGCGCAGCGCCTTCGGCAACCTGGTATCGAACGCGGTGCGTTACACACCAGCGGGCGGCAAGGTACACATCTCGTGGACCAACAATGGCGGCGGGCCGCAGTTTGCGGTGACCGACACCGGCATCGGCATCGAGCAGAAGCACATCGCGCGATTGACCGAGCGCTTCTACCGCGTCGACAAGAGCCGTTCGCGCGACACGCAGGGGACGGGGCTGGGACTGGCGATCGTCAAGCACGTGCTGCTGCGGCATGGCGGCACACTGACGATCAAGTCGGAAGCGGGGAAGGGCAGCAGCTTTATCGTGTCGCTGCCGAAGAAATAGCGGCGGGCCGTAGGGCGGATAAGCGCGAAGCGGTGGAGCACGGGTTTCGAATCGCATGCGATTCGCGTGCGAAACGGTATCCGCTTGCAAGCGGATATTCCTAAAGCGAAGCGCATCCGCCGAACTCACCGCGAAGTCCAGGAAGCTAGCGCGCCTTGACGCGCCGCGCGCGCCAAGCCGCGGCGGCGACGACCACCCCTATGACGACGCTCCCGACGATTCCAACGGCGGGTGGATACAAATCCAGGCCTACGCCACCACCGATTGCTCCGCCGGCCGCGATCCCCGGAACGATAATCCTCGCCACCTGGCGCCGCTGGTTCATCCTCATTCTCCCAAATCCAGGTGAAGCTGCGCCACTCCCGCCCCGGCCGCATGCAGCTCGCGCAGCGAAACCACGAACCGTTCGATGTCCGCCTCGCTGAGTTCCGCGGTCAACCGCTCAGGCGCCTCGCGTCCTTTCGACTCCTCATCGAGCATGTCGCACTCGAACACGATCCGCGCGCGCTCGCGCTCGCGCCTCAAGGACACCTGCAGCGCCCCTCCCGCGTACATCGGCTCGAACGAACCAAGCGGATAACTGGTACTGGCCATCCCATGAGGGCCGATGAACTTCGAGAACACATGCGCCAGATTCGCCAGCTGGTCGTTGGGCAGCTGGACCTGATGCATCAATGTCGATCTTTATTCTAAGCTAACCATATGGCTTGATAACTCCGGCCCGATAAAGAAAATAAACGGCGAGAACAGTTTACAATCGCATTCTCGTTCCTCCGGTGTCATATATGTACTCCAAACGCAGCTCCCTGATTGCCCTCGCATTGATCCTCGCCGGTTGCGGCAGCACGCCCCAGGCGCCGGTACAGCAGCCAGCGCCGGTCGCGCCGCCTGTAGTTGCCGCGCCCCCGAAGAAAATCAAGATCGGCCTCGCCCTTGGCGGCGGCGCCGCGCGCGGTTTCGCCCACATCGGCGTGATCAAGGCGCTTGAAGCGCAGGGCATTTACCCGGAAATCGTGGTCGGCACCAGTGCCGGCAGCGTGGTCGGTGCAATGTATGCATCCGGCCTGTCCGGCTTCGCGCTGCAGAAGACCGCGATGGAGATGGACGAAGCGACCATTTCCGACTGGGCGCTGCCGCTGTTCGGCACATCGACCGGCGTGCTGAAAGGCGAAGCGCTGCAAAGCTACGTGAACAAGGCGGTCAGGAACGCGCCGATGGAAAAGCTGAAGCTGCGTTTCGGCGCGGTGGCGACCGACCTGAACTCCGGCCAGCCTATCCTTTTCCAGCGCGGGAACACCGGCCAGGCCGTGCGCGCTTCGTCGGCGGTGCCAAGCGTCTTCCAGCCGGTGAAGATCGGTGCACGCTCGTTCGTCGATGGCGGGCTGGTTGCGCCGGTGCCGGTGCGCTTCGTGCGCGAGATGGGCGCGGACTTCATCATCGCCGTCAACATCTCGACCCAGACCGACGCCCAGGCCACGGTCAGTTCGCTCGACGTGCTGATGCAGACCTTCACGATCATGGGCCAGCGCCTGAACCACTATGAGCTGAAGGACGCCGACATCGTGATCCAGCCTGCGCTGGGCAAGATGGGCGGCGCCGACTTCAACGGCCGCAACCAGGCGATCCTGGCGGGCGAACTGGCGGCGGCGGCGGTGATGCCGCAGCTGAAAGCCAGGCTGAAGGCGAAGCAGCAGCCATAAACGATATATGGGGCCGCGTATCCCAGCGACGAGCCGCGGCCTCAGAATCCCGCCACACCACTAATATAGAAGGACACACCCATGCAGTCGAAACCGTACCTGACCAGCGCCGACGTCAAGAAGATCGCCGCTGCCGCCGAAGCCGAAGCCGCCGCGAACAACTGGCCGGTAACGATCGCCATCGTCGACGACGGCGGCCATTTGCTGTGGCTGCAGCGCCAGGATGGCGCCGCGGCGCTGTCGTCGCATATCGCGCCGGCCAAGGCGAAGGTATCGGCGCTGGGGCGGCGCGATACGAAGGTCTATGAGGACATGATCAACAACGGCCGCACCGCGTTCGCCGCCGCGCCGTACAGCGAAGGCATGCTGGAGGGTGGCGTGCCTGTGATCATCGACGGTCACGTGATTGGCGCGGTAGGCGTCTCGGGCGTGAAATCGTCGGAAGACGCGCAAATCGCCCTCGCGGGAATCGCGGCACTGGCGGCCTGATCCACCAGTAAACTCAAATC
>NZ_QYUP01000185.1 GCF_003590855.1 Massilia cavernae
GGCTTTTTCTCCGAATGCATCGACGTCGCGCCGCCGCTGCCCGAGAACAGTTCTTCCTGCACGATCGAGGCGGCGATCAGCGACAGCGCCGCGAACAGGAAAAATTTCCACCACGAGAGCTTGGTGACCCAGGTGGCCGTCGCGTCAAAACCCTTGTGCAACATGGCAAGGGAATTGGCGAGGGATTGCTGGAATGGGGAGCGAGCTTGCATGTAATCCGTTTCCGTAAGCATCAGTTGGCTTTTTTTACACGCAGTGTAAGGCTGTACCAGCCGAAAAGCCATTTCTGCTCCGATAAATACTGTTGGGATGGTGCAACTTTAAGCCGTGCACGCCCGCGCGGCCATCCGTTTGCGACAGTCTGCATAAATGGGGGAATGGAATGCTAAGGGGACAGACCCGCACATCGGGGACAGACCCCCGCAGTGGGGTCTGTCCCCGATGTGCGGGTCTGTCCCCGATTTTCTGTTGCCGCAACAGGGAATTAATGCACCGCACTCCCCGACAGCATCCCCTGCAGGGCGGCTTCGGCAAGCGGCTCGCTGAACAACAGGCCCTGCATTTCGTCGCAGGAGTTGGCCTTCAGGAAATCCAACTGCATGCGCGTTTCGACGCCCTTGGCGATGACCGTGGCGCCAAGGTCGTGGCCAATGTCGATCAGCGCCTTGACCACGGCGCCGCTGCGCGCTTCCTCCGAAATGCGGTTGATCGCCGCGCGCGCCACCTTGACGTGGGTGAGCGGCAGCTTTTCCACGTAGCTGAGGTTGGACATGCCTTCGCCAAACGCATCCAGCGAACGCCGCACGCCCAGGTCGCGCAGCTGCCTCATGACGTCGAGCCCGAGATGGTGGTCGCTGTTGACGCCGTCCTCGCGCATTTCCACTTCAAGCAGGTCTGGCTTGAGCCCGTACCTGCCCAGCAGCTCGCCGATCTGCTCGACATACTTCGGCTGGCTGAACTCGCGCGGCGAGGCATTCACCGCCACCGGCAGCGGCGGCTGGCCGCTGGCCTGGCGGCGCCGCAGGAAGTCGAAGGCCTGTTCCAGCACGCGCCTGCCGATCGAGACGATCATGCCGTTTTCCTCGGCCTCGGACAGGAAGGCCGCCGGCAGCAGCACGCCGTGCTCGGGATGCCTCCAGCGCACCAGCGCCTCCAGCGCCGCGATGTGGCCGGTGCGCAGGTCGACGCGCGGCTGGAACAGAAGGAACAGCTCGTCGCGCTCGAGCGCCAGGCGCATGTCGTCCTCCAGCTTTTGCTTGGCCTCGGTGGTCGACTTCATGTCGGACGAGAAGAAATAGGCCTGGTCCTGGTGCGCCGCCTTGGCGTGGTACATGGCCACGTCCGCGGCCCGCACCAGTTCGAGCGCGTTGGCGCCGTCGTGCGGGAACATGCTGATGCCGATGCTGGCGCCGGTCTCGACTTCGGTATGGTCGAAGGTGACCGGCTTCGACAGCGCCGCGCGCAAGCGCTCGATCATGCGCAGCGTGTAGCGCATCGACGGCTGGTTGACCAGCACCAGCACGAACTCGTCACCCGACAGCCGGGCCACCGTGTCACTGTCGCGCACCGATTCGGTCAGGCGCTGCGCCACCGCCTTGAGCACCTCGTCGCCGGCCTCGTGGCCGTAGCTGTCGTTGATCTGCTTGAAGCCGTTCAGGTCGATCAGGGCGGTGGCCACCAGCGTCTTGTTGCGCTGGGCCATGTGGATGGCCTGCTCCAGCCGGTCCCACAGCAAGGTGCGGTTGGCAAGGCCGGTCAGGGCGTCGTGGTTGACTTCGTGCTCGAGGTGGGCGGTGCGCTGCTTGAGGGCGGTGACGTCGTTCATCACGCCGATGAAGTGGGTGACCTTGCCGGTGCTTTCGGCGACCGGGGTGATGGTGAGGTCGTTCCAGAAGATTTCGCCGTTCTTGCGCCGGTTGCGGAACACCACCTTGGCCTCGTGCCTCCCGCGGATGGCCTTGCGCAGGCGCTGGCGCTCGTCTCCGTCGAGGCCCGGCGCCGCCATGAAGCGCGGGTCGTGGCCGATGACTTCGGCCGCCGCATAGCCGGAGATGCGCTCGAACGCCGGGTTGACGTATTCGATCGGGTTGTCGCCCTCGGTGCAGCGGGTGATGACCAGCCCGTTGCTGGTGGCATGCAGGGCGCGTTCGCGCAGCAGCAGGTTTTCTTCCTGCTCGCGCCGCTCGGAAATGTCGATGCCCATGCCGCACAGGTAGTGGGTGCCGCGGCAGGTGATGCGCGCGCCGCACAGCAGGTAGGGCGTGGCGTTGCCGTACTTGTCGAGATAGTTGGCCTCGACCTGGGCTTCGGCGTCGTTCTCGAACACGTCGCGGATCTTGGCCGCGATGATGCGCTTTTCGGTGATGTCGTACATGTCGAGCGCGTGCGCAACCTTGAGTTCTTCGGGCGTCATGGCGGTGACCCGCTCCAGCGTCTTGTTCCACAGGGCGAAGGTGCCGTCCTCGCGCACGATGTAGAAAGTGCCGGGCAACACGTCGATCACGCTGCGGATCGGCATGCGCCCGACCACCGACAGCTCGCCGCCGTCTGGCTCGGCCACCAGGACGGCGACAAAGCCGGTGACCGCGCCGTCGGCGCCGGACTGGGGGATCAGCGTCAGTTCAGTGGGGCGCTGGCTGCCGTCCGGCATGCGGATGGCCAGTTCGAGCGCATCGGTGTGGGCGCCGCGCCGGTCCCAGCGCTGCGCGAGGTCATCGCCGTCCAGCACCAGCAGGCTGGCGAGCTCCCTTGCGAGGGCGTCTTGCGCGGGGATACCGAACATGTTTTCGCAGCCTTCATTCCAGCTTGTGATCACGCCGCAAACGTCCGTGAGCATGGCCGCAAGAACAGTATCTTCGCTGACAAGCATGTAGTCCCCTTAAACGTAAGGGTTGGACACGTCGGTAACTGATAGGTTCGATGGTGCCAGATATGCTTCGAGGCTGCCAACTCTTGGTTGCTTAACGTGCGGCAATGAAAAAGGCCGCGTAAAAACGCGGCCCCTGGATGCGGCGGCAGCCTGTCTAGGCGGTGGCGGCTTCCTGCTTTTCCGGCAGGGCGATCTGGTTGTCGACGCTGAACTGGTAGTCCTTGAAAACGTGTTCGGCGGACAGGACCTGGTAAGTGCCGTCGGCCAGCTTGTGGGTGGTGTCCTTCAGCTTGTAGGTGTAGTGACCACAAGTCCAGCAGTTGAAGTTGCGCATGTGCGTGCACAGGCAGGTCTTGTCCATCACCACCACCTGCTTGGCGTCCGGATTGGCCATCACTTCGCGGTTGTACGCGTTGATGTAGGAGCAGTTGCCGGTCGCGTCCAGCAGGTAGCCATAGGACTCGCAGCCAGGGCGGATGCCCGAACCGATCGCCGGGGTGTTCTTCAGCATGCGCATCGGATAGCCGGTCGGCGAGATGCCGTTGACGATGATGTCTTCTTCCGACGCCTTGAAGTATTCCTGCTTGACGCTGTCGGGCAAGCCGCACTCATGGGTGACGGTGAAGCGGGTTGCCACCTGCACGCCGCCGGCGCCTTTTTCAAGGAAGCCGACCGCATCGGTGCCGGTGAAGATGCCGCCCGCCGCGATGACGGGGATGTCGAGCTGCTCGGCGCGCATGTAGGCATGGATCTCGTCCATGATGGTGTGCAGGTCGTACTCGGCCCAGTCGAGGCCGAAGCCGAGGTGGCCGCCGGCCAGCGGGCCTTCGACGATGATGTAGTCCGGCAAGCGGTTCAGCTTCGATACCTTGCGCAGGAACAGCTGCAGCGCGCGCACCGACGACACGATGACGCCCAGGTAGGCATCGCGGAAGCGCGGATGGTCTTCGATCAGGGCGAACGAGCCCAGGTGCAGGCCGGCCGACATGGTGATGCCGTCGATGCCCGCGTCCAGCGCCGACGACAGGCGGGTGCGCAGGGTTTCCCTTGGCGCATTCATGGTCAGCTTTTCCATGCAGTTCACGAAGATCAGGCCGTCGCCGCGCTTGGCTTCCATGGTCGCGCCCACGTGCAGGCGGGTCGCTTCGGCCAGGCGGTCGAGGTCGAACTGCACCACGGCCTTGTCCATGTTGTTGATGTTGAACTTGTAGGTCTTGGTCTTGTCCTTGACAAAGGTCGTATCGAACTTGCGGTCCGACACGTCCGGGACCATGGCATCGGAAATATGGCCGATGCCGCCCAGGCGCGCGGCCTCCAGCGCCAGTTCCGAGGTCGAAATATCGACACCCATTCCGCCAATCATGATGGGTACATATTCCTTGTTGCCCAGACGCAGGCGGAAATCATCAACACGTTTCATTGCTATCCTTAAACTACCCAGATTCTGGAATGCGCCAGCACGGCTTGCCGCGCGCGAACGCGCACCCTCCATTCTACTCCATGGTGCTTTCCCGGCCCGGGTATTCCGAACCGGGTCCCTGCCTGTCAGTCGCGGAAATTATTGAATTCCAGCGGCATGTCCGGCACGTCCTTGCGCAGCATGGCCATGGCCGCCTGCAGGTCGTCGCGCTTGGCGCCGGTGACGCGCACCGACTCGCCCTGGATGCTGGCCTGCACCTTCATCTTGCTTTCCTTGATGACCTTGACGATCTTCTTGGCGTCCTCGGTCTCGATGCCGTTTTTCACCTTGATGACCTGCTTGACCTTGTCGCCGCCGATCTTCTCGATCTTGCCTTCGTCGAGGAAGCGCACGTCGACCTTACGCTTGGACATCTTGTTGATCAGGACATCGCGCACCTGGGACAGCTGGAAGTCGGAATCCGCGAAGGCGGTCAGTTCGGCTTCCTTCTGTTCGACCTTGGCGGAACTGCCCTTGAAATCGAAACGGGTGATGATTTCCTTGTTGGCCTGTTCGACCGCGTTCTTCACTTCGACCATGTCTGCTTCGGAGACGACATCAAAAGACGGCATATTGTTTCCTCTTTGTTTTGCTTGCTAAATGTAGAATGCCGATATTTTAACGGACAACCGGGGCTCGTCCCGGCTCCGAGACGGATTTTTCGGCCTTTCGCCCTATAATCTGGCAAAAACACGGTATCCCATGCAAGCAGACCTCGCCATCGCCCACGATTTTTCGCTCGAATCCCTGAATACCTTCGGCATTGCCGCGCGCGCCAGCCGCTACCTGGCGGTGCGCGGCGCGGCCGACCTGGCCGCCGTCATGGCCGATCCGGTGCTCGCCGGCATGCGGCGGCTGGTGCTGGGCGGCGGCAGCAACGTGTTGCTGACGGGCGACTTCGACGGCCTGGTGCTGCACATGCGCAGCGAAGGGCGCGAGATTGTCGGCGAGGCGGGCGGCCACGTACTGGTGCGGGCCGCCGCCGGCGAGAACTGGCACGGCTTCGTCCAGTACACGCTGGACCAGGGCTTGGGCGGGCTGGAAAACCTGTCGCTGATTCCCGGCACTGTCGGCGCCGCGCCGATCCAGAACATCGGCGCCTACGGGGCCGAGGTCAAGGACGTGTTCCATTCGCTGACGGTGTACGACCTGCGCACCGGCGCGCTGCGCAGCATGGACGCGGCCGCCTGCCGCTTCGGCTACCGCGACAGCGTGTTCAAGCATGGGGAAGGGCAGGGGCTGGTGATCGTCGACGTCACCTTCGCGCTGCCGCGCGACTGGCAGCCGAATTTGCGCTACGCCGAACTGGCGCAGGCGGTGGCCGATGCGGGGATTGCTGCGCCGAGCGCGCGCCAAGTCAGCGAGGCCGTGGTCGCGATCCGGCAGCGCAAGCTGCCCGACCCGGCGGTGATCGGCAATGCCGGCAGCTTTTTCAAGAACCCGGTCGTCAGCGGCGAGCGCTGTGCCGCGCTGCTGGAACACTTTCCCAAGCTGGTGCACCACCTCCAGCCCGACGGCAGCGAAAAGCTGGCGGCCGGATGGCTGATCGACCAGTGCGGCTGGAAGGGCAGGAACCTGGGCGCGGCCGGCGTCTACCCGAAGCAGGCGCTGGTACTGGTCAACAATGGCGGCGCCACCGGCGCCGACGTGATCGCGCTGGCGCGAGCGATCCAGGCCGACGTGCTGCAGCGCTACGGCGTGCAGCTCGACCCGGAACCCGTGTTCGTCTGATTTTCCGCCAGCGCGGAACTTTTCGCGCAGGTCAAATTCGGGGACAGACCCAGGGACAGCCCCCAAAATCGGGGACAGACCCTGAGCCTTCCCCTCAAAAATTGCTTGTAAACAGGCTGGATGCCTGTTAACTTCTAATCCCAAAAACGGCGCATGCATGGCTGTGTTAACCCTTTCGTTTGTAGCGACCAAACTGCGAACGAAAGGAACAGACTATGCATGCAGGACGAATCATACAAGATTTGTTAGCCGATCAATGCCCATCGATACACGCCAAACGCCGGCATTGCCTTGCCTTGATGATTGAGGCGGCGCGGAGTGGCGGGCTTGGTTTGCTGAAGATGAGTAAGTCTGTGCAAGGCTCGAGCTCATTGCGTCATCGCATCAAGCGCTGTGATCGGCTGTTGAGCAATCCCCATCTGGCGACCGAACGCGTGGAGATATTTCGCGCAGTCGCGCAGCGCGTCTTGCAAGGCCAATCGAAGATCAGCATTATCGTGGACTGGTCCGATTTGTTAGCCGACATCAGCCAACACGTGCTGCGTGCGGCTGTCGTTGTGAAGGGCCGCGCTATCGTCATCTATGAAGAGATACACCCCACCGCGCAGTATGGTGCGGCTTCGGTGCACCGCGAGTTCATGAAGACGCTACGCTCGGTGCTGCCAGCCCATTGTCAGCCCTTGATCATCACCGATGCCGGCTTTCGCGCCGCGTGGTTCAAGATGCTCGATCAACTCGGGTTTGCCTGGATAGGACGCATCCGAAACCGCGACATGGTGACCCCCAGTGGCAAAAGTGACTGGCGCGGTTGCAAAGAGCATTTCGCGGACACGAAGGGACGTGCACGCGACCTGGGGAGCTTCAATTACGTCCGTTCGAACCCTGTGCCATGCCGTTTGGTGATGATCAAGAGAGTACCCAAAGGGCGCACATGCAAGACTGTGTTCGGGAAAAAATCGCAGAGCCACCATAGTAAGAAGCAGAGCGCAGGGCAACGGGAGCCGTGGTTGCTGGCTGTTTCGCCACGCCTGTCGAGGCTCAGTGCCAAGGCGGTTGTTAATTTGTACCAGGGCCGCATGCAGATCGAGCAGACGTTCCGCGACCTCAAAAGCTCCCAATGGGGAATGGGGCTCAGCAGCAGCCAAACACGCAAGCCACATCGACTCACCATCTTGTTGCTCATCGCATCGCTGCTTGCGTTCGCGCTGTGGCTGATCGGCTTGGCCGTACGCCGCAACGGGTTCGCTGTTCACTATGGCAGTCGCAAGAAAGCGGCTGCCACCCTATCCATCCTGTCGCTAGCGCGCCACTGGCTGCAATATCACAGCTCGGCACTCTTAACGCGACGTCAAATCGCCGAAGCGTTGAACGAGCTCGGGTCCATGCTCGAGACGTACGAAATATGAGGGGAAGGCTCAGGGACAGACCCTAATGGCGTTGACTTAAGCTATTTTCTTAGTTTTCCTGAATGGGTAGCGCTGCGATTTCGATTTAACGACCCGGTCATGTTTCCTGCCGGGTCGTTTTACAGTGAGCTCGGTGACGAGCCTTTGCCGCATGTTCTGAAGCAAGGATGGCAGCTTGCCTTGCGCCCGAGTGGCGGCAGCCCAAAGCAGTTCATATTGGATGGTGTGAAACGCACGCACGAAACTGATGTCGGTCGGGGCACATCCGGCATCGAGCGCCGCCTTCGCGATTTCAAGTCGAATCAGGTTGTAGGCAATAATCGCGCCCCAAATCTCCTGCATGACGCCGTCGACCGTTTGACTACGCAACGTCAACGCCATGCCCATCATTGATTGTTTGAGCTCGCGGTAACTGGTTTCAATGTGCCAGCGGCGGGCGTAGCACGCGATCAGTTCAGCGGCCTTAAATGCGATGCGATCGGTCAGGGATGTGAGCAAGAAATGAGGTGTACTGTCAATAGTGGACACCGCCGTTTCAAGCAGCCAGCGCAGTTTTTCTGAAGTTCTCAGCAAACCGTGCCGGCGATTCGTAACCAAGGCGCGAGTGGCGCCGTTGGCGGTTGTAGAAAATCTCGATGTACTCCTTGATCGCTGATTCGGCATCTGCGCGCGTGGCATATCTATGGTGATGAATCATCTCGTTCTTCATGCTCCCCCAGAAGCTCTCCATAGGCGCGTTGTCGTAGCAGTTCCCCTTGCGCGACATGGAAGGCAGCATGCCGAATTGCTTGACCAGTTTCCGGTAGTCGTCGGCGCAGTATTGGCTTCCGCGGTCCGAGTGGTGAATCAATCCTGGCGGCGGCCGCTTGCTACGCACCGCCCGCCACAGGGCCTGCGCCGTCAGTTCCTGCGTCATGCGCGCACCGAGCGCGTAGCCCACCATCTCGCAGGTGAAGACGTCCTTGATACCCGCCAGGTAGAGCCATCCTTCGCCAGTGGGAATGTAGGTGATGTCGGTCACCCAGGCTTCGTTGGGGCGCGTCGGCGCGAACGTCTGATTCAACAAATTGTCTGCCACCGGAAAGCTGTGTTTGGAATTCGTCGTCGCCTTGAATTTGCGCTTTTGCTTGCAGCGCAGGCCAAGTTCGCGCCGCAGCCGCACGATACGGTCGCGGCCTGTCTCGAACCCTTGTGCGACCAGCTCCGGCCACATGCGCAATGGCCCGTAGGTCTCTCGGGTCTGGGCATGGGCTGCCTTAATCGCCACCTTCAGGCGCTCATCGTCCTGCGCGCGCTGCGAGGGCCTGCGTCCAGTGGCGGCATAGAAGCCGCTGCGCGAGATATCGAACGCGCGGCACAGCATGGCCAGCGGGTAGTCGGGTCGCATTGCCTTCACTTGCGCGTACTGGGCAGCGGACTCCCGGAGCAAGTACGCGGTGCTTTTTTAAATTTCTCGTTCCAGATGTTCGATTCGGGGCCAACTCTCTGCGGCGCTTCGTAATTTCCGCTTCCAGTTCCGGAACGGTTCGGCTGCCCGGCGCCAAGCGGCCCGATTGCCGCGCGTTGGCGGCGCTTCCCAGTTTGCCAGCGTGCCTTGGGATGGCCAGGCGCTGCGCACCGTTCTTCCAGCTGTCAAGGCCTTGTGGCAAGACCACTTGACTGCCTCTGCCCGGAAATTCGGGGTGTATGTCGTCGATTTCAATGAATAGTTCTCTCTTTGATGAGTTTTCAAACGGGAGTGTCCGAAAATGTCAGGCGTCTCAAATGCTTTTGGCCTTTCGAATCGGATCATCGCGATAGCGCGTGCGCGCCAAGTCTTGGCAGCTCGGGCGCCCTTCTTGCGCTGCCGCTGCCGACACGTTGCATTTCCACGATCGCGTCATTTGGACCACCTTTCTGATAAGGACGGTCCAATTTGCTATTACTCTTCTGCGGGAACGAGGAAATGACCGATTGCGCCCGCGAGTGGTGATTCGACACAGCAGCTCCGCAAGACGAGAAACCTTTATCGACGACGTTTCAGCGAATCGGTCGCGATAGCTGTCGATAAGTTCCATTGCGAAGGCTTTTTCGAATGGGTGGCGTAAGGAAACAAAATAGTGCGTCGACACAGAATGGGTGGGCACATGGGTCAGGTCGCGCCGCGCACTCTGGGGATAGCTTCGCGACAGTCCCCTTGGCATAGGGCCGGCCCCGAAGTGGGCCGGTTTGCCGCACTGTCTTGGGTGCGCAGAGTGGTGCCGTCGATTGCCAATAAAACGAGGCCGTTGAACAGGTAGGCTTCTTTGTCCTGGCTGCTCCACGCCTTCGCCGACATCTGGCAAAGCCACTCGACGGGCTTCGCGCCAAGTCGCTGGCGCGCTCGTGTCACCGCACCATCCGTCACAAACGGCGCTGTTACGTTTGGCAGCGCCAAGTCCAGTTCAGCGAGTACCTCGCCGATAGAATGATGGCGATACAGCGCCAGTGCGATCACTAACCAGACGACCTGCTGCGCCGGGAGGCGACGATGGCGTATGCTTGCCTTCCCTTGCTCCACAAGGGCGGCCTCTATCCATTCAAACGGCAAATGTTCGCCGAGTCGGTTCCAGTCGAACGGCTCAGGTACTTCGTTGGCAAACAATATGGCGTCTGAAAGTATCACGCCGCAAAGTTAACACAACAAAATATTGTTTACAACACCAGAGCCACGAAAAAGTGGGCTTCAAAAGCTTAAGTCAACGCCATTAGGGACAGACCCCGATCTTGGGGTCTGTCCCCGATGTGCTTTGCAACTAGCCTTCGGCGCGGCAGACGCGGTTGCGGCCGCCCGCCTTGGCGGCGTACAACGCCCGATCGGCGCGCGCGATCAGGTCGTTCGTCGAGGCGCCGGGCCCCGGCACCATCGTCGCCACCCCGACCGACATGGTGACGACGTCGCCACTTGCCGCCCCCTTGTTGTCGATGGCCAGTACTTCAAGGTGGGCGCGGCAGGCTTCGGCTACCTTCATCGCGCCTTCGGAGTCGGTGCCGGGCAGCATGATGGCGAATTCCTCGCCGCCATAGCGCACTGCCAGGTCGGCCGGGCGCTTGAGGTGCTCGGTCAGCACTGCCGCGGTCTTCTTCAGGCACATGTCGCCGGCCAGGTGGCCGAAGGTGTCGTTGTGGTGCTTGAAACAGTCGATGTCGCACATCAGCAGCGACAGCGGCCTGCGCTCGCGTTGCAGGCGCTGCCATTCGAGCTGGATCACTTCGTCGAAACGGCGGCGGTTGGCGATGCCGGTCAGCGGGTCGAGCGCGGCCAGCTTCTGCAGCTCGATGTTGGCCTCGGCCAGCCGCTTCTGGCTTTCGCGCAGGAAGCGGAACGCTTCGTCGCGCTGCAGCCGGCTGATATGCCCGGACGAGTGGTAGCGCACCCGCGCCAGCAGCTCGACCTGGTCGGGCAGCTTGACCACGTAGTCGTTCGCGCCCACCGCGAAGCTGTGCGCCTTGAGTTTCGGGTCTTCCCTGGCCGACAGTACGATCACCGGCACGCTTTCCAGCGCCGGCTGCCGGCGGTATTGCTGGATCAGCGCAAAGCCGTCGACCTCGGGCATCACCAGGTCCTGCAGGATCACGGTCGGCTGCAGCTGCAGCGCCGTTTCCAGCGCCGTGGCGGCATCGCTTACGTAGTGGAACTCGATGTCGTCCTGGGTGTCGAGCATGCGCCTGACAGCCTCGACGATGATCAACTGGTCGTCCACCAGCAGCACGCGGACTTTGAAATTGGTAATGGCGTGGTCGGCCGCGGCACTGGTCTGGAGGGGTTCTTGCATCTTTTCTTGGGCTGGTTGCCTTGGTTACCTAGGCAATATTTATAATTTTGCGGCAATTTTACCGCGTAAGGTCATGGCAATGGCGTCGAGCGGAAGAATTAACTCGGCCGCGCCCAGTTCGGCGGCGGCGCGCGGCATGCCGTAGACGGCGCTGGTGGCTTCGTCCTGGGCAATGGTGGCCTTGCCGGCCTGGCGCATTTCGAGCAGGCCGGCGGCGCCGTCGCGGCCCATCCCGGTGAGCAGGACGCCGGTGGCCGGTCCACTCCACTGGCGCGCCACGCAGCGGAAAAATACGTCGACCGAGGGCCGGTAGGGATAGTCGCGCGGCTCGGCCACGTAGTGCAGGCGGCCGCTCGGTTCCATCACCAGGTGGTCGTTGGTACGCGCCACCTGCACCGTGCCCGGCGCCAGCATGTCGCCCTCGGCGATCACGCGCGTTTCGACCGCCAGCTGGTCGCCCAGCCAGCTGGCGAACTGCTGCGCGAAGTGGGCGTCGATGTGCTGCACGACGACCACCGCGGTGGACGGCGGCGGCTGCCATTCGGCCAGGATGGCGGCCACCGCGACCGGCCCCCCGGTGGAGGCGCCGATCGCCAGCAGGTGGCCGACCGGGCCGCCCGGCGCGGCGCTTGCGAGCGCCGGCGCGCGGCCGTTGTCGCCGGGGCTGCCGGCCCGTATCAGCTTGCCGATGGTCTTGATCTTCGCCAGCAGCGCGGCGTCGCCGCCGCCACCGCGCAGCACCGGCGTCGCGGTCACGTCGAGCGCCCCCGCGCCCATCGCACGGAACACCGCGCCCACGCTGTCCTCCGGCTTGCCGGTGACGACCAGGATCGCGCACGGCGTCCTTTCCATGATCTGGCGGGTCGCCTCGACGCCGTCGAGTTCCGGCATGTTCAGGTCCATCAGGATCAGGTCGGGCCGGTTATCAAAGCACATGCGCACCGCCTCCAGCCCGGTGCGGGCGATCCACAGCACCTGGTGTTCGCTGGTGCTGGCCACCGCCCGGCGCAGCGCTTCGGCGGCCATGGCGACGTCGTTGGCGATCCCGATCTTCATAGCCGCGCCTCGCCGATCAGGTCGAACACCGCGTCGAGCAAAGTCTCGTCGTGGAAGCTGCCCTTGGTCAGGTAGTAGTCGGCGCCGGCGGCCAGGCCGCGCGCGCGGTCCTCGGGACGGTCCTTGTACGACACGATCATCACCGGCAGCTTGTGCAGGTCCATGTCCTTCCTGACCAGCGTGACCAGCTCGATGCCGTCCATGCGCGGCATGTCGACGTCGGTGATCACCAGGTCGTAGTCGCCGGTGCGGGCCGCGTTCCAGCCGTCGATGCCGTCGATGGCGACGTCGACGTGGTAGCCGCGCCCGGTCAGCAGCTTGCGCTCCATCTCGCGCACCGTCAGCGAATCGTCGACCACCAGGATGCGCCGCGCCCGCCGCCGGTCGTCGGCGCCGGCGCGCGCCAGCTGGTGCAGGCCGCCCTGGTGCAGCAGCTTGTCGATCGACAGCAGCAGGTCGGGCACGTCGAGGATCAGCACCGGCGCGCCGTCGTCGAGCAGGGCGGCGGCGCTGATGTCGCGCATTTTTCCGAACACCGGGTCGAGCGCCTGCACAGCCAGGCTGTGCTCCCCGCGGATCGCATCGACCACCAGCGCGTAGCGGCGCGCACCTGCGCCGACCACCAGCACCGATAGTTCCTGCGCGCCGTCTTCCATCTGGCCCAGGTCGAGTAGCTGCGCCGCCGATACCAGCCCGAGGTGTTCGCCGTTGTAGTCGAAGAACTGCTTGTTCTCCAGGCTGTTGATGCTGGAGGCATCGACCTTCAGCACCCGTTCGACCTTGACGATCGGGATCGCATACGCCTCGCCCTGCACGTCGAACACCAGCGCCCGCACGATCGACTGGGTCAGCGGCAGGGTGATCGAGGTGCGGAAACCCAAGCCGGGCACCGACTCGATGTGCACGCTGCCGTTTTGGTCGCGGATGGTTTGCAGCACGACATCGAGGCCGACGCCGCGCCCGGAAATCGCGCTGGCGGTTTCCTTCAGGCTGAAGGCGGGCAGGAACAGGAACTCCATCAGCTCGGCCCGCGACATGGCGGCGGCCATCGCCTCGCTGGCCAACCCGCGCGCCACCACGTTGCGGCGAATCTTGCCGATGTCGACGCCGCGCCCATCGTCCTCGATCTCGATGGCCAGCATGCCGGCGCGGTGGCGCGCCTCGAGCCGGATCATGCCGACCGGCGGCTTGCCTGCGGCGCTGCGCTCGGCCGGCGTTTCCATGCCGTGGTCGACCGCGTTGCGCAGCATGTGGTTGAGCGGGCTTTCGATTTTGGCCAGGATGTCGCGGTCGACCAGCGTGTCCTCGCCTTCGATCACCAGCTGCGCCTCCTTGCCCAGGCTGTGCGCGAGGTCGCGCACCATGCGCGGGAAGGCATGCACGCCGTCGCGGAAAGGCCGCATGCGCAGCGCCAGCACCTCGTCGACCAGGTTGGCCGACACGCCCAGCAGGCGCTGTTCGTAATTCTCGATGTCGGCCATGTGGCCGATCACGAACTGCTTGAGCGGAGTGGCCTTGTGCAGCGCCTGCGCCGCCCGTTCCGCCAGCATGGCGTTGCCGCTGCGCAGCGCCGCGTCGTGCATCTGTTCCAGCGACTGGAACAGGCTGGCCTGGTTGCGCTTGAAGCGTTGCAGCGACTCGACGAAGGGCCGCATCTGGTGCGCGCTGATACGCGATTCGCTGGCAAGCGCCAGCAGCCGGTCGTAGTTCTGGCCGGCCGCGCGCGGCGCCTGGCCGGCCGGCGCAGGTGCGGGCGCAGGTTCGGCTGCGGGCGCGGGCGCCACGCCGGCAAGCTTTGGTGCCGGCTGCAGCTGGGCCACATTGGCGATCGAGGCCATGATGGCGGCGATGCGTTCGCGGTTTTCGCGCAGCCAGACGTCGATGGTGTCGTCGCTCAGGGCGGCGCACTGGATGATCAGGTCGACCCCGCCCAGCAGCACGTCGATGCGCGCCCGCGACAGTTCGAGCCTGCCTTCCTGGGCCGCGACGAAGGCATCCTCCATCGCGTGCGCCACCTGCACCGCGACGTCGAAGTTGACGATGGCGGCGGCGCCCTTGATCGAGTGGGCGGCGCGCATCAGCATGTCGATGGCGCCGTCGGGCACCGCGCCGCGTTCGAGCGCCAGCAGCCCGTCGGTCAACGTGCGCGCCTGTCCCTCCGCCTCCATGCGGAACAGGTCGAGCATCGAAAACTGGCTCAGGTCGCCGTGCTGGTCGTGGCTCATCGCAGCAGCCTTGTCATCTGGTTGCCGATCAGTGGCGCATCGAGCACGCCCAGGTGCATGCCGCCGCGCGCCAGCACGCCGCGCAGGTAGGGCACCATGCCGCGGTTGATGGTGGCGGCGGGCGGCGTCAGCGCATCGGACGCGAAGCGCACGATGCCGTGCAGGTCCGCCACCGGCAGCGCGAAGGAATGGCCTTCCCACTGCACCACCAGCAGCCGCGCGAAGGTGTGGCGGCCGGCCTGCGCGGCGGCGTCGCGCTCGTCGATGCCGAGCATGCTGGCCAGCGACACCGCCGGCGCCAGTGTGCCACCGACGTTGACCACGCCCAGAAGGGTGGCCCCGCTGCGGTGCGGCAGCCGGTGCGGCGTGGCCTGCGGCGCAACGCGCGCCACCATCGAGGACGGCAGCGCCAGCCATTCGCGCCCGATGCGGAAGGCGAGGGCGGAGGAATCGGTGGCCTCGGGCGCGGGCAGCGGCTGGCGCAGCCGGGCGGCCCATTCGGCGCGGTAGGACGGATCCACCGGGCGTTGCAGGTTGCGCTGGGCGGCGCCCGAATACACCTCGCAGTTGCGGCAGTGGACCTTGTCGGCGAGCTTCCCGCAACTCATGTCGCCGGCCACGCCAATGGTGTTCCAGCATCCGGTTTCGTTCATCGTGCGCCTTTCCGCGTGCTGTCGCCGGCACGCTGCCAGACGCGCGCGGCGCGCTGGCGGAAGGCGTCGGCCTGCGCTGCGTCGCCGCGTTCCCCTGCCAGCAGGGCAAGGTGGCACAGCGCCTCGTAGTGGTCCGGCTGCAGATAGACGCAGCGGCGCCAGAACTCGGCGGCGGCGGCCGGCTTGCCCTCGCATTCGCTGGTCAGGCCAAGGATGAAGAAGGCTTCGGCGGCGTCGGGCATCGCTTCAAGCACGCGCCCGCACGCCGCTGCCGCTCCCTCGTAGTTGCCCTGGTCGGCCTGGGTGCGCGCCTGCGCCAGGACGGCGCGGTAGTCAGGAGCGGGCGCCGCGGCCGGTGCGGCTGCGCGCTGCGGCCGGGGGCGCGCAGGGGTGTCGAGGACTGCCGCTGCCGGCGCCGCGGGCATGGAGTGGCGCGCGGCACGCGGCGCGCGCGGGCGTGCGGCGGCCACCGGCGCGGCGTGCGGCGCCTTCTGCAGCGCGAAGGCGCCGGCCGAGCGCACGGTGGCATAGCCGTTGCGGCAATAGGCCGGCACTTCGGCGTAGCCGGCGAGCAGCAGGCCGTCGTCGGCCAGCAGGGCGGATAGCCGCGCGATCGCCGCCGCGGCGGTGGCTTCGTCGAAATAGATCAGCAGGTTGCGGCAGAAGACCACGTCGAAACGGCCGCCCATCGCGGCCGACGAGGCGGTCAGCAGGTTGCCCTGGCTAAAACGCACCCTGGCGCGCATGTCGCCACGGATCAGGTACTGGCTGCCCTCGCGGGTGAAATAGCGGTCGCGGAATGCGAGCTGTTGCCCGCGGAAGGCGTTGCGGGTGTAGCGTCCCAGGCGCGCGCGTTCGAGCGCCGCGTCCGACAGGTCGACCGCGTCGATGGTGCATGCCGTCGACGGCACGCCCGCGTCGGCCAGCGCCATCGCCATCGAATACGGTTCCTCGCCGCCGGCGCAGGGCACCGACAGGATCCGCACGATGCGCCCGGGCGACTGCGCCAGCAGGCGCTGTACGAAGGCGGTGGCGGCGATAAAGGCGTCGGCGTCGCGGAACATCCACGACTCGGGCACGACCAGCAGTTCGGTCAGGGCCTTGAATTCGGCCGGCGTCATGCCGGCCAGGTAGGCGGCAGGATCGCTCGCGCCGCCCGGCGCCATGCGCTGCTGCACGGCGCGGTCGACTGCCGCTTCGGACAGGTCGAGTCCCGTTTCGCGCTGGATCAGGTCGCGCACGCTCACAGCGCCGGCTCCGGTTCGGCGAACAGCAGGGCGCGCACTTCGGGCGTCAGCAGGCCGTCGGGTTCCACCAGCTGCAGCATGCCTTGCTCGCCGCCGGCCACTCGGCCGAGGAAGGGCGCACCGGCTACGCCGCTGCCGGCCAGTGCGTTGTCCGCCACGGTTTCGACCCCCAGCACGTGCTCGGCCAGCAGGCCAAGCTGGCGCAGAGCGCCGCCATGCGGGTAATCGATCAGGATGATGCGGGTATCGAACCACAACTGGCCCGCCGGAGCGCCCGCCAGTTGCGACAGGTCGATTACCGGCACCGGCGCGCCGTGCAGGTCGAGCAGGCCGGCCACGAAGGCAGGCGCCAGCGGCAGCTGTTTCAGGCCTGCCACCGGCGCCACGCGCGCGATCGCGCCGAGCCTGAGCCCGTAGCGGTCACTGCCGATGTGGAAAACCAGTACTTTCATTGGCTCAGGAGTGCACCGAGAAGGTGGCCACCGACGATTGCAGGTCGCCGGCCGCGTACTGCAGCTGGTGCACAGCCTCGCTGGTGGCCTTCAGCGATTCCACCGTCTGCTGGGTGGCGTCGGACAGATGCATCATGGTCTCGGAAATCTGCGAGGCGCCGACCGACTGCGCCTGCATCCCCTGCAGCACCACGTCGAACTGCGGCGCCAGTTTCTGCACCTGGTCCATCACCGTGGACAGTTGCCCGGCCACGGTGCGCACTTCGCCCACGCTGCGGCGGATCTCTTCCGAAAATTTGTCCATACCCATCACGCTGGCCGACACCGCCGACTGCATCTCCTTGAGCATCTGCTCGATGTCCCAGGTCGATACCGACGTCTGGTCCGCGAGCCGGCGGATTTCGGTGGCGACCACCGAGAAGCCGCGGCCGGCGTCGCCGGCCTTTTCGGCTTCGATCGCGGCATTGAGCGACAGGATGTTGGTCTGGTCGGCCACCTTGGTGATGGTGGTCAGCACGCTGTTGATGTTGCTGGCCTTTTCGGACAGCGCGGCCAGCTTGGCGTTGATCGAATCGGTCGCGGCCACCATATTCTGCATGGTCTGGTCCATGCGTTTCAGGTTGTCCTGGGCGTCGGCGGTGGCGTGGGTGGTGTAGTCGGCCACCGCGGTCGCTTCTTCCATCGTGCGCAGCAGCTGCTGGGTATTGGCCGACATCTCCTTGGTGGTCGACAGGATCTCGACGCTGGTCTGGGCCTGTTCCACGCCGGTCGCTTCCTGCTGCTTGGCCGACGCCGCGATCTCGGTGGCCGAGGTGGTTACCTGGATGCCCGCGCGCTGCACATTGTTGATCAGCTGGCGCAGGTTCTCGACCATCGTCTTCAGGCCATCGCCCATCATGCCGATGGCGTCGTCGCCATGGACGGTGACGGCGCCGGTCAGGTCGCCGCTGGCCGCTTTCGAGACCACCCCGAGCAGGGCGCCTACCTTGGCGCGCAGCTCGTTGGCGGCGGCCAGTTCCTTGGCCTGGCTGTCCTGGATCGCCTGCGCCATGCGGTTGAATTCGGCAGTCACTTCGCCCAGTTCATCGCGCGACAGCACCGTGGCGCGGGCCGACCGGTCGCCGCCGGCGATCCTGCCGACCACCTGGGTCAGGTTGTTCAACGGCGCCATCAGCGCGCGGCCCAGAATGAACGCGATCGCTATGGCGAGCAGTACGCACACCGCGCCGCCCGCGACCAGCAGCATCGACATCGATTTCTGCAGTTCGGCTGCTTCGGCCGAACGAATCGCCAGCAGCCGGTTTTCTTCGGCGGCCAGGTCGCCAAGCAGCCTGCGTACTTCGGCCACCGTTGCGACGCTGGTGGCCAATTCCGGCGAGCGCGCCATCTGGTCGGCGGCGCCGTCCGTGCGGCCCAGGGTCCGGCGGCGCTCGATCAGCGGATGGACGATGTTGGCAAGCCAGGTAGTGGCGGTGGCGTCGATCTTCCTCAGGCGCTCCTGCTGCGCCGGGTTATCCGTCGCCAGCGCCATGGCGAGGGCGAGGTTCCTGCGGAGCAGGGCTTCCTCGTCGACTTCCGGCGTCAGGAAGCGCTCCTCGCCGGTAAGCAGAAAGCCGCGCATCTGGTTCTGGATGTCGAGCAGGTTGGCGGCGACCTGGTCGGCTTCCAGCAGCATCTCCAGCGTGTGACGGTCGCGTTCGGTGGCGGCGGAAAGCTTGGAGAAATTGTTGTAAGCAAGCAGCAGCAAGACAAGCAGGATGCCGACGATGGAGCCGAAGCCGGCATAAATTTTCTGCTTGATGCTGAAGTCCTGCAACATAGTTTCTCCCAGTACTGTTTGTGCCCGCAAATGTAACATTTTGCGGGGTGGGCGGGGGTGTTTTCCCAGTGACGGAGGGGATTTTTCTTCCGGAATTCAGAGAAGGCTCGGATCGAAAATCCATTTCCTGATGGTCGTGGCCGGCTTTGCGGTGAAGCAGGATATCAGTCCGAAATCGGCTTGATCACCTTGCACGGATTCCCCGCAGCGAACACGCCGGCAGGAATGTCCTTGGTCACCACGCTGCCCGAGCCGATCACCGAGCCGGCGCCGATCGTCACGCCCGGGCAGATCACGGCGCCGCCGCCGATCCACACGTCGTCATGGATGACGATCGGTTTGCCTGATTCGAGTCCCTTGCGCCGTTCGGCCGCATTCAGCGGATGGGTGGCGGTGTAGACCTGCACGGCGGGGCCGAACAGCACGTGGTCGCCGATGTTGACGGGCGCGACATCCAGCACGACACAGTTGAAGTTGAAGTAGACGTTCTGGCCCATGTTGATATTGGCGCCGTAGTCGCAGTAGAACGGCGGCTGGATCACGGCGTTGGATGGCTTGCCAAGCAGCTCGCCGATGATGCGCGTGCGCTGTGACGGGGCGCCTTCGGGCGAGTTGTTCAGGAGCGTGGTCAGTTCGCGCGCGCGCTGGCGCGCGGCGGCCAGTTCCGGGTCGGCCGGATCGTACAGCTCCCCGGCCACCATCTTTTGTTGTTCGGTCTTGTTCATTTATGATCCTGTAAAAAAAAGCCGCCCGAAGGCGGCTTTGCGATGGCGCGGTGCAGCCTTACTGGCCGCGCTTCTCGCGTGCCTTGGCGGCGATGCGCATGCGCAGCGCGTTCAGCTTGATGAAGCCGCCGGCATCGGCCTGATTGTAGGCGCCGCCGTCTTCGTCGAAGGTGGCGATGTTCATGTCGAACAGCGAGTCGGTCTTCGAATCGCGCGATACGACGATCACATTGCCCTTGTACAGCTTGACGCGCACCCAGCCGTTGACGGTTTGCTGGGTGTGGTCGATCAGGGTCTGCAGCGCGACGCGCTCAGGCGCCCACCAGTAGCCGTTGTAGATCATCGATGCGTAGCGCGGCATCAGGTCGTCCTTCAGGTGCGCCACTTCGCGGTCCAGCGTGATCGATTCGATCGCGCGGTGCGCGCGCAGCATGATGGTGCCGCCCGGGGTTTCGTAGCAGCCGCGCGACTTCATGCCGACGTAGCGGTTCTCGACCAGGTCGAGTCGGCCTACGCCGTGCTTGCCGCCCAGGCGGTTCAGTTCCGCCAGCACGGTGGCAGGCGACATGCGCACGCCGTTCAGCGCGACGATGTCGCCCTTTTCGTATTCGATGTCGATGTACTCGGCTTCGTCAGGCGCCGCTTCCGGGCTGACGGTCCAGCGCCACATCGATTCCTCGGCTTCGGCGCTCGGGTTTTCCAGGTGGCGGCCTTCGAACGAGATGTGCAGCAGGTTGGCGTCCATCGAGTAGGGCGCGCCGCCTTTCTTGTGTTTCATGTCGATCTCGATGCCCGCATCTTCCGCGTACTTCAGCAGCTTCTCGCGCGACAACAGGTCCCACTCGCGCCACGGCGCGATGATCTTGACGTCAGGTTTCAGCGCGTAGGCGCCCAGTTCGAAGCGGACCTGGTCGTTGCCCTTGCCGGTGGCGCCGTGCGAGATGGCGTCGGCGCCGGTTTCGCGCGCGATTTCGATCAGGCGCTTGGCGATCAGCGGACGCGCGATCGAGGTGCCCAGCAGGTATTCGCCTTCGTACACGGTGTTCGCGCGGAACATCGGGAACACGAAGTCGCGCACGAATTCTTCGCGCACGTCGTCGATGTAGATGTTCTCAGGCTTGATGCCGAACTTGATCGCCTTGGCGCGCGCAGGATCGAGCTCTTCGCCCTGGCCCAGGTCGGCCGTGAAGGTCACGATCTCGCACTGGTAGTTATCTTGCAGCCATTTCAGGATGACGGAGGTGTCCAGGCCGCCGGAGTAGGCGAGAACTACTTTTTTGATGTCGCTCATGGGTTTTTCCAGTGATGGGGTTTGAATGGTCAGCCGGCCCTTGGAAAGGCCATTCCCGCAACACGGGAACGACGGGCCGACGATAGAACATGGGTTGGTGGAATGGTTTATTTGTTCTCGATGCGGCCGAGCAGCAGGTATTCGATCAGCGCCTTCTGCACGTGCAGGCGGTTTTCAGCTTCGTCCCAGACCACGGACTGCGGGCCGTCGATGACGTCGGCGGAGACCTCTTCGCCGCGGTGCGCCGGAAGGCAGTGCATGAACAGGGCATCCTTGCTCGCCCTTGCCATCTTGGCCGAGTCGACGATGAAGCCGTCGAAGGCGGCCAGGCGTTCGGCGTTTTCCTTTTCGTAGCCCATGCTGGTCCACACGTCGGTGTTGACCAGGTGCGCGCCTTCGCAGGCGTCGGACGGGTTGGCGAAGAAGGTATAGCGCTCGGTCGACACCAGCGACTGGTCGATGTCGTAGCCCTTCGGGGTCGACACGTTCAGGTGGAAGCCGAACACTTCGGCCGCCTGCAGCCACGAGTACAGCATGTTGTTGGCGTCGCCGATCCATGCCACCGTCTTGCCGGTGATCGAGCCGCGGTGCTCGACGTAGGTGAAGATGTCGGCCAGTACCTGGCATGGGTGGTGTTCGTTGGTCAGGCCGTTGATCACCGGTACCCGCGAATTGGCGGCGAAACGCTCGATGATGTCCTGGCCGAAGGTGCGCACCATGATGATGTCGCACATGCGGCTCATGACCTGGCCGGCGTCTTCCACCGGCTCGCCGCGTCCCAGCTGGCTGTCGCGCGTGTTCAGGTAGATCGCGGCGCCGCCCAGCTGGTGCATGCCGGCTTCGAACGAGAGGCGGGTGCGGGTCGAATTCTTTTCGAAGACCATGACCAGGGTGCGGTCGATCAGCGGGTGGTAGATCTCGTAGTTCTTGAACTTCGCCTTGATCACGCTGGCGCGTTCGATGACGTACTCGAATTCCTCGCGTGTGAAGTCGGAGAGCTGCAGGAAGTGCTTGATCGGCTTGGTCGTGGACATGATGACAAGTGGATATCTGATATCCATTCAATTATAAGGGTTTTGCCAAAATGCCGTGAAACGTGGGCAACATCTCGGCAAGCCGGGTCGGCAAGCCGGGTCGGCAAGCCGGACGGCAAGCCGGGTCGGCAAGCCGAACGGCAAGCCGGGGGCCTTTAGTACAGCGTCTGGGCCGATTCGTGCAGCAGCTGCTTGTACAGGGCATGGCGGAACGGGGCGATTTTCCCATCCGCGACGGCGGCCAGCACCGCGCACTGCGGCTCGATCAGGTGGCGGCAGTTGTAGAACTTGCAACCGCCCAGGTAGGGCTTGAACTCGACGAAGGCGCGCTCGATCATGCCTTCGCTCAGGTGGTACAGGCCAAATTCCTGGAAGCCGGGCGAGTCGATGATCTGGGCGCCGCCGGGCAGCCTGTAAAGACGCGTGAAGGTGGTGGTGTGCTTGCCGGTGTCGAGGGCGGCCGAGATTTCGCGCACCGCGATGTCGGCGTCCGGCACCAGCAGGTTGATCAGCGAGGACTTGCCCATGCCCGACTGGCCGATGAAGATCGACGACTGGCCCGCCAGCAGCGGCATCAAGGTGGCTACCGCGTGCTCCGGGTTGGCGCGCGCCGAGACTTCGTGCACCGGGTAGCCGAGCGAGGAGTAGGCCAGCAGGCGCTCGCGCGCCTTCGGCAGCAGGTCGGCCACGTCGGTCTTGTTGAGGATCAGGTGCGGCTCGATGCCGGCCGCTTCCGCCGCCACCAGCGAGCGCGAAATCAGGTCGTCGGCGAAGCCAGGTTCGGTGGCCACCACGATGAACAGGCGCGTCAGGTTGGCCGCCAGCAGCTTGGACTTGTACTGGTCGGAGCGGTACAGCAGCGTCTTGCGCTCGGTGATCGCTTCGATGACGGCCTGGTTTTCGGACGTCTTGACCAGCTTGACGATGTCGCCCACCGCCACGTTGGTCTTCTTGCCGCGCGTGACGCACTGGAGCATTTCGCCTTCGGCATCGGCCAGGTAGTGGCGGCCGTGCGCCGCGATGATGGTGCCGTGCAGCCCGCTCATGCGCCAGCCCGCTGCGCGTACAGCGCGTCGGCTTTGGCGGCGCAGATGAAGTCGTTGTCGCTCAGCTGATTCCCGGCCGAGTGGGTGACGTACCTCACGGTGCAGCGGTTGTAGGTCACCTTCAGCTCGGGATGGTGGTCCTGGCGGTGCGTCATGAAGGCCAGCGCGTTCACGAATTCCATGGTCTCGTGATAGTCGCGGAACGCGAAGCGGCGTTCCAGCATGCCGTCGGCGACAGCCCAGCCGTCCATGCCGGCCAGGCGCGCGGCGATTTCGGCGGGGGCGAGCGCCGACGCGCCGTGGGTGCAGTTCATGTCCAGCATGCTCATCGCGCGGCCGCCAGGTTCAGTTGTTTGATGCGCACCGACGCCGGCGGGTGCGAATCGTAGAAGGCCGAATGCAGCGGGTCGGGCGTCAGGGTCGAGGCGTTATCCTCGTACATCTTGACCAGCGCCGACACCAGGTCGCGCGCGTCGGTGTGGGTGGCGGCGAAGGCGTCGGCCTCGAACTCGTGCTTGCGCGAGCTGATCGAGTTCAGCGGCGACAGCACGAAGGTGAACACCGGCAGCGCCAGCATGAACAGGATCAGCGCCAGCGCGTCATTGCTTGCGCCCAGCACCGGCTCGACCCCGAGGCCGGTGTAGAACCAGGTTTGTTCCTTCAGGTAGCCGAGCAGGGCGAGGAAGCCGAGCGACACGAGGAACATGACGGCGATGCGCTTGATGATGTGCTTGAGCTTGAAGTGGCCCAGTTCGTGCGCCAGCACCGCTTCGATCTCCTGCGGCGCCAGGCGCGCCAGCAGGGTGTCGAAGAACACGATGCGCTTGTTGGCCCCGAAGCCCGAGAAGTAGGCGTTGCCGTGCGCGCTGCGCTTGGAACCGTCCATCACGAACAGGCCCTTGGAGGCAAAGCCGACGCGTTTCATCAGGCCTTCGATGCGGGCCTTGAGGCTATCGTCGGTGAGCGGCGTGAACTTGTTGAACATCGGCGCGATCACGGTCGGGAACAGCACCATCATCAGCAGCTGGAAGCCGCTCCACACCAGCCATGCGTACAGCCACCACAGCGGGCCGGTCTTGTCCATCAGAGTCAACACGACCCACACCAGCGGCAAGCCGATCGCGGCGCCCAGCAGCACGCCCTTGACCATGTCGGCCAGCCACAGCTTCACCGTCATCTTGTTGAAGCCGAAGCGCTCTTCCAGCACGAACTGGCGGTAGTAATCGAAGGGCAGGTCGAGCACGCCGGACACCACGGCGAAGGCCGCGATCAGCGTCAGCTGGTAACCCATGCCGGGCCCGGTGGCGCCCAACACGGCCTGCGACAGGGCCTGTAGGCCGCCCAGCAGCGTAAAGCCGATCAGGATGGCGCCGCCGAACAGCGTGGCGACCACGCCGAACCGGGTCTTGGCGACGGTGTAGTCGGCCGCCTTCTGGTGCGCGTCGAGCGGGATTTTCGCGGCAAACTCGGCCGGTACGCGGGCCCGGTTGGCAAGCACGTGGCGGATGTGACGGTTCGCCAGCCAGAAGCGCAGCAGCAGCGTGACCGCGAAGAAAGTAACGAACAAAATCGAAAACACGAGTGAATACATTCTGTGCCTGTGAGAAAATGCAGGATTGTTTAGGCCAAGAGAGAATTATGTCACACCCCACCGAATTGGAAGCACCGGCAGCGCCCCAGCGCCCGAACGAATTCAACCTTGTATGGGTTGATATGGAAATGACCGGCCTCGATCCGGACCTTGACCGCATCATCGAAGTGGCGGTCGTCGTCACCGACATGCACCTGAACGTGCTGGCCGAAGGCCCGGTGTTTGCGATCCACCAGTCCGACGAAACGCTGGACAAGATGGATGCGTGGAACAAGGGTACGCACGGCCGTTCTGGCCTGATCGACCGCGTCAAGGCCTCGACCGTGACCGAAGCCGACGCAGAGGTCGCACTGATCGCTTTCCTGAAGACCTTCGTACCGGCCAACAAGTCTCCAATGTGCGGCAACACCATTTGCCAGGACCGCCGCTTCATGGCGCGCGGCATGCCGAAGCTGGAAGCGTTCTTCCACTACCGTAACCTGGACGTGTCGACCTTGAAGGAATTGTGCCGCCGCTGGAAGCCTGAAATCGTGGGCGGATTCAAGAAGCACCAGAAGCACACGGCGCTGGCCGACATCATGGAGTCGGTGGAAGAGCTGAAGTATTACCGCGAGCATTTCATCAGAATTGCTCCATGAAACCCTGTCCTTCGGGCAGGGAGTGAACGGAGCCGGGCGCGTAGCGCCCGCAGCCGTCCAAGTGAAAAAATGTGTTGAACTTTGTTGTTGGTTCACGGTCAAATTTTATAAGTGCCGCAGTGAGCGATTACGCGCTGGGGCATGATTCACCAGTACCGCTTTTTCCAATCCGCAGTCGCCATCGGCGAGGTCGAAAGATATCCTGCGGATTGAATGAGAAGCTGAGCTCGTTTCAGTTCGGCTTCCGTCTGGGGCATCAGACGCCAGCAGTGGGAATCCCCTTCCGTTCACCGAGGGGAGGATGTCAACAAGCTGTAACCCCAACGGCTATGGCCGCCGTCATGCCCGCCACTGGCGGGATGACGGGGCGCAAGCCGGCCGCAAATGTGCCCGCCGCGTACCATGCGGCCTGAGCATCGCGTCCCCGATTCCCGCCAAAACGGGTTATATTTCAAATGTTGCAACTACCCGCCCGGCCCGTGCGCCTGGCGGCATACACCATGCATAACTTCGTGCGTGCGGCAGGCGCGCGCCTGCTGGAAACCGGATCGCTCTACTGGCGCTGTTTCTACAGCGTGACGCTGACCATCCTGTGCTCGGCTGGGCTGGTGTTTATCCCGCAGGGCATCGAGTCGCTGCGGCTGGTCAGCCAGCCCGGCTGGAACTTCCCGGTCTTCCTGATGTCGGTGACGGTCTGGTCGTTGGCGGCCTGGTACAGCTCGCGCCTGACCCTCGGCCGCGTGTTTGCCGGCAACGCCATCGTCGACTGTTCCGACACCGCCTACGTCGAGTGGCTGCGCGCCTGGCTGCCGCGCATGCTGGGCGTGCTGCCGGCGACGCTGCTGACGGTGCGCTACCACCTGATGGGCGAGCCGCTGCTGGCCCTGGCCTGCGCCGGCGCAACGCTGGCGCTGGGCGCCTTCGTGCTGAAGCCGCGTAGCTGGTTCGATACCAAGCTCAGCCGCCTGCCCGGTAGTGAGGCCACGCGCCGCTTCGTCGAACTGCAGCGGCGTACGGTGGTCATGCTGGTCACCGTCATCATCCTGTCGTTCGTGCTGCTGGCCGCGATCTGGTGGCGGCCGGTCGAGGTGACCTCGGTGGTCACCGCGCCGGCGCTGCTGTGCTTTGCCTTCGCCAGCTGGATCCTGTTCGGCGACCTGGTGCTTATCTATTACTTCCGCCACCTGAACCTTCCGTCGATGGCGGCACTGCCCCTTGTGCTGCTGGTCGTGTTCAGCGCATGGAACGACAACCACGCGGTGGCGCTGCTGGACGAGCCGCCCGGCCCGGCAGCCAGGCCGATCGCGCCCGTGCATCTGCAGGCCTGGCTGGCCGAGCGCCGCAACAGCGGCGCGCTGGTGGCGGGCAAGCCGTTCCCGCTGTTCCTGGTGGCGGCGGAGGGTGGCGGCATCCGCGGCGCCTACTGGACCGCGCTGGTGCTGTCCAAGCTGCAGGACGACAGCCGCGGCCAGTTCGGCAGCCATGCGTTCGCGCTGAGCGGCGTGTCCGGTGGCAGCCTGGGCAATGCGGTGTTCGCCGCGCTGGTGGCGGAAGATCAGGCCGGCCTGCTTGCCGTCGCGCCTTGCGCGCGCCAGTCGCCGGCGCGCTACCAGGCTTGCGCGACGGCCGTGCTGCGGCGGGACTTCCTGTCGCCCATCCTTGGCTACTTGCTGTACCCCGACATGGTGCAGCGTTTCCTGCCGATGCCGGTGCCTGCGGCGGACCGGGCACGCGCGATGGAAACGGCGTGGCGCAGCGGCTGGGCCGAATCGGTCGGCAGCAATCGGCTGGGCGAACGCTTCGACCGCTTGTGGCAGGGGCCGCGCGGCCTGCAGGTGCCGTCGCTGCTGCTGAACGCGACCCTGGTCGACGGCGGCAACCGCATCATCGCCAGCAACATCGCAATCGACGGCAGCTTTCCCGACGCCTTCGACGCCTCGGACGAGCTGATCGACCTGCGCCGGATGAGCATGGCGACAGCGGTGCACAACAGCGCACGTTTCAGCTACATCAGCCCGGCGGGCACGGTATATGCCTGCCGCGAGGGCGGGCGGCTGGCGCCGTGCGCGCCCGGGCGCGAGCGCGGGCCATGGGGGAGGGTGATCGACGGTGGCTATTTCGAAAACTCCGGCGTCGAAACCGTGCGTGACCTGCTGTTCGCGATCCAGCCGGTGCTGCGCGCATGGCACGACGACGGCTATGTCATCGAGCCGGTTGTCATGGTGATCAGCAACTCGCCGGGTGCGATCGCGCCATCCGGCAAGCTGGACCCGAACACGGCGCGGATGGACGCGACCTTCCTGTCCGAACTGCTGGCGCCGCCGCTGGGCCTGTTCAATACACGTGCCGCGCGCGCCACGTTTGCCGTCACCGCCGAGCGGCGCGACATGAGCGTGATGGTGCCTTCCGACGGCGAGCGCTTCCTGTGGTTCGGCATTACCACCAACAACGACACGCCTCTGGCGTGGGCGTTGGCGGACCGCACCTTCGATGGCATCGACAACCTGCTGCAAACGCCGCAGAGCGCGCGGCTGCCTTTCAGTCAAGTGCAAAAGCGGCTACAGGGACGATAAAAACTTGTGCTCGAAACGCGTTTTTCAGCGCCAACTATGTAAAATGCCCGTTCTTAAGCTTTCACCGATTAGCGTCCAAACCCACCGTGCATATCACCACTGACCGCGCAGCCGAAGAAGCAACCATGACCGTGGCGCGAGGCATCGCCTCGGAACACCTTCACCACCGCGCGGATCTCTGCTCCATTTTCATGGACGCGCTGAGCTCGGTTCCACCCACGGTTTTCGACAGCGGCGAGCCGGGCGCAGGCGTCCGGACGCGCAAGTCTGGCCACATCACGATCGACTGGAAGCGCGTGTTCGCGCGCGCCAGCATGACATCGCTGAACCTGGTATCGGACGATGCGCTGGTGCTGGCCGACGCCGCGCTGGCGCTGTGCGCACGCCACGCTACAGGGCCGGCGCTCGCCCTGGGGGCGGAGGAAGCGGCCGTGCTGTGTGCGATCTGGAGCTACCGCAACGTCGATGGCCAGATCAACATCGAAGCCGCGTTCCAGGTGGCGCTGCAGAATTTCGGACTGCGCGAGATGGAAGGGCTGGACGAAGACCGGTTCCTGCCGATCCTGGGGGCGCTGGGACGCTTGCACATCATCGGCTGGTCGCGCGACATGATCACGATGCCCGACTCGGTGGAGCTGTCCTACGCATAGCCGCTTGTGTTGCCTGGCGCACGGTCAAGCCTGCGCGATGCCCTTAAGGTAGGGGCTGGACAAACCAGGAGGCAACCATGAGCAAGCGCAAACAGGATACCAGCGAGCAACTGCAACGCGAGCAGCAGCAGGTTCAGCAGCAAAACAACGAAAACCGCCAGCGCGCGGAAGAGGAAGAAGTGGCTGGCCGCCACAAGAATGATGGCCAGAAGGACCACAAGGGTGCGGACAAGGGGCCGCGCGGGCAGTGAATCAACTGACCATATGTGTTACACCGAAAACCGTCGTGCTCGCCATTGGCAAGCACGACGGGACACGGGTTTAGTCTTACGCTTGCTCTTTATCTGCTGCGCCCTCAGCGCCGCAGCACTTCTTGTACTTCTTCCCACTGCCGCATGGGCAGTCGTCATTGCGTCCCACCTTCGGCTCTTCGCGCTTGATGGTCTGCACCGCTGCCTTGCGGCGCGGTACCCAGAAGCGGAAGATCGCAGGCAGGTTCGCTTCGATCTGCTGCGCCAGCTTGTGCGCCTTGACCGGATCGTCCACTTCCTTCAGTTCCGCTTCCTCGATTTCATCGGCGCCAAGCAGGTAGATTGGGCGCATCAGCGGCGCCAGCTCGGATTCCCAGATCGGGTTCCAGGAGCCCGGGCGCAGTTCCATGCCTTCCCAGAAACCCCAGCACCACGCCTCGGCGTCCAGCAGCGGATCGCCATTGTGCTCGGCCTCGCAGAACAGCGGCTCGAATTCCTTCGGCGCCGCTTCGAAGGTCACCAGCACCTCGTTCATGAAGCGCATGATCAGGTTGACGATGCGTTCCTCTTCCTTGGCGTTCTTCCACTTCGGCGTGGCCGACGCGTCCTCGCCCCATACCTTCACCAGCCATTCGGCCGGCATGATGGTCTCCGGGCCGATCGCGATCGCGGTCAGGTAGCCGTGCAGGGTGTCCATCGTCATCGCGTCTTCGGAGCTGCGGTCGGACAGGAGGAACTTGTCAAGTTCGTCGAATTCTTTTTCGGTAAGGGGCTGGTCGAGTTGCATGGTGCGCTTCACAATAGGATTGAAGACGCTAGTTTAACCGCTTGTGCCTACGCGCGGGTCCAATGCATGATCCAGTTTTCCTGCCACGTCGCCCCGTCGTCCTGCGAGACTGCCTGGCGCCACCTGCACGAATCCGGTGTGATCTGGTCCCAGACGCCGCGTACGACGATGGGCGTGGCGCCATCGACATCGTCCGAATCCCAGGTTCCCGCACCGTCGACTAAGCTCCCCCACGAGGGCGATGGACCCATGATGCCGCTCTTGCTGTTCACCCAGTAATCCGCCCACAGCTTGCGCTCCACATTGAGCAGCCGCAGCCCCATCCCGCTGAAGTTTCGTGCCGGTATGCGAAGTTCTTCAACGCTGGCGATACCGCCGAGAATATCGATGACGCTGGCCTCGCCGTCGAACTGATCCCACTGATTGTCCTTCAGCCGGCGGTTCTTGATCTTCCAATTGCCAGCCAGGAAATCGAAGTCCCCCGCTGTGCCCGTTGCCCTTGGCGCAAGCCAAGTAGGTCAGAATCGGCAATCGGCCCTATTAATTCCGTGTTTTAACGGACGAGATGAGCGCGCCGCCTTACAATTGCGGCATGAACCCTGACGCTCCGCTTCACCCATTCTCCGGCCTCGGCCCCGCTGTCGTCCTCGATGCGCTCGACAGCGTCGGCCTGCGCGGCGACGGCCGCCTGATCGCGCTGAACAGCTACGAGAACCGCGTCTACCAGGTCGGCATGGAAGAAGGGCCGCCGGTGGTGGCGAAGTTCTACCGCCCGCAACGCTGGAGCGACGCCGCCATCCTCGAGGAGCACGCCTTTGTCGAAGAACTGGCGGCGAACGAAATACCCGTTGTGCCCGCGCTGGTGCAGAACGGCCGCTCGCTGCACGAATTCGGCGGCTTCCGCTTTGCCGTGTTCCCGCGCAAGGGCGGACGTGCGCCGGAACTGGGCGACCCGGCCACGCTGGAATGGATCGGCCGCTTCATCGGGCGCATCCACGCGGTGGGCGCGCTGAAGCAGTTCAATGAGCGCCCGGCGCTGACGCCCGACACCTTCGGCCGCCAGCCGCGCGACTTCCTGCTGTCGAACGGCTGGATCCCACGCGAGCTGGAGGCGGCCTACACAAGCGTGATCGACCAGGCGTTGGCGGGCGTGGCCCGTTGCTATGAGCGGGCAGGGGAGCATGCGGTGCTGCGCCTTCACGGCGACTGCCATGCGGGCAATGTGCTGTGGACCGACGCCGGCCCCCACTTCGTCGACTTCGACGACAGCCGCACCGGCCCCGCGGTGCAGGACCTGTGGATGCTGCTGTCGGGCGAACGCGGCGAGATGGTGCGCCAGTTCGGCGACGTCCTGGCCGGCTACGAGGACTTCTGCGAGTTCGATCCGCGCCAGCTATACCTGGTCGAGGCGCTGCGCACGCTGCGCCTGGTCCACTATTCGGCATGGCTGGCCAGCCGCTGGGACGACCCCGCTTTCCCGGCCGCCTTCCCGTGGTTTAACACGCAACGCTACTGGCAGGACCGCATCCTCGAACTGCGCGAACAGGTGGCGCTGATGGACGAGCCGCCGCTTTGGCCGGTGTAATCCTGCCAATGTAAACCCCTGCAAAGCGGCGATAAGGAGCGCTTTTTCCCGCCTTCTCGCCCATCGGCGGCAGCAGTGCGTGACGGATAATCATCGTTACCGCCACTCCCTTTGGCGCGACCGAGAGAAGACATGGAATCCGTACCAGCCCTGCACGACGACGCCAACCTGACCATCGACTTGCCTGACGCAGCTTGCGCGCCGCAGCAGGACGCCGATGTGCCGGGCGCCGCTGCGCCGGACCGTGCCAAGGTGGAGATGCGCGCCATCCATGAAGCGATCGCCCGCGTGGAAGCCGAGCGCAAGGCCTCGTGCGCCGCCGAATCGCGCGCCCACGCCGAGTCGCGCGCCCGCGCGCTGGCCGAGGAGCGCGCCGCGCTGGATGCCGCCGCCGCGGCCGCCGCCCTGCAGAACGCCCAAGCCTCCGAGCAAGCCATCGAAGCACACCGCGACCGCCTCGAAAC
>NZ_QYUP01000186.1 GCF_003590855.1 Massilia cavernae
GGGGAGTCACGATGGACGTGACGTCTGAAATGGTCGGCAATGTCAACGTTATCGCTGTCCGCGGCGAGTTGGATGCGAGCAATGTCAACGATTTTAGACGCATCGTGTTGCCGCTGCTGGCATCGCCGGTCAAGCTCCTCATCGATTTGTCCCAGACGCAATTCGTCGACAGCTCTGGCCTCGGCGCCACGATAGCATGCCAGCGCCACGCTATCGCTGCGGGTGGCAGAATGAAGCTGTGTTGCATGTCGAAGCAAGTACGAGCTGCGTTCGAGCTTGTCCGGCTGCATCTCATCTTCGATATTCATCCAACACGTGAAGGAGCGCTACAGGCATTTGCAGAAGCGGCAGAGGCGTAAGCAGAGCGCGGGCTCGTCCGTCGAGCAAGCGAATGAGCTCATTAGGAGTCGATCGTGCCAGAGACGCCATCACTTGCAACTGTAAAGGAGAAGGAACTTCGCCTGGCCCTGGTTTGTTATGGCGGCATCTCGCTGGCCATTTATCAACATGGGTCACCAAGGAGATTCTCAAGCTCGTGCGGGCCTCGAAGGCTACCACACAGGGACGGATCAAAAGAAAAACAGCAGGCCACTCACACGTTTAAATCCATCGCAGGAGATAGCCCGGAACAGCACCGAAGAAATCTATTTTGATTTTTTAAAGACCATCGGTAGCGGGAATCTTGACTTGCGGGTCATCGTCGATGTGATCGCCGGCTCATCCGCCGGCGGCATCAATGGTATCGTTCTGGCCCGCGCACTTGCCCATGATCTGCGTATCGAACCGATCACCGACATGTGGATTAACGAGGCCGATATTGCGCGCGTGCTGGCCGCGGAAGCCAAGGCGGAATTCTGGAATAAATGGTATGTGCGGCCATTCATAGGCCCTTTCATATGGGGGCTCGCTCACAAGAAGAACCCGCTTTCGTCGATACCCGATCAAGAGACGAAGAAGAAGCTCTCGCTGTTTCTGCGTTCGCGATGGTTCGAACCTCCGCTCGGTGGTCAGCTGTTTAGCAATATCCTGCTTGACGGGCTAGGCGCCATGGGAGAGCCACGTACCAATACAGCCTCACTTCTCCCCCAAGTCACAAGTTGGATCTTCTGGTGACCGTTACGGATTTCTTTGGCACTGAGCGCACGATCTATATCCATGACCCTCCGATCGTGTGGGAACGCGACCACCGGCACATCCTGCGCTTTGCGTTCGAGCACGTCAAAGGCGGTGCCGTACGCAGCGACTTTGACCTTTATAACGTGCCATCCCTTGCATTCGCTGCGCGCGCGACGTCCGCTTTTCCTGGCGCCTTTCCACCAGTTCAGATTCAAGAAATGGATTCCGTTCTATCGGCACGCCGCCAGTCATGGCCGGCCAGAGAGCAGTTTCTGCGCACCAATTTTCGTCACTATCTGGAATTCAACATGAATCCCGAGAACGCCATCCTCGTGGATGGCAGCGTCCTCAATAACAAGCCTGTCTTCGAGGCGATTGAAGCCGCGAGCACACACCCGGCATTCGGCGAAGTGGACCGGCGCCTGGTCTATATCGATCCGCATCCGGGGGAGGAGAAAAGGCCGATACCAGAGCTCATGCCGGGTTTCGTGCAAACCATCATAGGAGCCCTCTCGGATCTCCCGCGTTACGAGCCGATCTTTAACGAGCTTTCCCGAATTGAAATCTTCAATGAAAAAATTCGCCACTTAAAAGCGGCCATCGATTCCACCACCCCACGCGTCCAGACCCTGGTTGAGGGAGTTGCTGGTGACAAGCTTGATCAACCCGCTGACGCGACCCAGGTTCGGCAATGGCGCTTCAAGTGGCGCATTGCCTGAGCGTGGACACTGCACTGCTCTACAACAACTATATGCGGCTGATGATAGACGCGGGACTGAATTTTCTGGCCCGGCTTATCTGCACATATGCACCTATCCTCAAGGTTCTCCGCGCGCCCATTGGGTGACAAAGATATTACGACTTTGGGCCCAGCGGATCGAGATTTATCGTCGGGAATATGAAATCCCTCCAGGCGTCGCGATGACGCGGAACTTCCGCCGTTCGCAAGGCTCGTGGATACCTTTGATCTTACCTTTCGTTACCGGCGCATACAGTTTGTGATGCGAGCGATCAATCGCTTGTACCCACGACTTCAGGAGCCGGGTTGCCGCACCATGACTTCCTCTACCCTTGATGCCCTGAAACGGCGACTTTACCAACAACTCAATTCGCTGCGGACTTACCAGGGAACTGGTTTTCTAAGGACTCAGACCGCATCGCATGCATGCGCTATCTTTAGCCGAACCGAGTTCAAATCCCAGGCGGGCGCACTTCCCGAGCCGGACGAGTTTGTTACGCTCCACAACAATGAAATAAGCGCCGTGATAGAACAAATTGGCATGGAATGCGACTTCGCCAGATTTACGAATGAAACTGACAAAATACTTGGATCCGCAGAAGCTCAGGCTATCGATTCGCCGTTTCGCCGGGATCTACTTATAAGTTACTTAGGGTTTGCGGTGTGGGATGCAGTTACCTTTCCGATGATCAATATGCAAGACCCACATGAAGCGCTCCAATTAACTGAGCTCCATGAAATCATCGTTGATCGGATCAGTCCGGATGATGCGATGACCTTGAAACCTTGCAGCGCAGTCGTTAAGGGAAGCGGCTTCGGCGGCTTTGCGGGATTTTTCAGTCACGCCGCGCGCGAGAATGACTATTTGTTGGGGCGGCTCCATGCCATTGACCGTTTACTGAATATCCTGGCAAGTTCGGTCGAACGAGACATACCGGGAGGCATCGATATGCGCCCATTCAAAAAGCGAGCTTTTGAGATTGTATTACGCGAAGAAGCCAAGCGACTCCCAAATGTGGCTGGATTGATCGCCGAGCTACAATCGGCCGTCATGAGCCTATAGGCAAAACTATTTTCCGATCGGATTGCTCTGAACGACCTTGTCTTTTATTAGCGCCTATTATAGTCTTCAAGACCTGCTGAACTGATCCGCCGTGATCGGCAAATTAATAAATATTTCCCTGCCCCACCAGTTTCAAAATAAATCTCGCCTCGATGGGTTTTTTACTCAACGGTGGCGGAGCCGACGGCCAGCGTGCACAAGGCATGCAACGGATGGGGCGAGACGATGGCGGCGTACCGCTTCTTCGACAACGAGGCACTGTACTTGGTGGTGGCGTGGCGCATCGCCCATCTGATGCGCATGGGGCGCACCTGTCCGGATCCGGACGCCAATCTGTTCTTCGATCCGAATGAGATCCAAGCCGCCTATCTGCTCAACAAGGCACCCGCGCCTCCCGTGCCACGCCTGAACGAGGTGGTGCGCATGATTGCACGGATCGGCGGCTTCCTTGCTCGAAAAAGTGACGGCGAACCGGGCGCCGAGACTATCTGGGAGGGATGCGTGGATGTCCGTGCCTCTGCTCCTACCATCAAAACCCTTCATGAAATGGGCTTGCTTTCAAGTTGTGTATAACGAGATGGGGCAGGGGGGTATCGTTGTATGGGCTTGACGCTTTCGCTTTTACAACACATCAATGTTTGATGCGACAGCCTGGCGCGGCAGGTTGTGGCCTTTCGTAGTGCAAGCGCAAAAAAGAAGGGCGTCCACAAAATTGTGGACGCCCTTCCTGTCTTACAGTAGTGCTTAGAACTTCGCGTTCAGCGTCAGCTTGACGCTGCGTGGCGCACCTGGGTGATGTTGTTGTCGTTGTGGGCCGACGCATAGTACTTCTTGTCGAACAGGTTCTCGACATTCAGCTGCACCTGATACTGCTTGTCGATGCGGTAGAACAGCGCGCCATCGACGCGAGTGAACGATGGCAGCACCACCGTGTTGGAGGTCGAGGTGAACAGGCTGTCGCGATACACCAGGCCCAGCGCCGCGCCGAACTGCTGGTTGATATCGTAGCGATTCCACAGTGAGAAGGTATGCTCCGGCACCATCGCGAGCTTCGCGCCCGAACGAATGGTCGAGGACTGGTTGGCTGTCAGTTCGGCATTCTGGTAGGCGTAGCCGCCCATGACGCTCCATGTCTGAGTCAGCTTGCCTGCAGTCCGAGCTCCAGCCTGGTGGTCTGGCCGTCCACCAGGATGCTGGTGCCGGCCACTGGGCCGGGTACGACCACGTTGGTGCGGTCCAGCTGGTAGATGCAGCGGTGGCGGCGACACATCACTTCAGCCTTCCACCGTTGTCGAACTTCCAATGGAACGGCTGAAGTGGAGTTACGGTCGCCGCCACCGCTGCCATCTACCAGCTGGACCGCACCAACGTGGTCGTACCCGCCCAGTGGCCGGCACCAGCATCCTGGTGGACGGCCAGACCACCAAGGGCCTGGAGCTCGGACTGCAGGCAAGCTGACTCAGACATGGAGCGTCATGGCGGCTACGCCTACCAGAATGCCGAACTGACAGCCAACCAGTCTCGACCATTCGTTCGGGCGCGAAGCTCGCGATGGTGCCGGAGCATACCTTCTCACTGTGGAATCGCTACGATATCAACCAGCAGTTCGGCGCGGCGCTGGGCCTGGTGTATCGCGACAGCCTGTTCACCTCGACCTCCAACACGGTGGTGCTGCCATCGTTCACTCGCGTCGATGGCGCGCTGTTCTACCGCATCGACAAGCAGTATCAGGTGCAGCTGAATGTCGAGAACCTGTTCGACAAGAAGTACTATGCGTCGGCCCACAACGACAACAACATCACCCCAGGTGCGCCACGCAGCGTCAAGCTGACGCTGAACGCGAAGTTCTAAGCACTACTGTAAGACAGGAAGGGCGTCCACAATTTTGTGGACGCCCTTCTTTTTTGCGCTTGCACTACGAAAGGCCACAACCTGCCGCGCCAGGCTGTCGCATCAAACATTGATGTGTTGTAAAAGCGAAAGCGTCAAGCCCATACAACGATACCCGCCCTGCCCCATCTCGTTATACACAACTTGAAAGCAAGCCCATTTCATGAAGGGTTTTGATGGTAGGAGCAGAGGCACGGACATCCACGCATCCCTCCCAGATAGTCTCGGCGCCCGGTTCGCCGTCACTTTTCGAGCAAGGAAGCCGCCGATCCGTGCAATCATGCGCACCACCTCGTTCAGGCGTGGCACGGGAGGCGCGGGTGCCTTGTTGAGCAGATAGGCGGCTTGGATCTCATTCGGATCGAAGAACAGATTGGCGTCCGGATCCGGACAGGTGCGCCCCATGCGCATCAGATGGGCGATGCGCCACGCCACCACCAAGTACAGTGCCTCGTTGTCGAAGAAGCGGTACGCCGCCATCGTCTCGCCCCATCCGTTGCATGCCTTGTGCACGCTGGCCGTCGGCTCCGCCACCGTTGAGTAAAAAACCCATCGAGGCGAGATTTATTTTGAAACTGGTGGGGGCAGGGAAATATTTATTATTTGCCGATCACGGCGGATCAGTTCAGCAGGTCTTGAAGACTATAATAGGCGCTAATAAAAGACAAGGTCGTTCAGAGCAATCCGATCGGAAAATAGTTTTGCCTATAGGCTCATGACGGCCGATTGTAGCTCGGCGATCAATCCAGCCACATTTGGGAGTCGCTTGGCTTCTTCGCGTAATACAATCTCAAAAGCTCGCTTTTTGAATGGGCGCATATCGATGCCTCCCGGTATGTCTCGTTCGACCGAACTTGCCAGGATATTCAGTAAACGGTCAATGGCATGGAGCCGCCCCAACAAATAGTCATTCTCGCGCGCGGCGTGACTGAAAAATCCCGCAAAGCCGCCGAAGCCGCTTCCCTTAACGACTGCGCTGCAAGGTTTCAAGGTCATCGCATCATCCGGACTGATCCGATCAACGATGATTTCATGGAGCTCAGTTAATTGGAGCGCTTCATGTGGGTCTTGCATATTGATCATCGGAAAGGTAACTGCATCCCACACCGCAAACCCTAAGTAACTTATAAGTAGATCCCGGCGAAACGGCGAATCGATAGCCTGAGCTTCTGCGGATCCAAGTATTTTGTCAGTTTCATTCGTAAATCTGGCGAAGTCGCATTCCATGCCAATTTGTTCTATCACGGCGCTTATTTCATTGTTGTGGAGCGTAACAAACTCGTCCGGCTCGGGAAGTGCGCCCGCCTGGGATTTGAACTCGGTTCGGCTAAAGATAGCGCATGCATGCGATGCGGTCTGAGTCCTTAGAAAACCAGTTCCCTGGTAAGTCCGCAGCGAATTGAGTTGTTGGTAAAGTCGCCGTTTCAGGGCATCAAGGGTAGAGGAAGTCATGGTGCGGCAACCCGGCTCCTGAAGTCGTGGGTACAAGCGATTGATCGCTCGCATCACAAACTGTATGCGCCGGTAACGAAAGGTAAGATCAAAGGTATCCACGAGCCTTGCGAACGGCGGAAGTTCCGCGTCATCGGCGACGCCTGGAGGGATTTCATATTCCCGACGATAAATCTCGATCCGCTGGGCCCAAAGTCGTAATATCTTTGTCACCCAATGGGCGCGCGGAGAACCTTGAGGATAGGTGCATATGGTGCAGATAAGCCGGGCCAGAAAATTCAGTCCCGCGTCTATCATCAGCCGCATATAGTTGTTGTAGAGCAGTGCAGTGTCCACGCTCAGGCAATGCGCCACTTGAAGGCGCCATTGCCGAACCTGGGTCGCGTCAGCGGGTTGATCAAGCTTGTCACCAGCAACTCCCTCAACCAGGGTCTGGACGCGTGGGGTGGTGGAATCGATGGCCGCTTTTAAGTGGCGAATTTTTTCATTGAAGATTTCAATTCGGGAAAGCTCGTTAAAGATCGGCTCGTAACGCGGAGATCCGAGAGGGCTCCTATGATGGTTTGCACGAAACCCGGCATGAGCTCTGGTATCGGCCTTTTCTCCTCCCCCGGATGCGGATCGATATAGACAGGCGCCGGTCCACTTCGCCGAATGCCGGGTGTGTGCTCGCGGCTTCAATCGCCTCGAAGACAGGCTTGTTATTGAGGACGCTGCCATCCACGAGGATGGCGTTCTCGGGATTCATGTTGAATTCCAGATAGTGACGAAAATTGGTGCGCAGAAACTGCTCTCTGGCCGGCCATGACTGGCGGCGTGCGATAGAACGGAATCCATTTCTTGAATCTGAACTGGTGGAAAGGCGCCAGGAAAAGCGGACGTCGCGCGCGCAGCGAATGCAAGGGATGGCACGTTATAAAGGTCAAAGTCGCTGCGTACGGCACCGCCTTTGACGTGCTCGAACGCAAAGCGCAGGATGTGCCGGTGGTCGCGTTCCCACACGATCGGAGGGTCATGGATATAGATCGTGCGCTCAGTGCCAAAGAAATCCGTAACGGTCACCAGAAGATCCAACTTGTGACTTGGGGGAGAAGTGAGGCTGTATTGGTACGTGGCTCTCCCATGGCGCCTAGCCCGTCAAGCAGGATATTGCTAAACAGCTGACCACCGAGCGGAGGTTCGAACCATCGCGAACGCAGAAACAGCGAGAGCTTCTTCTTCGTCTCTTGATCGGGTATCGACGAAAGCGGGTTCTTCTTGTGAGCGAGCCCCCATATGAAAGGGCCTATGAATGGCCGCACATACCATTTATTCCAGAATTCCGCCTTGGCTTCCGCGGCCAGCACGCGCGCAATATCGGCCTCGTTAATCCACATGTCGGTGATCGGTTCGATACGCAGATCATGGGCAAGTGCGCGGGCCAGAACGATACCATTGATGCCGCCGGCGGATGAGCCGGCGATCACATCGACGATGACCCGCAAGTCAAGATTCCCGCTACCGATGGTCTTTAAAAAATCAAAATAGATTTCTTCGGTGCTGTATTCCGGGCTATCTCCTGCGATGGATTTAAACGTGTGAGTGGCCTGCTGTTTTTCTTTTTGATCCGTCCCTGTGTGGTAGGCCTTCGAGGCCCGCACGAGCTTGAGAATCTCCTTGGTGACCCCATGTTGATAAATGGCCAGCGAGATGCCGCCATAACAAACCAGGGCCAGGCGAAGTTCCTTCTCCTTTACAGTTGCAAGTGATGGCGTCTCTGGCACGATCGACTCCTAATGAGCTCATTCGCTTGCTCGACGGACGAGCCCGCGCTCTGCTTACGCCTCTGCCGCTTCTGCAAATGCCTGTAGCGCTCCTTCACGTGTTGGATGAATATCGAAGATGAGATGCAGCCGGACAAGCTCGAACGCAGCTCGTACTTGCTTCGACATGCAACACAGCTTCATTCTGCCACCCGCAGCGATAGCGTGGCGCTGGCATGCTATCGTGGCGCCGAGGCCAGAGCTGTCGACGAATTGCGTCTGGGACAAATCGATGAGGAGCTTGACCGGCGATGCCAGCAGCGGCAACACGATGCGTCTAAAATCGTTGACATTGCTCGCATCCAACTCGCCGCGGACAGCGATAACGTTGACATTGCCGACCATTTCAGACGTCACGTCCATCGTGACTCCCCCTCTTATTTAGCTGGTCTGTCCATTTGATGAGAGCTATGCAGTTCCGCCCACGGTCGTCCAGATAGTACCCCACCTCGTCAACCGATTGAGCGATGATGTACATCCCGAAGCCGCCTTCCTGCGTGCCGTCGAGATTAGGGGGCGCCACCTTCTGGGGATCGAAACTCATGCCAAGGTGATGAAAGCGAACGACAACCCGATCGGCGAAAACCTCGGCGTCCAATTCAATTCGCCGATCGGACCGGCGTCCGTAGGCGTGGATCATGATGTTGCTCGCCGCCTCCGTCGCGGCCCGTATGAGGGCGCTGACGCTGTCATCGCTCAGTCCCCCCCTTTGGCAATTTTCTGAACGAAGTCACGGACTGTCGCCAGTTCCTTGAGATCGCTCGATATCGTGAGTTCGTCGCGCTTCAGCGGCCCCGGCAGGCGGTGTTCCTTGAGCTTCACCGCCACACACGTCAAGTCATCGGTGAAGCTGGCTGAGCCGGTGAAGGCTTCGGCGGCGGCCCGCAAGCGTTTAGGCAGTTCCTCCGGATCGAGATCCGCGTGCGACTGCACCAGATCGACCAGCCGATCCACTCCGAAAAATTCGCCGTTGCGGTTGCGTGCCTCAGTCAAGCCGTCGGAATAGAACACCAGCATGTCGCCCGGCGCAATCTGAGTCTCGAACTGATTGTAGATTTCTCGAGCATTCACCCCAAGCGGCAGGTTGTCACCCTGGAGGAGGACACATGTACCGGTCCTCTGCTGGAAATGGATGGTGTGGGTGTGACCGCAATCGACGAAGAGCAGGCGGTCCCGCTCCAGATCGAACCGTGCATAGCAAACGGTCACGAAGCTTTCGAGCTCAATAAGCTCCTTCGCTATGTGAGAGTTGGCAAGGGTGATGATATCCCTGGGCTCAGGCAGCACAGTACGATCATCGCCAACAGCAATCAGGTGACTGAAGGCTCTTAGAAGGTGAGTCTTGGTCGCTGCGCCGAGTAATGCCGCAGGTACCCCTTTACCCATCACGTCCCCCAGGACCACGTCGATGTGGCGCTCTGTATGAACAAGAAAATCGAAGAAATCGCCGTCAATTCGTTCCGATGGAATAGTGAGGGCCGCGAAACACGCCCAAGGAAGATCGCGAGGCGGGTAGTCAAACAATAGCGTCCGCTGAATCCTGAAACCGATCTCAATTTCTCGCTCCCGGACAGTCGCCAGTTCTCTTTCTGTCAATCGTCGCTGCATATCGATTTGAAAGAGCGACCGGGCGCTCCACCAGAGCAACCCGCCAACGGCAATGATGTCAACTCCAGTTACCAGCGCGCCTCCAAGATTAGGTTGAACGAAAGCCGTTTCCTGGAGAAACACGTTCAACCATCCAAAGGCGGTCGGAATTGCGATCGCAGCAGGCAATACGCGACGAGCTACGAGTCCACCGGCGCTGTCACTACTTATAATCTCCATCAGGCCGTAGTTGGGGCGACTCGCCAATAGTCCTAAGGCTTGAAGGCCTAACATGATGGCTGTAGGAAGTGCCATGGCCGCATAACGCGGCAGGTTGCTGGTGACTTCACAATCCTCACCGATGCAGACAACGCCATAGAGCAGTTCAGCACCGTAAAGATGGCCCAGGCAGGCCAGAAAGGCGATCCAGGCCACCGCGAGAGCCAGCACTTGGGTAGACCAATGATCAGGGTGCTTGCAAAGTATCAGCGCAGCGCCTCCGAGTAAGAAGATACTCATAGCCGTGCCCGGGGCCATTCGGTCCAGGATAGATGGCCCGATAGTGGATCGCGAATCCGCGAACAAGAATTGATCGATGCCCAAATCCCACCCGAACATGTATTCGCTGAGCGTGAGCAGTCCGATCATGGCCGCAACAAGGGCACAAACTTGTGCAACGCGCAGGCGAATGCCGCGCGGCTGTTCGGTTTGTAACTGCCAGAGGGCGATACCAATGAAGCTTATCGCAATTGCCGTGCTGGGCGGCGTCATATCCTGTCCAGCCAGGATGCTTTTCAATAAGCCAATATCGAAAGCCCATCCTAGCAGTGCCAGAAGTCCGACAATGATGGCCAAGCCGCTTGTGGCGCGCGACACTGCGTGCAACCACCAAATAATACGGGGGTTGGCAGTGATGCCGGCGTGAACGCCAGCGCGTTCCGGTCGCTCGGGTGCCTTAGTGCCATTCATTGCTTACACTCTCAGTCGAGTTTGTAATTTTGCCCCCTCTCCATCTGAATAACTTCACCTCCTCAGGGCGAATGTCACCTCAATTGTGATTGTTGACACAACAGGCTGCCCGTTGCGAGTGGCTGGATGAAAGCGCCAACGCGCCTTGATCCAGCGGACGGTGGTCCTATCGAGCGCGGCGCTGCCACTTGATTTCACAAGTTGTACATAATCTACTTGACCGTCTGCGGCTATTGTAAGTCTTACCAGGACGGATCCTTCCTCGCCCTCCAGCATGGAGTCTTTGGGGTAGGGTGGCAATCTATTTGCCTTACGAATTGGCGTGGCTGGTAAAAAAACAGGCCCGGGGGCGGATTGTACTGATGGCTGTGCTGCGGGAATCGCTGCCGTTACTACAGCAAATCCAAACATGAGCAGGACGTGAGGCGCGATGAAGAAAGCAATGCCTGCGAGTCGCCAATGCATCCAGTGCCGCGGATGGATTGAGGCAAACTTATGCCATCGGCGTTGCATCTTGTTCTCCCCAAACAGTTTGCTGCGTGGTATGAATACCAATCGACACTCGCTCTTTGAGTATAGTGGATCCTGATTGCAAGACAATAATGTTCAGATGAACATGAGCAGAGGCACGAACTTCACGCAGCCCCTCCCAGATTGCCTTGTGTATAACGAGGTGGCCCTGCCCCGGTCTATGCCGTTTCGATCAGCAATGACGGTGCGCGCGGCTTGAAACAGATCAACTTGCTTAGATCGAGCCGGCGCAGTTAGCAATTATCCAGTTGGAGCGAGTGACATTTAGCTCTTTCAATGGCGGAAAAACATGCGTTTCGGAGTCGCATGCAGTACCCGCGCTCGACGAAATATTTGCCATTTTGCGTCGCGATCTCCTTCCGCCGAAGGGGCACAAGCTTGCGAGAACGCCGGGCAACGACACATTGACTTCGGTTTGCCATTAGTTGACAAACATTCGGCTCTACAAGGTAAAATCCCAACACGAAGAATTGAGTCAGCTCTCCCGATGCGCATCGTAGCTCGGGTGTTTGCTGGTGACGAGTGAATAATTTCCGATCATTCACTTACGTCAAAGCAATCCAATGATGAAGGCAACACAAGAGTATGGAAACAACGATCCCAAGCGATGTGATTCACAGAATCTCTGCGAGCATCTTCCGCTGTGCCGTGAAGTTCGGTTCCGGCGTTGACCTCACCAATTTCGCTACCATGACTGGTCAAATGAGATTGCCGATCGCGCAAAATAGCGACGCATGAACTTGCCTCGGAAAAAAGCCAGTGGCGTTCCGTCGCCGGGTCGCCTCCAAATGGCAGACATTGCCCGATTGGCGGGCGTTTCAACCTCGACCGTGTCACGTGCGCTCAATCTCAGCCCGCTGGTGAACGATGAGACACGAACCCGCATTGAAGAGCTCGCGCGCTCCCTCAACTACTCGATTAACGTGGGCGCGCAGAATTTACGCTTGCAGCACAACCGCACTATTGGCGTGATCGTTCCCTATGATTCGGACACGCGCCAGCATCTGTCCGATCCATTCTTTCTCAGC
>NZ_QYUP01000187.1 GCF_003590855.1 Massilia cavernae
CGCCAGCGCATTGTCCGACGGCTTGTTGATGTCGCGTACGACTTCCGGCAATGAACGCGAGGTGTGCGCCGCGAGCACACGCGCATCAGGCGGCGTGCTGCCTTCCACGGCCTCGCCCTTGATCGCGCCGCCCAACTGCTTCCACGTCAGGCGCACCAGCCGTTCGACGTAGTCCTGGCGGTCGACCACGTTGATGCTGTTGGTCTTCGCGCAGTCCTTCGGGAAGGTGCCGTTCAGGATCACGCGGATGCGGCCGTTCTCTTCCTTCTTCACTTCCGGCAGCTTCCAGCCGTCTTCCCACTTGGCGCAGTCGCCGTCGACCAGCGTCATGGCCGACTCGATGCTCACGCGTTCGAGCCTCGGCTCCATGGCCAGCTTGATGCCCTTGGCGGTCGAGCGCATGTCGACCTGCAGCATGTTCTTGTTGACCAGCAGTGCGTCGGGGATGACGTTGTAATAGGCCTCCGGCGACTCGTCGAACGGCGGCACGCCGACGTCCATGCGCGATGGGTTGAACAGGCCGCGGTCGATCACCAGATTGCCGTCGATGCGGCGGATGCCCTGGTTGCGCAGCGATTGCAGCATGCGGCGCAGTTCGTCGCCGTCCAGGTCCGCATCCGCCCCGCCGCGCAGGATCAGGTCGCCCTTCAGGCGGCCGCCGGCGATTTCGCCGGAACTCAAAAACTCGGTACGTCCCTTGAACACCGGCCCAAGCTGCTCCAGGCCCACCAGCGTGGTCACCAGCTTCATCGTCGACGCCGGCGCCATCGGCCGCTCGATATGCTGGGCCACCATCAGCGTATTCCCGCGGATGACCAGCGCGCTCATGGCGTCGGCGGGAATGCCGGACGACGCCATCAGCTCGGCGACCGGTTGCGGCAGTTGGGCGTGGGCCGCGAAGCTCCACGCAAGCAGGGTGACGAGGGCGGTACGACGCAGCATGGGGCTCCTTAACCGAAGAACAGGTAAGCGACAGAGATGGCGGTGATGATGCCGGCCAGGTCGGCGATCAGGCCGGCCGAGATGGCGTAGCGGGTGCGCTTGATGCCGACCGATCCGAAGTACAGCGCCACGATGTAGAAGGTGGTGTCCGCCGAGCCCTGGAAGATGCAGGCGAGGCGGCCGACGAAGGAGTCGACGCCGTAGGTCTGCATGGCGTCGATCATCATTGCCTTCGAGCCGCTGCCGGACAGGGGCTTCATCAGCGCGGTAGGCAGCGCCGGGACGAAGTCGGTGTTCATGCCAAGGCCGGTGAAGATCCAGCTGAAGCCGTTGACGATGAAGCCGAAGATGCCCGAATTGCGGATCACGCTGATCGCCACCAGCATGCCGACCAGGTAGGGAATCACGGTGATCGAGGTCTGGATGCCGCCCTTGGCGCCTTCGATGAAGGCGTCGTAGACGTTCACTTTCTTGCGCAGCGCGCCGCCGATGAAGATGATGATGATCGAGAACAGGATCAGGTTGCTCGACACCTTGGACACCAGCTCGATCTCCGGCTTGGTCAGGTGCTGGGTGAAGTAGTAGATCAGGGCGACGATACCTGCGGTCATGCCGCCCAGCCAGCCCAGCACCACGCGGTTGAGCAGGTTGATGCGCTGCTTGATCGAGCAGACGATGATGCCGGTGACGGTGGCCACGTAGGTGGCGATCATGCACGGGATGAAGATGTCCGACGGGTCGGCCGCGCCGAGGATCGCGCGCTGGGCCATGATTGACAGCGGGATCAGGGTCAGGCCCGAGGTGTGCAGCACCAGGAACATGATCTGGGCGTTGGTCGGCTCGTCCTTGTTCGGGTTGAGGGTCTGCAGGCTTTCCATCGCCTTCAGGCCGAACGGCGTGGCCGCGTTGTCCAGGCCCAGCAGGTTTGCCGAAAAATTCATCACCATGTGGCCGGTGGCCGGGTGGTCCTTCGGCACTTCCGGGAAGATGCGCGAGAAGAAGGGCGCGATCACTTTCGCCAGCCAGCCGACGGCGCCGGCTTTTTCGCCGATGTTCATGATGCCCAGCCACAGTGTCATGACGCCCGCCAGCGGCAGCGCGATGTCCATCACGGCAGCCTTGGCCGAATCGAAGGTGCCGTCAACAATCCTTTTGAAGATCTCAGTGTCGCCCAGGAAAACCCATTGGGCCAGCGCCGCCAGGAAACCTACGAGGAAAAAGCCCGACCAGATGTAATTCAGTGCCATGTGTACTCTGCTTGCGTGTTGGATGTGCACGATTGTGCAGCGAGAGTATAGGCGCAGGCCGGATCGAAATGATGAAAGAATGCAGCTTCGCCATACAAAAAAGTTATGTGCGGCACAGTCGATTTCATTGCCGGCAACGCTCGCCGGCGCCCCGGCTCGCATATCATACGCATCGACCAACCCGGGACCGACCTCGATGAAATTCAGCAAAACCGCTGCCGCCGCCCTGCTTTTCGCTTCCCTTCTCGGAGGCGGCGCGGCCGTCGCCGCGGATGCGCCCGCCAGGCCGCAGGTGCTGCATACCTTCCTGTCCACCAGCGAAACCGGGCTCGACCCGGCCGTCGCGTCCGACATCGCCACCCTCAGCCTGCTGGAGAACCTGTTCGACCCGCTGATGCGCTACGACTACCTGGCGCGGCCGCTCAAGCTGCGCGGGAACACGATCGAGGGTATGCCCGAGGTGTCGGCCGACGGCCTGAGCTACACGTTCAAGATCCGCCCGGGTATTTACTTCACGCCCGATCCGGCCTTCAAGGGCAAGAAACGCGAAATGACGGCGGCCGACTATGTTTACAGCCTGAAGCGGCTGTACGACCCGGTGCTGAAGTCGCCCTGGCTGTTCTTCTTCGAGGGCAAGCTGGCCGACGACAGCGCGCTGAAGAAGAACTTCAGCTATGCCGCCAATATTCCCGGCCTGGAAGCGGTCGACCGCTACACCTTGCGTATCCGCCTCAACGCGCCGGACAACAATTTCCTGCTGTACCTGGCCACCCCGGCCTCGGGCGTGGTCGCGCGCGAGGTGATCGAGGCGTATCCGGGCCAGGCCGGCAACCACCCGATCGGCACCGGCCCGTTCATGATCGGCGAATGGAAGCGCAGCGACCGCATCGTGCTGCTGGCCAATCCGGATTCGACCGCCGTGTTCCAGGCCACGCCGGGGGACGACCCGCGCGACAAGGCCATCGCCGCCGCGCTCGAAGGCAAGCGCCTGCCGCGCCTCGACCGCATCGAGGTCAAGATCGCGGAGGAATTCCAGGGCCGCATGCTCGGCTTCCTCAGCGGCGAGTACGACTACATCGAGCAGGTGCCCGAATCGATGACCGACATGGTGATCCAGGACGGCAAGCTGAAGGAATCGCTGGCGCAGCGCGGCATGGAGCTGTTCCGCTTCCCGGTGCTGCAGACCTACTACATGTGGATGAACATGGAAAACCCCGTCGTCGGCGGTTATTCCAAAGAGAAGGTGGCACTGCGCCGGGCCATTTCGCTCAGTTATAACAGCCCGGAGGACATCGCCCTGCTGAAAAAGGGTTTCGCCATCCGCGCCGAGTCGCCGCTGCCGCCCAACGTGCTGGGCCACGACCCGGCCTACCGCAGCCCGGTCGGCTACAACCCGGCGCTGGCCAGGGCGCTGCTGGACCGCTTCGGCTACGACAAGCGCGACGCGGATGGATTCCGGCGCGGCCCGGACGGCCAGCCGCTCACCCTGACGATGCATAGCGAAGCCACCGTGGGCGGGCGCCTGCGCGACGAGCTGTGGCGCAAGAACCTGAACGCCATCGGCCTGCGCGTGGTATTCCGCAGCGACAAGAAGACCGAGATCATCAAGGCATCCCGCCTGGGCAAGGTGATGATGTTCGAGAGTAACTGGATCGCCGACTTCCCGGACGGCGACAACTTCTACCAGCTGTTGTACGGTCCCAACAGCGGCCGCGCCAACTACGCCCGCTTCAACCTGCCGGCCTATAACCAAAAGTATGAAAGGTCGCGCCTGATGACCGATTCGCCGGAGCGAACCGAGCTGTACCGCGAGATGAACCAGCTGCTCCACGCCTACAACCCCTGGGTGCCCCTGACCCACCCGATCTCAGCCGATATCCGCCAGCCGTGGCTTAAAAACTACAAGCGCCACCCCGTGGAGTTCACTCCATGGCGCTATCTGGAGCTAGACCTTGCACAACGTCAACGCCTCGGTAGAATAGCCCGGTAATGTTGCCAAGCAATACATTCCATCAAGTTATGATTGCCGCTGGTTATTTCATTGGATACGTACATGGGTCCGACGTACTCTCGAATGAGAACAAAATGTAATGCTAAGAAACATTACCCAAAATGCATACCGCCGCAAGGCGGATGCAAAGCCCAAGAACTGAGGAGAAATACGTGAAGTTAAAGAAGATTGCGCAGTTGATCGCCCTGATTGGCGTCGTAAGCCCCGTACTGGCCCAGAACGCCCAACCGCAGCAAGTGATCCAGCGCGTCGAGATCACGGGTTCCAGCATCAAGCGGATCGCCAAGGAAGGCGCGCTGCCGGTTGAAATCATCTCTCGCAAGCAACTTGAAGAGCAAGGCATCGTCAACGCCGAGCAGCTGATCGCGACCCTGAACGTCAACGGCAACGGCTCCGACAACCTGGCCAGTAACGCCGACGTCACCTCCGGCGCACAGCGCGGCAACAACGGCGCATCGTCGGCCAACCTGCGCGGCCAGGGCGCCGACTCCACCCTGGTCCTGCTGAACGGCCGCCGCGTCGCGACCCACGGCATGAAAGGTTCGGCAGTCGACCTGAATTCGATCCCGTTCGCCGCGGTCGACCGCGTCGAAGTGCTGAAGGACGGCGCCTCTGCGATCTACGGTACCGACGCCATCGGCGGCGTGATCAACTTCATCCTCAAGAAGAACTACAAGGGCCTGGAAGCGTCGGCCTTCACCGACGTCACCGAAGCCGGCGGCGGCAACATCGGCCGCCTGCAGGTGACCGGCGGCTTCGGCGACCTGGCCGAAGACAAGTACAACGTCCTGATCGCCGCTTCCACCAGTGAGAACAAGGCGCTGCGCGGCGACCAGCGCGACTTCGTCAACACCTTCCAGCCGAACCGCGGCCTGTCGGTCGACACCCGCGGCGCGCCATACGCCAATGTGTTCGCCACCACCTTGGGCGACACCATCCTGAGCCGCAGAAGCAACACCGGCCCGGTCCTGCCGGGCACCACCCAGGCCTACACCGGCATCAGCGTGCTTGACCTGCCGGGCGGCGCGGGCTGCGGCTCGGTCGACGGCATGGGCGCCTATGACGAAAAGCTGTGGGACGTCGCCACCGCCGGTTTCGCATGCGCATGGGATACCGGCCGCGCGGCAGTCCTGCAGCAGCCCGTCGAAAACAGTAACTTCGTCGCGCGCGCCACCTTCGCGGTGGGCGAGCACCAGCTGTTCGCGGAAGCGGTCGGCTCGACCACCGAAGTGGCCAAGCGCTTCTCGCCAAACCAGGTGTCGCCAGGCGCGTCCACCTTCGACGCGCGCTCGTTCTATCCAGCCACCGGCTCGGCCTACAACGAAGTGTTCAACGCCATCGCCAAGGTATTCCCTTCGATCGAAGCGAACCGCGGCCTGCCTATCGCCTACCGCTGGCGCTGCATGGAGTGCGGCAACCGTGAAATCGTCACCGAAAGCAAAGCCGGCCGCCTGCAGTTCGGCGCCGACGGCCCGCTGTCGATCGGCGGCTACGGCTTCGACTACAAGATCGGCCTGTCGCACGCCTTCTCCGAATCCGAATCGACCCTCGGCACCGGCTACCAGTACACCGCCGCACTGCGCGACGCGCTGGGCAGCGGCCTGATCAATCCATTCCTGAAGGCTGGCGCGAAGCAGTCGCAGGCCGCGCTCGACCTGATCAAGTCCGCATCGGCGGAAGGCGTCGTCCTGTACGGCGGCAAGACCATCCTGACCGCGTTCGACGCATCGCTGTCCGGCGAAGTCTACAAGCTGCCTGCCGGTCCGGTGATGATGGCGCTGGGTACCGACCTGCGCAAGGAAGAGTACGAGTTCAATGGCGACCGCCGCGCCGCCGCCGCGCGTCCGGCCATCCTGAACGCCGCATTCGACGACACCAACGCGTTGCCGAACGTCAGCCGCGACATCCGCGCCATCTACGGCGAGGTGATCGTGCCTGTTACCACGGCGCTGGAAATCAACCTCGCAGTACGCCAGGATCACTACTCCGGCTTCGGCAACACCGTGAATCCGAAAGTATCGTTCCGCTACCAGCCGACCGAGGCGGTGCTGTTCCGCGGTTCGTACAATGAAGGCTTCCGCGCACCGTCGTTCAACCAGCTGTTCAACGGCGTCACCGAGTCGCAGTATGCAGGCAAGGACCTGGCCGACCCAGCGAAGTGCGCCGGCGGCAAGGTCGACAGCACCAAGCCAGGCTGCGAATCGATCACCCCGGTCATCTTCACCGGCGGCAAGGACACCCTGGGCCCTGAAACGGCGAAGCAAGGCACCGTCGGCGTGGTATTCGAGCCGGTGCGCAACGTATCGGCCAACCTCGACCTGTGGGAAATCCGCCGCTTCGACACCATCAAGTCGGTCAGCCTGACCGACATGCTGGCCAACTACAACCTGTTCACCGAGCAGTTCCTGCGCGATGGCAGCGGCAACGTCCTCGCGATCGACCAGCGCTGGGTCAATGCCGGCGAATCGATCACGCGCGGCCTCGAAGTCGGTGCGCGCACCAGCGGCAAGGCATGGGATGGCGCATGGACCGCCGGCATCGACGGTTCCCGCCTGCTGGAGAAGAAGAGCCGTCCGCTGGCCAACGCACCGTTCGGCAAGAGCGAAGTGGGCCTGTTCACCTTTACCGGCGACCTGGGCCTGAAGTGGAAGCACACCGCCTACGTCAGCTACAAGAAGGGTGACTGGAGCGGCTTGTTCCAGAACGTGTACCGTGACGGCTATATCGACCAGGTGCTGCCAGGCGTTGCGAGCGGCAAGGTTGTTCCGACCAACTACAATGCCAAGGTCGATCCGTACTCGATCTTCCATGCCAGCGTGAGCTACTCGGGTATCAAGAACCTGACCCTGACCGCCGGCGTCAAGAACCTGCTCGACGAAGATCCACCGTTCGCGATCACCTACGACAGCAACACCGGCGCAGGCAGCTCGTGGGAACCACGCGTAGCCGATCCGCGCGGCCGTTCGTTCACCTTCATGGCGACCTACAAGTTCCTCTGATAGGAACTGCATGACGGCCCGTTGCGGGGAGGCGGAAGGCGCCTCCCTTCAACGGGTTTTTTTATTTTGACGAAAGCATCGACGATGGCCCCTAGCGACAAGATCAGCCGGCGCAGCTTCGGCGCCCTGTTGGCCGCCGCTGCCGCGCTGCCCGCATCGGCGGCGGCGCGGGGCAAGCGTCCGCCACCTTCCATGAAACGACCACTGATCAAACCTCCGCGCCTGCACCAGGGCGACATCGT
>NZ_QYUP01000188.1 GCF_003590855.1 Massilia cavernae
TATAATGAGACTCATTCGCATTTGGAAGTATTTTTTTATCAATTCACGGTGACGCCCCGGGCTGACCGGGCTAGGAACTTCATCTCCATTATCGCGCGCAGGTTTGTGAACGTCTGTGTCGTCGTCACGGCCTTCTTGAGGACGATGTTGACCGGTACCTGCGCCGGTCCAGCGCGGTAATCAGCGCGAACACGACGGCGCACGCAATCCACATCGACCACAGCGTGTGTGTCAGGAAGTGGGCGCCGCGCAGCTGCTGCATCCAGCCGACGGTAAATCCTGCCGTCAACATGACGCCCGCGACGATCCCCGCGGCGCGCGGCCGGCGGGGCAGGAAGCAGACGGCAAACGACACCATCCACAGCGCGCTCGATGCGTGCCCGGCCGGCATGCAGTTGCCGGCGTCGACGCCGGCCGGCATGGCCTGCAGCAGCCGCACATAGGGTTCGATCCCTCCGTAGCGCTCCAGGTCCCAAGGGCAATGCGAGGCGCTGGCCTGCTTCAGCAGCGACACCGCCGCCGGCACCAGGATGGCGGACAAGGCGACCACGCGCAGTTGGAAGCGCCGCAGCCAGGTGGTCGGACGCGCCCAATCCCACGCGGCCAGGACGATGAAGGCAATCGCCAGCCCGGTAAATACGCGCTTGAGGATCACATGGCCGAAAATCTCGGTCAGCCATGCGTGGCGCCAGGGGAAGGCGCCAAGCTGGCGGTCGAACATCGCGTCGGCCAGCGCGAGGTCGATCGCAGTGCAGGTGCCCAGCCACACCAGTAACACCGGCGCCAGCGCCAGCACCGCGAATACGGCGCCGTTGACGATGTTCCAGCGGTTCTCCTGGGTCTGCGCGAAGCCTGCGTGCATCGCCAGCGCGGAGCTGAACTTGCGCTCAGCTGCCATGACTGCATGCATTGAACAGGTCGAGCCTGGGGTTGTACACGGCGGTGCTGATGCCCAGCATGCCCAGGGTCGAATGGAAGATATTATCGTGCGAGAATTCCTGCCCGGTACGCGCGGCCAGGCAATTCTGGTCCAGCCTGAAACGGCTGCGGAAACCGTCCGACAGCCACACCATCATCGGTACGTGGCGCTGGCCGGACGGCGAAATGACGTATGGCGCGCCATGCAGGTAAAGGTTGTTTTCGCCCAGGGATTCGCCGTGGTCCGAGAAGTAGACCAGCGAGGCATCCACGCCGTCTTGTACGCTGCTTTGCGCCAGCAGGCCGATCGCTTTGCTGATCACGAAGTCGGTGTACAGGATCGTGTTGTCATAGGCCGCCACAATCGACTCCCGCGAACACTTGGCCAGGTCGTTGGTTTCGCACACCGGCCCGAAATCCTGGAACTGTCCCGGATAGCGCTTCCAGTATGACGGTCCGTGGCTCCCCTTCTGGTGCAGCACGATCACCAGGTCCTTGCCGGCCTTGCGTATCAGCTCCGGCAGGCCGCGCAGCAGGCGTTCGTCGTAGCATTCGTCGTCGTTGCACAGCGGGTCGCCCTTGACCGGCTGCGACACGTCCTCGTAGGTAACGCGGTCGCAGACGCCCTTGCAGCCGGAGTTGTTGTCGCGCCAGATGACCTCGAATCCTGCGTGCTTCAGCACGTCCAGCAGCCCTTCCTGGCTTTGCGCACGGGTGTCGGAGTAATGCGAGCGGCCCAGCGCCGAGAACACGCAAGGCACGGACACCGCCGTCGCCGTACCGCACGATTCGACCTTGCTGAAGTAGAGCAGTCCGGGCTGCTTCGCCAAATTGGGTTGGTCTTCCGGCTGTAGCCGTTCAGGGAAAAGTTCGCGGCGCGCGCAGTTTCGCCCACCACGATCAGGGTCACCGTCCTGCGTTTCTGGCCGTTCCACAGGACGCCCTTGATGGCGTCGGTGCCCAGGGGCCGCACCACGGTCGGCGCCGCCATTTGCGCTTGTAGTAGCCGTTGACCGCCTGGATGTAGTTGGTCGGCGTCAGCAGGAAGCGCAGCTCGCGGTGTTCGCGCAGCGCCGGCGCCAGGCTCTTGAACATCAACACCAGCAACACCGCTGCAAGGACCAGTGAAGCAGCAACGGAACCGGCATTGCTCAACACCTGGCGGCGGCCGCCAGTGAAGCGCGGCTTGGCCTTGACCACTGCCAGCGATGGGAGCACGCCCAGAACCGCGATGGTGAGTATCAGTTTCCACGACAACAGCTCGGAACTCTCGCGGGTATTCGTTTCCACGACGTTCTGGATCATGGACCAGTCGATGGCGGTGCCATACTGGTCCATGAAGTAGCTGGCCGCCGAGGTCGCGAGGAACAGCAGCACCAGTACCGGCTTCAGTACGTAAGGAAAATTGACCAACGCCAGGCAGGCGTTATAACTGAGCACCAGCAGCAGGAACATGCCGACCTGGACCGGCACGCTCACCAGCGTCAAGCCGCCGGTGGCGCCGACGAAGCTCTTCCAGAAGGTGAAGTTGTAGGCCAGTACGATGAACAGCGCCGCCAGGAAAGGCGCGGCGCCCGGTTTGAAGCGGAGCTGTGCGATGAATTTCACTACGGGTTCCAATGTAAGCCTGAAAAGCGCAAGCCGCGAAATCGCAACTTGCCCACCTGTTCAGGCTACATTGATGTGCATCAACTCCGCGTTACCGCTGCGTTAAGAAGCCGTTAAACCGGCTTGAATTCGATACGGAACACCGTTCCATGGCGAGCCCCGCTGCTTACCTCCAGGGTGGCGTCGAGGTATCGGCAGATGCGCTTGACCAGCGCCAGGCCAAGCCCGGTGCCCTCGGAACCGCGCAATTCGGTCGGGCCGTCATCGCCCTTCAGCATCGCCTGCACCGCGTCCGGCAGGCCCTTTCCCGTGTCGCTGACAATGACGGCGTGGTTCTCCAGCGATACGGACACCGTCCCTGCGGGCGTGTAGGCGCATCCATTTTTGATCAGGTTGCCGACCACCGCCGCCACCAGCCGGCGTGGCGCGCGCACCGCAAAGTCTGTGCCGCCCGCAAACTCCAGGCTTACCGGCTTGTCGACGACCAGCGCTTGGTAGCGAGCGACCTCGTCACGCACCACGTCGGCGGCCTGAATAATTTCCGCCTCGATCAGTTCCGGTGAACGTGCCAGCAACAACAGGATGGTCACGCTGTCGGTGGCGTCGCGCGCGGCCCGGTAGATCCGTTCGGCGGGCGCGTGTATCGCGGGATTGCCCCTCCCTTCCATCATCAGGATTTCCGCCGCACCGGAAATGACGGTCAGCGGCGTGCGCAGCTCGTGGCTGACGTCGCCGGTGAAAAAGCGTTCGCGGTCGAGGAATTGCTGCAGCTCGCTGGTGTGCCCGGCGAAGGCGCGCGCCAGGATGCCCAGTTCGTCGTCGCTGCCCTGCAGCGGCAGGTCCTGCTGGCGTTCCGACACCGCCGTCGACAGCGCAACGATGGGCGTCACGACACTGCTCGCCACATACCGTCCCAGGAACACGGACATGCCGATAAACCCAAGGAAGCCGAGTCCCAGCATCGAGTAGACCGCCAGTTCGACCTTCACGTAATCGCTTTCATGGTCGATCACCACGTATGGTCCTGCGGAGTTCTGGCTGGCATACACATGCAGCCCGACGCCGTCGACATCGATTTCGTGGATGCCCTCGGGCAGGTTGCGCAGCGAAATGGGAATGTCGCCGCCGTGGTGGAAGCTCAGCCCCGCCGGCATTTCCACCGACAGCTTGCCGATGTGGCGCGGCGTGGCCCATGCCGCCACTTCCATCAGGCGCTCGTCGACCAGCTTGACCTCGATTCCTTCCACCACCACCGCTGCGGCAATCGCAAATAACACCGTGCAGCCCAGCGAGAACAGCAGGTAGGCGCGGACGATGCGCTTTCCGATCGAGTTAGGAATTGTCATTCGCGGCTACCAGTTGGAATCCGATCCCCGGCACGGTGCGCAGCATGGGAAAGGGTTCGGGCTTGTCGAGGGTCAGGCGCAGCGCGTGGATGTGCGTGCGCAGGGCGTCGCTCGCGGGCGGGTTCTCCCCCCAAATCTCGGCCTCCAGCTCGGCCCGCGGCACCACCCGCGGCGCGGCCTGCATCAGGCATTTGAGCAGGATGAAGCCGGTCCTGGTCAGCGACAGCGGGCGCCCGCCGCGCGACGCGCGGTAGGTGGCGGTATCGAAGCTCAAGTCGCCGAAGTTCAGCACCGCGGCATTCCCAACGTTGCCGCGCGACCGCCGCGCCAGCGCCGCCAGCCGCAGTTCCAGCTCCACCAGCGAAAACGGTTTGACCAGGTAATCGTCGGCACCGCTGGAAAAGCCGGCAACCTTGTCCTGCAGCGTGTCGCGCGCGGTCAGCATCAGCACCGGCGTCTGGATGTTCAGTTCGGTGCGCAGGCGCTGGCACAGTTCGGTGCCGGAGAGGCCGGGCAGCGTCACGTCGAGCACGATCACGTCGTAAGCGTTCTGGCTGGCCAGCGCAAGGCCGCCATAGCCGTTTGTGGCGGAATCGAGTGTGTGGCCGTACGGTTCCAGGAATCCGTACAGGTTGGCAAGGATGTCTGGATTGTCTTCGACGATCAGGATGCGCATGGATTCATGGAGGGGAAATGCTCGAAAACCGACAGTCTACACACCAATCTGCGGCGGTGGACTTTTGGCGACCTGACAGTGCTGCCAGTGACCTCTTCGAGGTGGGCCGCCTTGCCCGCTGCATCGGCGACTTGATATAATCCGCGGATGGGATTGACCAGACTTACTCGCCGCTTCGCAACATGGCTCGCGTTTTTCGCGATCGTGTTCGCTGCGCTTGCGCCGTCTGTTTCGCACGCATTCGCCGCTGCACAGGGCGGCACCTGGACCGAGATCTGCACCACATCGGGCAGCAAATTCGTCAAGGTATCCGATGATGTCCAGCTGGACATCGTTGCCGACTCCGTCTCGAAGCAGACGCTCCACCTGGAACACTGCCCGTTCTGCGCCACCGGCGACGGCTCGTTTGCCCTGTTGCCCGGTACCGCGTTCACGATGCCCATGCCCGCGCAGCCGGACATCCGTCCCTTCCTGTTCTACCAGGCTCCCAGCCCCCTCGCCATCTGGTCCACCGCGCAATCGCGCGCGCCTCCCGCAAACACCTGACCTTTCCTGACGCTGCCCGCGTGCGCCCTGTCGCCGCAGGCATGCCTATTGCTGCGCCCGCGCCGCCAACTTTCGTTGGCGCGGCCGCGTGCGCATACACAAAATCAATTCAGAAAGATCAGTATGACGTTTCAATACGCGCCCCTCGCCGCTGCGCTGATGGCAGCCATTTCCACCGGTGCATTCGCGCACGAAGCCCCGGCCGATGCCGGCACCGTGACCATCACCGGCGGCCGCCCGACTTCGCTACCGACCCAGATCCCGACCACCATCGAAGGCGTCACCGCCCGGCAGATCGAGGAGACCATCAACGCCAGCGACAGTGAAGACGCGCTGAAGTACCTTCCGAGCCTGCTGGTGCGCAAGCGCTTCATCGGCGACTACAACCACGCGGTGCTGTCTACCCGCGCTTCCGGCACCGGCAACAGCGCCCGCTCGATGGTCTACGCCGACGGCATCCTGCTGTCCAACCTGCTGGGCAACGGCGCCGCCTTCGCTCCGCGCTGGGGCCTGGTCACGCCGGAGGAAATCGAGCGCGTCGACGTGCTGTACGGCCCGTTCTCGGCCGCCTATCCTGGCAACTCGGCCGGCGCCGTGGTCGATTACGTGACGCGCATGCCAACGCGATTCGAGGCGCATGCCAGGATTGGCTATGCCACCCAGGACTTCGACATGCATGGCGCCAGCGAGCGCGACGCGGCGAAGCAGGCCAGCGCATCGATCGGCAGCCGCGAAGGCGCGTTTTCGTGGTGGATCAACGTCAACCGCCTCAACAGCGTAGGCCAGCCGATGGTATTCGCCAACCGGCTCGCCGGCGATGGCACAGCGCCGACCGGCGGGGCCGTTCCCGTCACAGGCGCGGTCGCGGGCAAGAACAACAAGGGCCAGGGCTGGTGGCTGCTGGGGACCACGACCAGCTACCACACGGTGCAGGACCACGCCAAGCTCAAGCTCGCATACGACTTCTCGCCCGCCCTTCGCGCCAGCTACACCCTTGGCTGGTGGAAGAACGACACAGCCGGCAGCGCGCAGACCTGGCTGCGGGACACGGCCGGCAATCCCGTGTACTCCGGCAGGGTACTGATCGACGGCCGCCAGTACAAGCTCGACGCGCCAAGCCAGGCCTTCGCGCCGAACGCGAACGAGATCGAGCATGCGATGCACGGCCTGTCGCTCAAGTCGCATACGCGCGGCGAGTTCGACTGGGAAGCGGCGGCCAGCATGTACGACTACGGCAGCGACATCCTGCGCGCGCCTACCGTCGCCCTGCCCGGCTCGCTGGCAGGCGGCGCCGGCCGCGTCACCGACATGGACGGCACCGGCTGGCGCAGCCTGAACCTGCGCGGCATCTGGCGCCCGAGCGGCAGCGCCCACGGTGTTGGGGCCCAGGTCATCGAGTTCGGCTACCAGCAGGACGACTACCGCCTGCGCACCCTGGTCAGCAGTACCCAGGATTGGATCAACGGCGCACCAGGCGCGCGCTTTTCCGCGTTTAACGGCAACACCTCCCTCGACAGCGTGTTCGTGCAGGACACCTGGACCATCTCGCCAGAGTGGAAGACGACGCTGGGTGGACGCTACGAACGCTGGCAAGCCTTCGGCGGCGAACTGGGCAACGCAGCAAGGATTGTTCCGTTCGGCGCCGACCGCAGCGAAGGACATTTTTCGCCGAAAGCCGCGCTCGCCTTCCATGCGGCGCCCTCGCTGGTGCTGAAGGCCACGGTGGGCCGCGCGGTGCGCATGCCGACCGTGGGGGAGCTTTACCAGGGCTCGATCAACGGCAACGAGATCGTCAACACCGATCCGGGCCTGAAGCCGGAACGTTCATGGACCGGCGAGCTCAGTGCCGAGCACACCAGCGACCGCCAGTCGCTGCGCGCCACCCTGTTTGCCGAGCGCACCCGCGATGCCCTGTACTCGCAGGCCCTGACGCCAACCGTGTCCACTGTGCAGAACGTCGATGGGATCCGCACCCGCGGCATGGAATTGTCATGGCAGGCGGCCGGCGTCGGCCTCCAGGACCTGGACCTGTCCGGCAGCCTGACGTGGACCGACTCGGCCATCACCGCCAACCGCGGCTTTCCGGCCAGCGTGGGCAAGCGCCAGCCGCGGGTGCCGGAATGGCGCGCCAGCGGCGTGGCCACCTACAAGCCGGACGACAGGCTGGCGTACACGCTGGCGGCGCGCTACAGCGGCGAGCAGTTCGGGCAGCTCGACAACGGCGACACCAACGGCTTCAGCTATATGGGCTTCAGCAAGTTCTTCGTGATCGATGCGCGCGTCCTTTTCCGGCTGAACAAGCAGTGGAGCGCCGCCATTGGCATCGACAACCTGAACAACTACAAGTACTGGGCCTTCCACCCCTACACCCAGCGCACCGCGATCGCCGAGCTGAAGTTCGACATGTAGACGTGCCGGGCGGAATTAGATGGACTCCAGCGGAACCGGACACTTTTGTCCTATAATCGCTGGATGACCAAGTTACGATCCGATGCCGCCATCCGGCGCGACCTGATCCTCGACGCTGCCGACGCCGTGTTTTCCGAGCACGGCGTCACCGCGCCGCTGGACCTGGTGGTTGAACGCGCCGACGTCGGCCGCGCCACGCTGTACCGCAATTTCCCACACCGCGCCTCGCTCATCGAGGCCCTGCTCGACCGCAGCCTCACATCGCTGGAGGCTTATGCAAGCGAACACGCCGGCCGCGACGACCTGCTGTTCCTGTTGTTCGAACGGATCGCCGCGCGGATCGCCGAATCGCCCTCGATGGCCGACTACTGGCGCACCATGCCGCACGACGACCCGATCATCACCGCCGCCCGCGAACGCACGC
>NZ_QYUP01000189.1 GCF_003590855.1 Massilia cavernae
GTGGCCGGCCGCGCATGGGTTCTCGGTGTAGGTCACCTTGCCGCCGCTGGTGCACTTGTAAATCGACTGCGCCGCCGCCGGGACGCTCGCCAGGCAGATTGCCGCCGCCAGGATCATTCGCACCATGACCACTCCCTTAGAGGATTTTGCCAGGGTTCATGATGCCGAGCGGGTCGAGCGCCGCTTTGATCGCACGCATCATGTCCAGTTCGACCGGCGATTTGTAGCGGGCCAGCTCGTCTCGTTTCAACGCGCCGATGCCATGTTCGGCTGAAATCGAGCCGCCGAAGGCGTCCACCTCGTCGTGCACGATGCGGTTGACCGCATCCTGATGCTGCAGGAACTCGTCGTGCGGAACGCCTTCCGGCGGCGCTACGTTGTAGTGCAGGTTGCCGTCGCCGAGGTGGCCGAAAGTCACCAGCTGGCAGCCGGGGAAGGCCCGCATCAACTTATCGTCCGCACTGTCGATGAACTCCGCGATGCGCGAGATTGGCAGCGAGACGTCGTGCTTGATATTCTTGCCGGCGGCCGCCTGCGCCATCGAGATGTGCTCGCGCACCTGCCACAAGCCGCGCGACTGTGCGAACGACGTGGCAACCACGGCGTCCTGGCAGAAACCGCGTTCGAGCGCGGCTTCGATGGCCTGCTCCAGCAAATCCGTCGCGTGGCTTTCCGATTCCGGGCTGGAGATTTCGACCAGTGCGTATTGCGGGTACGCCATGGCGAACGGCCGCGGCAGGGTGGGGAAGTGGGTCGCGACCAGCGTGAGGCAGATGTCGGCCATCAGCTCGAAGCCGGTGAGGCTTGAACCGCAGCGGTCCTGCATCAGGTGCAGCAGCTGCAGCGCGTCGTGTGGACTCTCCAGGGCCACCATCGCGGTCAGCATCGCCGCCGGCGCCGGATACAGCTTGAGCACGGCGCCCGTGATGATGCCCAGCGTGCCTTCGGCGCCGATGAACAGGTCGCGCAGGTCATAGCCGGTGTTGTCCTTGCGCAGGCCGCGCAGGCTGCTCCACGTTTCACCCTGGGCGTTCACCACTTCGAGGCCGAGACACAGCTCGCGCGCATTGCCGTACCTGAGCACCCCGGTGCCGCCGGCGTTGGTCGCCAGGTTGCCGCCGATGGTGCAGCTGCCCTCCGATGCGAGCGACAGCGGGAACAGGCTGCCCTCGCTGGCCGCGGCTTCCTGGATGTGCTGCAGCAGGCAGCCCGCATCGACGGTCATGGTGCGGTTGATGGTGTCGACGCTGCGGATCTTGTTCATGCGGCCCAGCGACAGCACCACTGCGGTGCCGCTGGCGTCCGGCACGCTGCCGAGCACAAGTCCGGTGCGCCCGCCTTGCGGCACGATGGGCACGCGCCATTCCGCGCAGGCCTGCACCAGCAGCGCCACTTGCGAAGTGCCGGCCGGCCGCAGCACCGCCAGCGCGGCGCCGGTGAAGCGCCCGCGCCAGTCGGTGAGGTAAGGCGCCATGCCGGCGCCCTCGAGAACGAACCCGGCGCCAATGATCTCGCGGCAGCGCGCCAGGAATTCCTTACTCATGGGTTGCGCGGTTCACTTTGTCGAGCAGTTCGCGCGCCATCTTCTTTGCCGCCTTTTTATACGGGCGGAGATAGAGCAGGGCGCAGGCGAAGTAGACGCAGACGAAGGCGATCTCGCCGTACGCCATGAAGCGCGACAGCGGCGCGATGTCGCTGTATGCGCGCACCGCGCCCTCGGCGAAGTACAGCAGGATCATCATCGACGACCACTGCATGGTGTAGACGTCGCGCTTGATCACGCCGCGCAGCGGCAGCAGCAGCGGGATGACCTTGAGCGCCAGCAGCGAGCCGCCCGGCTTGAGCGGGGCCACCCACATCTCCCATGCCAGCAGCCACAGGATCAGCAGCGCCAGGCTGGCGGCGGCGCCGATGTGATAGAACTTCGGTCCGTTCATGTGCGTATCCTCCAGAGGCGCGCGGCGGTTTCCGCAAGGCGCCGGCCCGACTCGACGGCCAGGCGTTTTTCGTCGTTGCTGATCGGCTTGTCGCCATCGAGGCCGGACCAGTGGGTCGGGCCGTACGGGCTGCCGCCGGTTGTGGTGGTCATCAGTTCCGGGTGAGTGTACGGCAGGCCCATGACCAGCATGCCGTGATGGAGCAGCGGAATCATCATCGACAGCAGCGTCGATTCCTGGCCGCCGTGCAGGCTGCCGGTGGACGTGAACACCGTGGCCGGCTTGCCGGCCAGCGTGCCGGCCAGCCAGTCGGCCGAGGTGCCGTCCCAGAAGTACTTCATCGCCGACGCCATGTTGCCGAAGCGGGTAGGCGAGCCAAGCGCAAGGCCGGCGCAGTCGGCCAGGTCCTGCAGTTCGACGTAGGGGGCGCCGCTGGACGGAATCGACGGCGCGGTGGCTTCGGCCACGGTCGACACGGCAGGCACCGTGCGCAGGCGCGCTTCGGCGCCGGGGACGCTTTCGATGCCCTGGGCGATGAGTTCAGCGAGTTTGCGGGTGGCGCCATGGCGCGAGTAGTATAAAACGAGAATTATCGGATTGGTTCGGTTCATCGTTGGTATTATAGG
>NZ_QYUP01000190.1 GCF_003590855.1 Massilia cavernae
CTCCAGCCACCGCCACCCACCCAGCCTACCAGCGCGGGCGCCCATACCGGCCGGCCGATGTTGCGGCCTGGCGCCCAGCACCAGCGCTGGTTGACCATCACCCAGCGGCCGTAGTGGAAGGGCGCGTAGCCCCATGGCGCGTTGTCGACCCAAGTCCAGCCCCATGGCGCGACCCAGGTCCAGCGGCCGTCGCGGTAGGGCGCCCAGCCGGTCGGCAGGGCGCGCGGGCGCCACAGCGGGCCGTATTCGGAGCTGTCGCTCCAGCTGCCGTAGCGGTCGAGGTCTTCGTAGCCGGTCATTTCACGCGTGACGTAGCGGTAGGAGACCACGCGCTCGTCCTGCATGTCGCGCATGCGCGACCAGTCGTCGAAACCGGTGCGTACCGCCAGCGCGGTGACCAGGTCGCCGCGGTCGATCTCGACGCGGCGGCCGGCGCGCACCGACAGCGACGAGCCGCCGCCGTCCACCAGCGCGGTGCCTTCGAAGACGTCGACCACGGTGATGTCCTGGTCGCGACCGGTATCGACGCGGAAGCTGCCGGCCTCGCGCATGCGCACGCGTCCCTGCGGCGTTTCGAGCGAGAAGCCGTCCAGCACCTCCGGATTGCGGATGCGGATATTGGCGCTGCCGTGATGCAGCTGCAGATGAAGGGTATTGTCGTCCAGCTCGACCACTTCGAGCGAGGAGTCGCCGTCGAGCCGCACCGCGGTCGAGCCGATGCGGATTTCGGTGCGCGCGTTGCGCTCGGTGGTGATGATGTTTTCGCTGGTGACCGGCCAGTTGACCAGCGCGTCCGCGGGGCCGTCGCTGTCTTCGCTGTCGATCGTGACCGGGCCCTGGACCAGGGAGACGCGGCCAACCCGCGCCGGCGTGTCCGCCAGCGTCACGGACGACCAGGTCATTAGCGCCAGCAGCGCTGCGGTTCGCAATAGGGGACTACGCATGGTGGACTCCACGAATTTCGGGTTAGGGCATCTGCCAAGTGTAGAACGCGGCAAGTCCCACTAGGGAGCACAATGGTTACAAACCGTTGCAAAGGAGGGGAAAGCGGAAACTAAGCCACGGCGGCGCCGCGCTTGACGAAGAACAGCGCGGCGCCGACCAGCACCAGCACCCCGCCGAAGAAGCGGTTCTGCTTTTTGACGGCGCGCGCATCGCGAAAGAAGCGCTGCATCGACGACGCCAGGAAGGCGTAGCCGTTCATGACGATCATATCGATGACGACCATGGTCACCGCCAGGATGCCGAGCTGCGGCAGCAGCGGCGCGTCCTTCGCGATGAACTGCGGGAGCACGGCGACCATGAAGATGATCCCTTTTGGGTTGGTCGCGTTGGTCAGGACGCCGGTCAGCACGCGCTTGCGCAGCGGCGGCGCGGCCTGGCGCACCACGGCTTCGGCGCCGGGCGCCGCGATCTCGACGCGCGAGAACCATTGCGACAGGCCGAGGTAGATCAGGTACAGCGCGCCGACCGTCTTGACGATGTTGAAGGCCAGTTCGGAGGCCAGCAGCAGCGAACCGACACCGGCGCCGGCGATCGCCAGCACCAGCAGCAGGCCAAGCTGGAGGCCGAGCACCGTGCCGGCGGCTTTCTTCACGCCGTAGGACAGGCCGTGCGACATGGCCAGCACCGCGCCGGAGCCGGGCGATACCGCGATGATCGAAGCGGCAAAGACAAAGGCGATCCAGGTGGCAAAGCTCATGGCGGGAATGTGCGCGAAGGGGAGACAGCGAGGGAAAACGGCAAAGGCGGCGCCGCCGCGCCGCGGAGGCCCGGCTATCTGCCGGCGCCGCCGCTGCGGGCACGCGAGGTGAGTCTTACTTTTTCTTTGGGTTGACAGCGGCCTTCAGGGTCGCGCCAGCCGAGAACTTCGGGGTCTTCGATGCAGCGATCTTGATCGCTTCGCCGGTCGATGGGTTGCGGCCCTTGCGTGCAGCGCGCTTGGCGACGGAGAACGTGCCGAAACCGGTGATGCCTACCGTGTCGCCCTTCTTCAGGCGCTCGGTGATGATGTCGATGATCGTGTTGACCGCACCGTTCGCAGCGGCACCGGACATCTCCGTGCGCTTAGCAAATTCCGCAATCAGTTCGCCTTTTTTCATACTATCCTCCGGGGTTAAAAGAGCGGGAAGATTAGCATAATTATTGCTCTGTGTAATAAATTCTAAGGCGGCGATGCAAAAGTAAGCCCTGCTGTGACTGGCCTGCTACGGATCGGCCCCC
>NZ_QYUP01000020.1 GCF_003590855.1 Massilia cavernae
CGCCCGCCGATCATCATCGACAGGTTGACCACGTTAGGCCCGGGCATCACCTGCGCGACCGCCCAGTCCTCGATGAATTCTTCCTGCGTCAGCCACCGCTTGCGTTCGACCAGTTCGCGCTGGACGACCGCGACCACGCCGCCGAAACCTTGCAACGCAAGCAGGGTGAATGAAACGAACAGATCGGTGAGGGAGTGCGGTTGCGGCCGGCTTGCGCTGTCTGGGAAGTTCATCGCCCATTATCGCGCCTGGCGGCAACCCTTGTCCACGGACCTAGCCGTCGCCGATTCCCTCGATGACCCTGCCGGTGCCGCCGCAGTTGGCGCAGGGAGTGCCGTCCGGCATGCTACCGGTGCCGCTGCATTTGTCGCAGATGTCTTCGCCTGCGCCGGGTGTACCGGGCTCGGCGTCGTCGCCGGGACCCAGCGGTGGCTCGATGATCGTTGCCATTCGAATAGCTCCTCCACGCGTCACGGACTGTGCGCATGGCCGGATTCTATCCCTGGCGACGCCCCGGCCAGCGTCCGTTTCCGCGCGGACCGGATGCGCGATAGATTGAATGCCGAGTAACTTAATAATTACGCGTTCGATGGGAAGCTGACATTGACTTTGGAGATTGTTCGAGGATACTCCGATAGCGACAAGTTGATCCAGGTCTGATCCTGCGAGGGAATTGCGATGACTCAATATGAAACTGCCGGCGCCGGCAACCTGGCTATCGTCGGACCGCCCTACGAACGCACCGATGCGCGAAGACGAGACATCGTGAACCACGCCATTTCTGTCCAGCAAGCCTGCAATACCGTCTCGGCCCTCGAATACCTCAAGTCCCACGGCATCGCCCCGCACGTCATCGAACGCGTCCTGCTTGAGCCGGGCCGCCGCCGCCGCACCTCCTGCATTCTGTAGGTTCATACAACGCGGTCATCTGCGTCGCGTACCGCCTTTATCGTCAACTTGGCCGCGCGTACTTCCTGAATTCCCTGCCAAATGGTTTTCACGCCAGGGTCGCCGTCGCCCTTGCGTCAAGAATTCGACTCAACCTTGGAACCCTGGACGTAGCAGGTTGCCGCGCCGGCAAGCCGCTGCGCGCCCTGCTGGACTTGAGCGATGGGCATGCCGCCAGCGGGAAACCTTTCAAGACCGCGCCAGCCAGGGTGTTGTAAGATGCTTATGATATATTTCCTTGTCGACAATATTTACACATATGCAATTTGCATACGTTAAGTCATTGATTTCACGCAATGGCATGGATCATGCTCCCTATGCGACATACCAGTCGCCGCATATTTTGGTTTGACCTGGGATTGATCAAGGTGTCTGGATTATGGGTTTGTTACGTCGCATCCTAACTAAGGAAAAAATCATGTTGAAATGTACAACCGTCGGTCTGCTGGTAAGCTTCACGTTATTGTGTCTCGCGCCACACGCTAGTGCCACCGTCGTCAGCGGCACAAGTTCTTCGTATGGCGAATCGGCCAATCTGACACTTACCCCGCTCATTGGACTCCCATTCGCAATTGGCAGCGGTCCCGTGCCAACGGCTGGCGGCAGCGCGCCGGCGCCATACAACGACAGCGACAGTGTGGCGCAGATTATCTCGCTCCCGTTGTCTGCGTTCTTGCAGACGGTTAACGCGTCATCCAATGTGGATGGCGCACCCGGTAGCCGATTTGCAGACGCCGACGCCACCGTCCTGAATCTTTCCGCGCTGTTAGGATTGTTGACGGCGCAGGTCGTCCAGTCGACGGCCGCTGTCAGCGGAGATTTTGGCGCCCTTAGCTCGGTCGGAACAAGTAACCTGGAAGGTCTGATGGTGAATGGCATGCCGTTTATCGTGGCATCCCCGGCGCCCAATACACCGCTGTTCAGCGCACCCGGGCTCACGGTCACGCTGAATGAGCAGATTCATACCGGTGACGGCATCAACTCCCTTGGCTTGGCGGTCAACGCGATTCACATCGCATTTAATAATTTCGCGCATGGCCTGGGTCTCATCAACGGCGACATCATTATCTCTCACTCAGAGGCATTGCTGACAGCCATACCGAATAATGATAACGGACAGGTTCCGGAGCCTGGGACTCTATTGCTTCTCGCCGGCGGCATGATCGGGTTCATGGCAATGGGGCGGAGGCGCCCATTGAAGTAATTCTTGACATGAACTCCGCATCGCGCGGCCGCCATCAGCAAAGAGCCCCGAAACTACGGGGCTTTTTCGCGGGGTCCGGCGTTACGGCGCTATCGTCCAGCGGGCTGACCTTGCCCGCAGCGTGGATGACGGTCGCATTGGCGAAGCAGCCATGACCCTGACGTGCCGTCACTGCAGAATTTTTGACGACGATTACGCGCATTGCATAGCGAAGTTTCACGTGCCGCTCCAAATCCCCAATAGATTGTCCAGATAATGTTTCCCATGGTGCAAATAGTGTATATTTAGCGTCGAATCATTAAGTGATGGTTAATAAACTGCCTCCGAAAGCGATGCACACGTTATGAACACAGCTGCAATGACCGATCAAGGCCGGCACGGCCTTGATGACGCCACCTTTTCTTCCGCTCACGCGATATACCCAATCGCGGCGGTGCACGCCATAAAACGCCATTTATCCTCGGCCAGTCTTTGCGCAGGCCACCGCCAGCCTCGCCCCTCGCAAAACTGAGGCACTCATCTCAACGGAACGCGGAACCGGCCATGTGCCGGTCTCATTTCCGTATTTAAAACCAGCGGAAGCTTGAAATGCCAATTATCTGGAATGGTTATCTGGTGGCGTTGTCGGTGTTGATTGCCATGTTCGGCTCGTTCTCGGCACTCTCGCATACGGAGCACATGCGAGAAAGCACAGGAAGGGCGGGGATCATATGGATGACCGCCGGCGCCGTGACTTTAGCCGTGGCGATCTGGTCGATGCATTTCATCGGCATGCTCGCGTTTCATTTGCCGATACCGATCGCCTACGATATCCAACTGACGGTGCTGTCGATTTTTCCCGCTATCGCGGCCACGCTGTTCGGTTTCTATTTATTGCAAAACCGTGCCGTGCGATTCGGGCGAATTGCGGTTGCCGGCACTTTCATGGGACTGGGTGTCGCCGCCATGCATTACACCGGCATGGCGGCACTGAAAATTCAGCCCGCAATCAGTTACGACCCGCTGATATTCGCGCTGTCAATTGTCATTGCCATAGTCGCCGCGATCGGCGCCCTGCTGATCGTATTCGTCGGCGACAGGACAGGCTTGTCGTCCCTTAAACAGCAGACGTTCGGCGCGGTGATCATGGGCATTGCCATCGCCGGGATGCACTACACGGCGATGCATGGGGCGAGCTTTGCTCCTGGCAGTATTTGCGCCGTCGGCGGCAGGAGCGCCGAGCCGACGCTGCTCGCCCTGATGGTCACTTCGGTGGTGCTGGTCCTGTTCAGCGGCGGTTCGCTCGCCAGCTTGATTGACCGCCGCATTGCCCTGGATCGTTTGCGCGCAGCGCATGCGAAGTTGAAAGCCCATGGCAAGCTGCTGTCCCGGACGCACGACGAACTGCAGATCGCCAAGGAAGCGGCAGAGAGCGCCAGCCGCACCAAGAGTGAGTTCCTGGCAAACATGAGTCATGAGATCCGCACGCCGATGAACGGAGTGCTCGGCACGGTCGGACTGCTTCTGAATACGCCATTGAGCGCGACGCAGCGCGAGCTGGCCGGCATTGCCCGCGCGAGTGGCGAAACGTTGCTCGTCATCATCAACGACATTCTCGATCTTTCCAAGATCGAGGCGGGGAAATTGACGATAGAGCCGCTTCCATTCGACCTGCTGGTGGCGGCAGAAGAGGTGGCGGGCATGATCGCGATGTGCGCTGCGGAGAAGGAAATCGACATCATCGTGCGTTATCCGCCGGATGTGCCGCGCCACCTGGTCGGCGATCCGGGGCGCATCCGCCAGGTGCTCTCCAACCTGGCCACCAATGCCGTCAAGTTCACTCACGATGGCCAGGTACTGATCGACATCCAGGCCGAGGCGCAAACCGACGACCTGGTCTCGTTGCGCATTAGCGTTGAAGACACCGGCATTGGCATTTCACAGGACAAACTGCACAGTTTGTTCGACAAGTTCACCCAGGCCGACGCGTCCACCACCCGCCGTTACGGAGGCACGGGCCTGGGTTTAGCGATCAGCAAGCAACTGGTGGAATTGATGGGTGGAACGATCGGCGCCACCAGCGTGCCGGAACAAGGTTCGATCTTCTGGTTCGTCTTGCATCTGCCGCGCCATGCCGATGCCGCTCCGCTCGCCTTGCCGGTGGCCGACCTGGACGGTGCGCGGGTCCTGATCGTGGACGATAACAGTGTTAACCGGCGTGTGCTGCAAGAACAAACGAGCGCATGGAAGATGCGCAATACGAGCTGCGCATCTGCTGGCGAAGCCCTGCGCACCTTGCGCGAGGCACATCTTGCCGGCGATCCCTATCAGCTTGCAATTCTCGATTTCCAGATGCCGGAGATGGATGGCGAAATGCTGGGCCGCGCGATCAAGGCCGATCCCATGCTGAGCGATACCGTACTGGTGATGCTCACGTCGCTCGGGCAACGGGGCGACATGGAACGCTTGAAAGAGATCGGTTTCGCCGCCTACCTGGTCAAGCCGGCGCGTCAGTCGGAACTGCTTGCCACGCTCGTGAGCGCCTGGAATGATCGCGTTCCCCGACGTGCCGGCGGCGTGACGCGCCGCGCCGCCGCCGAGGACCGCGCCATGCACGGTGACAGCGTCGCGGATCGCCCACAATTCGCCGCCCACGTCCTGCTGGCCGAGGACCACGCCACCAACCAGATTGTCGCGGCGATGATGCTGCGAAATCTGGGCTGCCGGGTCGACATTGCCGCTAACGGCCGGGAAACCCTGGACATGATGGAAGCATCATCCTATGACCTCGTGTTCATGGATTGCGAGATGCCCGAGATGGATGGCTTCGAGGCCACCAGCGCGATTCGCGCCCGAACCGATATCAAAGCGCAGGTACCCATCATTGCGGTAACGGCACAGTCGATGCAGGGCGACCGCGAACGTTGCGTGCAGGCCGGCATGGACGACTACATCACCAAGCCGGTGCAGCAGGAAGCCTTCGCCGCCGCCCTGGCCAGATGGCTGCGCGGGGATAGCGAACCGGCCGCAGGCGGCGCTGGTCAAACAGCCGGAGCCGCTGCCGGGACCACCCATCCTGTAGCGGCCGCCGCCCTCGACGCCGAGGTCGTGGCCCGCTTGCGCGACTTGACGGCACAGTCCGATCCGTCCTTGCTGGAACAGATCTATGCTTCTTTCCAAAATGATGGGTTGGAGCGGATCGGCGCCTTGCGACGGTGCGCAAGCTCCGGGGACATGCTGGCGCTGCGCCAGGTGGCGCACGCTCTCAAGGGGGCAAGTGCCAATGTCGGCGCGCTGCGCATGGCCGACATCGCGCGGCGGCTGCAGGCGCTCGACGACAATGGGCCACTCAGCGGTGCGCAGGATTTGATCGATCAGCTTGGTGTGGAATTCGGACGGGTCCGGAGCGATATCGAAGACCTCGGCGTCCGTGGTGTGTCGCAGAACGAGGTCTGTCACCGTTGACGTCCGCCCCGCCTCGTTTCACTCCTCGTCCTGACGAACGAGGTTTCTCGGAGCAAATCTGATGAAAATACTGATTGCTGAAGATGATGCCAGTTCGCGCCTCGTGCTGGGCGCAACGCTCAGGAAATTGGGACACGCGGTGACGGCCGTTGCCGATGGCCGCAGCGCCTTGGCAGCCTGGCAACAGGGCGAGCATGTCCTGCTTATCTCGGACTGGATGATGCCCGATATGGATGGGTTGGAATTATGCCGCATGGTCCGCGCCGCACCCCGCCTGCAATACACCTACATCATCCTGCTCACGGCTCGCTCCGGCAAAGGCAGTTACCTTGAAGGCATGGGCGCGGGCGCCGACGACCTGATCACCAAACCCTTCGACGCAGAGCATCTCGCCGCGCGCCTGCATGTCGCGCAACGCATCCTGGCGCTGCACGAAACGCTGCGCTTCCAGGCCATGCATGACCACCTGACCGGTTTGTGGAATCGGGGCATGATCATGGGTACTTTGCAGGAGGAGTTGGCGCGGGCCGCGCGTGACGGAAGCTGCATCGGCGTGATCCTGGCAGACCTCGACCATTTCAAGCGGATTAATGACACGTATGGACATCTGTCAGGCGACACCGTGCTGCAGGAAACAGCACGCCGGATGCATCACGCGCTGCGCACTTATGACAGGATTGGGCGCTATGGCGGCGAGGAGTTCCTGATCATCGCGTCGGGCGGCGAGCGGTCCGACGTCCATTCGGTAGCCGAAAGAATTCGCGACCGCGTCGCTGAAACACCTGTACAGACAGCAGCCGGCGCAATCATTGTGACTGTCAGCCTGGGCTTGGCGATCACGCGCATGGGCGGGCGCGACGATGCCGTTACGGTCATCGCGGCGGCGGATGCGGCGCTTTACTGCGCCAAGAAAGAGCGCAACCGTGTGCACGTCGCGGAGCGGGAAGGTCCGGGCTTGCCGGAGCCCCCCTGGCAATGATTCATTCGTCCTCCTGAGTGCAGGCAAATGGTCCCAGTACCGGGAACAGCTCTGCCTGGGGTGTTGCTGGGATAGTGAAACGGCAGCGTGGGTGTGCGTCGCCGTCAAGCACCACGACGGTGGCCGGGTAGTCGATCTCAGGTATGAAGACTAGTCCGCGCAATGCGACTTCCTGTTCCGCAATACTGCCATCCACACGAACGCGGGTGCCGATGGCAAGTGGCTTGCCAAATTCATCCGTCAGGATCAGTGTCGCGCTTTGGTTTTTTCGTGCGCTGAACTTCACAAGACTGCCCGACCTGGGATCCGGATCAAGCGATTTCTGTGCCATATCCAGTGATATCGACAAGGGTAGTCCGGCATCGTCCAGGGAAACGGTATTGACCTCGTACGGGATCAGGCGTGGAATGAAGCCGACACCATCTGTGCCTGTCTGGCCGACCTTGACATGATTGGCGTAGATATCGATCGCCTGGCTGACGGGCACCTCGACCATGGCGAAACTTCGGTCCAGCCTGCGCGTTGCCCGGGCATGGCCGCCGAGCAGGGCAATGCCGCCGCGTGCCGCCAGTTGCAGGTTGGCCTGGCCATTCACGCGATTGGCATTCAGCATGAATTCGCCGCGGGTGCCCAGGTAAGCGGCGCCGATATCCTCGCCGCCATGATCGAACACGGCCTTGCGTGCCCGGTAGCGCCAGCCGCCCTGGCGCAGTGCCGCAGGGCTGGCCCGTTTTCGATATCAAAAAATCATCGAATGCGGCCATGCATGAGCACCTTCGAACGCGCGGTTATACACAAAAATTCCTTGAATAAATTTTCAAATTCTTTTTTCGCGGCTCCCGGCTTGACTTCGCAAGTGCTTGATTTATATAGGCTTTGAAGGATGCCTGTGGAATGTGCATTTTGTTGGAAGCCGCATCAGTATTGGCTTCCGGGGTGTCAAGGGGGTGTTTTCCACAAAGTTATACACAGCGAATGTGGATATCTGAAAAAGTGCTTTAGTTTCGGCTACTTAGCGGCGAAAACGCTTGCCGGCCGGATATTCGCCATGTGAATGCCGTGCGTGCGCGACAAATAACTGGCGTATCGCTGGGAAATCTTCTTGCGCTTCACAACTGGATAAATGTACAGTTGTATCAATTCCCTGTTTGAATGCTCCAGATGCATGCAGTTGCCGAAAAAACCGTCCCCGAAGATCCATACGCCAGCCTGAACCCGGAGCAGCGCGCCGCCGTCGAGCACGATGTGGGCGAAGCCAACCCGCGCCCGCTGCTGGTGATCGCCGGCGCCGGGTCGGGCAAGACCAGCACCCTGGCACACCGGGTCGCGCGCCTGATCCAGGCCGGGGCCGACCCGCAGCGCATCCTGCTGCTGACGTTCTCGCGCCGCGCGGCGGTGGAGATGACCAACCGCGCCGGCAGCGTCCTGCAGCGCGTGATGAAGCTGCGCAGCAGCCAGGCGCCGACCACGCTGCCGTGGGCCGGCACCTTCCACAGCATCGGCGCGCGCCTGCTGCGCGACTACGCGGGCCGGATCGGCCTGGACGATTCGTTCACCATCCACGACCGCGGCGACTCGGAAGACCTGATGGGCCTCGTGCGCCACGAGATCGGCCTGACCCAGTCCGCCAAACGTTTTCCGCTGAAGGGCACCTGCCTGTCGATCTATTCGCGCGTGGTCAACAGCCGCGAGCCGCTGCAGGACGTTTTGCAAAGCACCTTCCCGTGGTGCAGCGAGTGGGAACAGGAACTCAAGACCCTGTTCGGCGCCTACGTCGACGCCAAGCAGGAGCAGAACGTGCTCGATTACGACGACCTGCTGCTGTTCTGGTCCGAGATGGCGTCCGACCCCGAACTGGGCTCGGAGATCGGTTCGCTGTTCGACTACGTGCTGGTGGACGAATACCAGGACACCAACCGCCTGCAGGCGTCGATCATCACCGGCATGAAGCCGGACGGGAAGGGCGTGATGGTAGTGGGCGACGACGCCCAGTCGATCTACTCCTTCCGCGGCGCCACCGTGCGCAACATCCTCGACTTCCCGCAGCAGTTCTCGCAGCCCGCGCACATGATCACGCTGGAGCGCAACTACCGCTCGACCCAGCCGATCCTCGACGCCTCCAACGCGGTGATTGCGGCGGCGCTGGAACGCCACGCCAAGACGCTGTGGACCGACAAGGCGTCCACAGCGAAGCCGCAGCTGGTGCTGATTCCCGACGAGGCGGAGCAGGCGCGCTGGGTGTGCAACCGCATCCTGGAGCACCGCGAGGCGGGCATGCCGCTGATTTCGCAGGCGGTGCTGTTCCGCGCCGCCAGCCACAGCGCAGCGCTGGAACTGGAGCTGATGCGCCGGAACATCCCCTTCGTCAAATTCGGCGGCCTGAAGTTCCTCGAGGCCTCGCACATCAAGGACGTGCTGGCGGTGCTGCGCTTTGCCCAGAACCCGAGCGGCCGCATGGCGGGCTTCCGCGTGGCCCAGCTGATACCGGGCATCGGTCCGGCCACGGCCAGCCGCCTGCTCGATTCGCTGGCGGAAGCCGCCGAGCCTGTGCTGGCGCTGGAAGCCTTTGCGCCGCCATCCAGGGCGGGCGGCGAGTGGCAGGAGTTCGTGGCGCTGTACCGCGCGCTGCGCACGCCCGGCCTGCGCTGGCCGGCGGATATCGGGCTGGTGAAGAACTGGTACCTGCCGCAGCTCGAACGCATGCACGACGACGCCCAGGTGCGCGCGGCCGATGTCGAACAGCTGGCGCAGCTGGCGGGCGGCTACGACTCGCGCGAGACCTTCCTTGCCGAGATCACGCTCGACCCGCCGGAAGCGACCAGCGACCGCGCCGGACCGCCCAATCTCGACGAAGACTACGTGATCCTGTCGACCATCCATTCGTCCAAAGGGCAGGAGTGGAAGTCTGTGCACGTGCTGAACGTGGTGGACGGCTGCATTCCGTCGGACATGAGCACCGGCAGCGCGGGCGAAATCGAGGAGGAGCGGCGGCTGCTTTACGTGGCCATGACGCGCGCGAAGGAGCATCTGCACCTGGTAGTGCCGAACCGCTTCTTCATCAAGCAGCAGGCGCAGATGGGCGACCGCCATGTGTATGCGGCGCGCACGCGCTTCGTCAGCCCGGCGATGCTGAAGCACTTCGAGGAATGCGTATGGCTGACGGCTGACCAGGCGCATAGCAAAAAGCCGATGCCGGACAGCGTGAGGATGATGGTGCGCGAGCGGGCTAGGAATGCGTGGAAGTAGGGTGTTGGCTAGAGCACGTCGTTCGCGGGAAGTCGTTTCCGGCAATGCCGGGACCGACGGATCAGGCGTTCGTGGTCCGTTCGGTGGCAACTGCCACGTACTGGTAAATCCCGCCCTTCGTGTCCTTGAACGCCAAGGAGGCGCAACGAAGGTGAACAGGCTCACCCCCTGCGCCATTGATGTCGACATCACCAGCCCAGCCCCCGCCGCGAACCAGCGCGCTGCGCACCTCATGCGCCAACTCCTCGCTGAACTCGGGTGGACGAAGCGTACCGGCAGCTTTGCCGACTACCGCGTCGCGGACCACGCCAAGCACCCTGCAGAAGCGCTCGTTGGCGTCGGTGACGACCCCGTCGCCATCGAGCGTCAGCACCAGTGCCAGCGGATTGAGCGCGGCCTGCACGTTGCGCGCCCGCGCCAGCTCGGTGCCGAGCGCATCGCGCGCGGCTTTGGAGGCGGACAGGGTGGAGTAGGCGCGCAGCGAAGCGATCACCGTGGTGAACAGCTTGCGGGTGGTGAGGTCTGCCTTGCACCAGTAATCGTTGATGTCGTAGTCGACGATGACGCCATGCTCGTAGGCCTGGCCCGGCTGGCCGGTGCGCAAGACGATGCGAACCAGGTCGTTGTGCAGCTCTTCGCGCACCTGGCGCGCGACGCGCAGGCCGGCGTCGTCGGTTTCCATGATCACATCGAGCAGCATCATCGCGATGTCGGGCGTATCGCGCAGGATGGCGAGGGCTTCCTTGCCGCTATAGGCGTGCAGGAAACTCAGGCGGCGGCCCTGGAAGCTGGCGGCGCTGAGTGCGAATTTGGTGACGACGTGGACATCGACATCGTCGTCGACGATCAGGATGCGCCAGGGCGCCGGTTCCGCCTGAGGGGCGGCCTCGGCAGGGTCATCCTCTTCAAGGATCAGTTCATGGTCGGGCGATGGCATGCGGCAACAGTAGGGCTTCGCGGGGCATTTGTCAAAAAATTTTGCCTTTGCCTTTGCCTGTTGTCAGTTATCCCCCGCTGGCCCGTTTTGTAGGAATTTGCCTCATCAATACTTTGACGCGCAGCAGCATGATCGCCTAAGTGTTTGATTTTATTGGCATAGATTTTTGCCTCCAAACCGGGCAGTTTGTTAAAAACCGCATGGATACGGGCGTTCTGGCTTGTCAAGCAGGCCTTATCCACAACGTTATCCACACTTCTTGTGGATATCAAAAAAAACCGTGTTAAATCCGTGACTTAGCGTCGGTCCCATAGAGGGCGTCGAAGGTGTCGAGGAAAGCCAGTTTTGCCTCGCGCGGGCTCATTGGCACGATGCGTTCCGGCAGGGCGCGAATGCTGTCGAGGTAAGCCCAACGCTCGACCGAGTGCGGCATGAGGTCGCGTTTTTCGGTGGCCAGCGCCACCAGGTCGGCGGTCTTGATCGGCGCGTAGTCGGAAAAATCGACGCCGAAGGTCGCGCCGATGATCAGCGTGACTTTCTCCTCGATGGCGGCGAATTCCGGCAGCAGCACCTTGAGCGGCTTGACCATGTCGCCCAGGTAGGCCTCGGCGGCGTCGTGCAGCAGGGCCGCCAGGCGAAGCCTGGGGGGCACCAGCGACGCGACCACAAGGCTGTGCTGCGCCACCGAATAGAACTCGCAGGTCTGGCCGTTGAAGCGGCACTGGTAGGCCAATCCGTGCGCGATGTCCTCGATGGCAACGTGGTCGATGTGCGGCTCGAGCGGGTAGAAGCGGTTGCCCGAAAAAGTGGAAACGTAAGTGGTCGTGATCATCGGATGCATGGTTCTGTGGCCTGTACGTCATCTTACACACTGCGCCCGGACCACCTCGCAGCATTGATATTTTCGAACATGACACGCTGCCGATGAAAATACACTGATCCCCGGACATTGAGGGGAAATCGCGATGACGACCGGGCCGGCAACAGGCGCACAGCGCAAGAAAATCGCCATTCTCGGTGGGGGCGTGGGATCGCTTTCGGCGGCATGGCACCTGTCCACGCCCCTTGGATGGCAGGACCGCTACGACATCACGGTCTACCAGCAAGGCTGGCGGCTGGGCGGCAAGGGCGCCAGCGGCCGCAACGCGCTGCACGCGCAGCGCATCGAGGAACACGGTCTGCACGTCTGGTTCGGCTCCTACAGCAATGCGTTCACGATGATGCGCGGCGCTTACGAACGGCTTGGGCGCGCGCCCGGCGCACCGCTCGCCGCGCTGAAGGACGCCTTCCATCCGCACGACTACATCGCGCTGGCCGACCCGGTCGATGGCGAGTGGCGCCCCTGGCACATCGTGATGCAGCCGCTGCCGGGCGAGCCTGGTGTCGGCGCGCCGGTGACGATGTGGCAGATGGCGATGACGCTGCTCGGCTGGATCGGCCGCTGGCTGGAGGAACTGGGCAGCCTGCAGGGCGCCGCGTTGCATGGAACGGAAGTGGCGCGCTCGTACCGGCTGCTGGCGGCGCTGGCGCGCACCCTGCCAGACGACTCGCGCAAGCACCCGATGCACCAGCACCTGCTGCTGGCGCAGGCGCTGGACGGCATGCGCGCCCGCCTGCGCAACGGCTACCGCGAATTCGCGCCCACCAGCGAAGCGCTGCGGCGCGTGCGCATCAGCCTCGAAGTGGGCAGCACGGTGCTCAAGGGCCTGTTTGCCGACGGCGTGTTCATCAAGGGCTTCGACGTCATCAACGGCCATGACCTGCGCGCCTGGCTGGCGATGCATGGAGGCGACCCGGAGTTGTGCATAGGATCGACGCCGGTGCGCGCGGTGTACGACCTGGTGTTCGCGTATGAGAACGGCCAAGCCGCCAAGCCTACCGTGGAAGCTGGCACCATGCTGCGCTTCATGATGCGCGGCGGCCTTGGATACAAGGGCAGCTTCATGTACAAGATGCAGGCCGGGATGGGCGACACCGTGTTCACGCCGCTATACCAGGTGTTGGCCGGGCGCGGCGTCAAGTTCCGGTTCTTCCACAAGGTGGAGGAGCTCCTGCCCGACGGCGACGAGGTCGGCGCCATCCGCATCACGCGCCAGCTGTCGCTGCGCGACGGCCGCTACAGCCCGCTGGTGAACGTGAAGGGCCTGGACTGCTGGCCGTCCGCGCCCAACTACGCGCAGGTCGATCCTGCGCAGGCGGTGCTGCTGCAGGAGCGCGAAGTGGACCTGGAATCGCACTGGAGCGACTGGCCCGGCATCTACCAGCGCGAATACGGCCAGCCGCTGCCCGAAATGACGCTGCAGCGCGGCCGCGACTTCGATACGGTGGTGTTCGGCATTCCGGCGGGTTCGCTGGCAGCGCTGTGCCCACGGCTGCTGGCGCAAAGCGCGCCGCTGAAGGCCGCGTCGGAACAGCTGCGCACCGTGTCGACCCAGGCCTACCAGGTGTGGATGGACCGCGACCTGGGCGAGCTTGGCTGGCCGGCGCAGCCTGGCGGCCAGCAGCCGGTGCTGACCGGCTTCTCCAAGCCATACGACACCTGGGCGCCGATGGACCACCTGCTGCCGCGCGAGGACTGGCCTGCCGGCCGGCGGCCCGGCAACGTCTCCTACCTTTGCAGCGTGCTGCCGATGTCCGCCTACCCGCCGCCGTCCGAACACGGCTTTCCCGCGCGCGCCACCGCGCTTGCGAAGGAAGGCGCCATCCGCCAGCTCGATGGCGAGATCGTGGCCTTGTGGCCATCGGCCGGCCGTCCCGGAGCCTTCCCGTGGCACTGGCTGGCCGATCCGCAGGGGCGCGATGGCGAGGCGCGCTTCGGGGCGCAGTACTGGCGCGCCAACGTCGGGCCATCCGAACGCTATGTGCAGTGCGCTGCCGGTACCGCCCAGTATCGGCTGCCTGCCGACGGCAGCGGCTTCTCCAACCTGTACCTGGCGGGCGACTGGCTCAAGACCGGTGCGGATGCGGGCTGCATCGAAGCGGCCGTCATGGGCGGCATGCAGGCCTCGCGCGCGATCTGCGGCTATCCCGGGAAGATCGAAGGTGAAAGCGATGAGTGACAGCTTCCATGCTTTCGGTACACAATTGAAACAAGGGGCCAATTGCGGCGCACATGGAGCGGTGGATGGGCGGGACCAATGACGTGATCGAAACCGACGTGCTGGTCGTCGGCGGCGGGATCAACGGCGCGGGCATCGCGCGCGATGCTGCCGGCCGCGGCCTGCGCGTGGTGCTGTGCGAGAAGGACGACCTGGCCTCGCACACCTCATCCGCGTCGAGCAAGCTGATTCACGGAGGCCTGCGCTACCTGGAGCATTACGAATTCCGGCTGGTGCGCAAGGCGCTGGCCGAGCGCGAGGTGCTGCTGCGCAGCGCGCCCCACATCATGCATCCGCTGCGCTTCGTCATGCCGCACGACAGCGGGCAGCGGCCCGTGTGGCTGATCCGCGCCGGACTCTATCTCTACGATACGCTGGCCCGGCGCGAGTTCCTGCCCGGTTCCGAAGCGGTGCTGCTGCGCGGTCACCCGGCGGGCGAGCCCTTGAAGGAGATGTTCACGCGCGGTTTCGTCTACTCCGACGGTTGGGTCGACGACGCGCGGCTGGTGGTGCTGAACGCGATCGCCGCGCGCGAACGCGGCGCCAGCATCCTGACGCGCACAGCCTGCACGGCCCTGACGCGCGACGCCGACCACTGGCACGCAACGCTGGCGCACGCCGGCGGGCGAACCACGAAAGTAAGGGCGCGCAGCCTGGTAAATGCCGCCGGCCCGTGGGCCGCGCAGTTCCTGCAGGTCGCCACCGGCGTGGCGCCGCGCCGCGCGCTGCGGCTGATCAAGGGCAGCCATATCGTCGTCCCGCGCCTGTTTAGCCACGACTACGCGTACATCTTCCAGCACCCGACGGCCGCATCGTTTTCGCGATGCCCTACGAGCAGGAGTACACGCTGATCGGCACTACCGACCTCGATTACGCGGGCGACCTTGACGAGGTGGCGATCAGCGAAGCGGAGGTAGCCTACCTGTGCCAGCTGTCGAACCGCTACTTCAGGCGCGCGATAGCGCCGTCGGATGTGGTCTGGAGCTATTCCGGTGTGCGTCCGCTGGTCGAGGACGAAGCGGCGACCGCGCAGGCAACCACGCGCGACTTTATCCTCGACACCGACAACGCAGGCTCGCCGCTGCTGACGGTCTTTGGCGGCAAGATCACCACCTTCCGCAAGCTGGCCGAGGAAGCCGTCGACTGGCTTGGGCCGGTGCTGGGCAACCGCACCGGCGGATGGACAGCCGGCGCCTGCCTTCCTGGCGGCGACCTGTTCGGAGGGCGCCCGACAAACCGCTCGGTGCTGGAGTTCGGACAGTGGCTGGAGGGTGTCAAGCGCAGCTATCCATGGCTACCCGCGGCGCTGGCGGAGCGCTACGCGCGCGCCTACGGCACCCGCATCCACCTGCTGCTTGCATGGCGCCAGGGCATTCCGGACATGGGCAAGCAGATCGTACCCGGGTTGTACGAAGCCGAAGCCTACTACCTGATGGAGCAAGAGTGGGCGGTGTGCGCAGAGGACATCCTGTGGCGCCGCTCCAAGCTTGGCCTGCATGCGGGGGGCGGCGCGGAAGAGGTGCTGGACGACTGGATCGATCAGCGCATGCGGCGCGCGTGAAGCCGGAACTCCAGGTCCATCGCATCGCGCACCACCAGCCCGCCGCCGAAGATCGACATCGGCGTGATGCCGAAATCGGTCTGCTTCAACGTGAAACGGCCAGTCGCGTTGAGGGTTTCCCGATCCATGGTCACGGAGGCCGGGACATCGACAGTGCGTGTTACCCCATGCAGCGAAATCGAAAGCCGCACAACGCCCGCTGATCCCGGAATGCTCGCCGCGCTCAATTTCACGATCGGATAGCTGGCCGACTGCAGCACCCGTCCCAGCATATTCTCGCGGGTACCCTCGATGGCTTCCCGCGGCACGGCTTTCGCCATCCCCGCGCCATGCCGCAGTGCGGTTTCGTCGATGCTCATCTCATCGAGCCGGAACTGGAAATCGGCCCGGCCATCGCCCGGCGCCGCAAAACCGTTGAGATTGCGGGCGGCGATGAGGTGATCGTGGCCCATGGCCGCGAACGGCCCGCCGCTGTACACCTTCACTGCGATCAGCGACTTGCCTGGGTCGAGCCGATACACAGGTTTTCCCGCAGCCGCCGCAGCGGCATACCACGCGCCTGCATCCGCTGCCAAGGGCGGCTGTGGCTGTCGCGGCGCCATCGGCGCCACGCAGCCGGCAAGGAGGAGCAGGGGAGCAAGATAGCGTTTCATGATTCCTCCACTATTGTCCCGCAAGTCCGCCGTGTCAACGTCCTGCCAAATACGGCACGCGCCTCCAAATCCCGCTAAGATCGATATCCGCGCACTAAAAGGGGGAGCCCGCCATGATCGATCTGTACTCAGCAGCGACACCGGACGGCCACATGGTTTCAATCGCGCTGGAAGAGCTGCAACTCCCATACGCCCTGCACGCGCTGGATAAGCAGAACAGCGAGCAAACAGTCTCCTATGGCCGCATCCCCGCCATCAACGACCGCGACGAAGACAATTTCGTCGTGTTCGAATCCGGCGCCATCCTGATCTACCTCTCCGAAAAAACCGGCAAGTTGATGCCTTCCGACATGAAGGGGCGCTCCAAGGTCCTCCAATGGTTGATGTTCCAGATGGGCGGCATCGACGCAATAAAGGACGAGGCCAGCAGGATGCACCTGTTTCGCGTAATGGACGAGCGGCTCCAGGGCAACGAGTATCTCGCCGGCGACTACTCGATTGCCGATATCGCCAACTGGGTTCGGATTCGAACGCACATGAGATCGGGCATTTCGGTGGATGACTTCCCAAACCTGAAGCGCTGGGCGCAGGCGATCAAGGCCCGTTCAGGCGTGCAGCGCGGCTTGCTGATGCTGCCGTCGAGCAGGGATATCGAGGCTGACCTGGACGAAAGCATGGAGAAGTTTGCATAGATAAGCGGCTGCTACGCCACCCGCTTGTACAAACCTTGATACGGGAGTACATGCTGGTAGCTATCGCTCAGCGGCTCGCCCGTTTCGAACTCGCGGTCGATCAGCAGCATCCCAAACCGCGACAGGCTGTCATGGAAAAGCCGCAGCACGCGCCGCCGCAGTACCGGCCCGAAGTCGGGCAGGGCGCGCCTGCACACGATCAGTTCGAACTCGTTGAACGACGCGTCCGTCACCAGGTTGTATTGCGCCCAGCTGATGCGGCTCCTTAATTGCGGGACCAGCACCAGCCGTCCACCCTCCTTTTCGAAGTAGTCCTCCAGCTTTCCGCAGCCTCCGCTTTGTTCGTAGCGCTGCTGGTACTCCGGCATGCGCGCGGGATCGATGCCTGCGTCGAACGTATTGGCCAACACCTGCTCATTGGACGACGTCGCATGGATCTCGGTTCTGGCGATCAGCTGCTCGTCGGCGAGCAGGATGGCCAGCGACCAGGCTTCCTCTGCGCCGCCGCATTCGGCCAGCCAGATCCGCGGCATGGCCGACGCGCCAAGGCTGGAACGAAACACCGTGCGCAGCGACCGGGCAAGCTCGGGACTGTCGAACAGCTCCGCCGGCGGCACGCTGAGCGCGCGCAGGAGGGCATGGCTCGCGCCAGCCTCGTGCAGCACGCGGTTCTGCAGCATCGACACGGACGACAATCCACGCTCCTGCATCAGGGCGTGCATCTTGCGCCGCACAGCCAGCCGGTCGTATGACCTGAAGTCGAAGCCATAGCGCTGGAACAGGGCCTCGAGCAGTGGCCGATCAATGCAGCCATACCCGCATCAGGGACAGCAGCTGGGCCACGTCCACCGGCTTGGTAATGTAGTCCGATGCACCGGCCGCGATACATTTATCGCGGTCGCCCTTCATCGCTTTCGCGGTCAGGGTGATGATCGGCAGCGACTTGAACTTCGGGATGCGGCGGATCGCCCGCATCGTGTCGTAGCCGTCCATCTCCGGCATCATGATGTCCATCAGGACGATCTCGATGCTCGGATCCTTCTCCAGCACCTCGATGCCGTCGCGGCCGTTCTCGGCGAACGACACCTGCATCTGCTGGCGCTCCAGCAGCGACGACAGCGCGAAGATGTTGCGCAGGTCATCGTCGACGATCAGTACCTTGCGGCCCGCGAGACCGCCGTCGGCGGCATGGATCTCGTCCAGCATGCGGCGCTGCAGTTCCGGCAGCGATGCGTGCGAGCGGTGCAGGAACAGCGCCGTCTCGTCCAGCAGGCGCTCGGGCGAACGCGCATCCTTGATCACGATGGTCTTGGCGTAGCGCTTCAGCTTCGTGACTTCCTTGCGGTTCAAGTCCTTCGCGGTGTAGATCACGATCGGCAGGTCGCGCAAGGCCGGGTCCTTGCCGATCACGTCCAGCAGGTCGAAGCCGCTGATGTCCGGCAGCGTCAGGTCGAGCACCATGCAGTCGAAGTGCGAGCCGCGCAGCGCTTCCAGCGCCGCTGCGCCCGTTTCCACCGCCACGATGCGGATGTCGCCGTCGCCGATCAGGTTGACGATCGAGTCGCGCTGCGCCTGTTCGTCGTCCACGACCAGCAGGCTGCGTTTGCCGCCCAGCAGGAACTTCTGGATGCGGGTGAATTCCTCCTGCAGCGTCTCTTTATTGACCGGCTTGTTCATGTACGAGATCGCGCCCTGGCGCAGCGCGCGTTCGCGCTCGCGCAGGCTGGACATCACGTGTACCGGAATGTGGCGGGTGCTCGGGTCGCGCTTCAGGCGGTCCAGCACCGTGAAGCCGTCGATGTCGGGCAGGTCGATGTCGAGCAGGATTGCCGACGGCAAGTAGTCGCGCGCCAGCGACAGGGCCGAGTCGCCCTGGCTCGTGACGATCACCTTGAAGTTCTTCTCGCGCGCGAATTCCACCACCACCTTGGCGAAGCGTTCGTCGTCCTCGATGATCAAGACCGAAGGATCGCCCGGCGCCACCAGCGAGCGGTCGTCGATGACCGAGCTGTATTCCACCAGCTGGGCGTGCTCGCTAGCGTCGTCGATGACTTCTACTTCGTTGTCGAAGCGGGCGGGGGTAGGGTAGGAGGCAGGCGCCGGCGGGGCCAGGCGAGCAGGCTGCGGCTGGCGCGCCTGCTCGTAGTTGATGAAGCCGGCGCGGTTATACGGCAGGTACAGCGTGAACACCGAACCGGCGTTGACCACCGATTCGACGCGGATCTCGCCGCCCAGCAGTCGCGCCAGTTCGCGCGAAATCGACAGGCCAAGGCCGGTGCCGCCGTATTTGCGGGCGGTGGAGCCGTCGGCCTGCTGGAACGCCTCGAAGATCAGCTGCAGCTTGTCGGAGGCGATACCCACGCCGGTATCCTTTACCGAGAACGCCAGCACCGCGTCGGCATGCACCAGGTTCGGGTGGTCGCTGGTCCAGCCGCTGGTGACCAGCGAGATCTCCAGCGCTACCTTGCCGTGGTGGGTGAACTTGAACGCGTTCGACAGCAGGTTTTTCAGCACCTGCTGCAGACGCGTGGTGTCGGTCATCACCGCTGTCGGCAGGGCGTCGGCCAGTTCCACGGTAAAGCCGAGGTGCTTCGCTTCGGCCATGTGGCGGAAGGTGCGATCGACGTAGTTGCGCAGGGTCGAGAAGCGGTACTCGGAAACGTCCAGCGTCACGGTACCGGATTCGATCTTCGACAGGTCGAGTATGTCGTTAATCAGGGTAAGCAGGTCGGAGCCGGAGCCGTGGATGGTCTTCGCGAATTCCACCTGCTTGCCCGACAGGTTGCCCTCGGGGTTGTCGGACAGCTGCTGCGCCAGGATCAGCAGCGAGTTAAGCGGGGTACGAAGTTCGTGTGACATATTCGCAAGGAACTCGGACTTGTACTTGGACGACAGGGCCAGCTGGGTGGCCTTTTCTTCCAGCGCCAGTTTCGCCTGTTCCACCTCGCGGTTCTTCCGTTCCACCTCGATGTTCTGCTCGGACAGCAGGCGCGCTTTCTCCGCCAGTTCCTGGTTGGTCTGCTGCAGTTCCTGCGCCAGCGACTGCGACTGGGTCAGCAGCGATTCGGTACGGCTGTTCGCCTCGATGGTGTTCAGCACCACGCCGATCGATTCCATCAGCTGGTCGAGGAAGGACAGGTGGGTTTCGGTGAAGCGGTCGAGCGATGCGATCTCGATCACAGCCTTGACCTGCTGTTCGAACAGGATAGGCAGCACGACGATGTTGTTCGGCGGCGCCGAGCCCAGGCCGGACGAGACGGCGATGTAATCGCGCGGCACGTCGGTCAGCCAGATGCGGTTCTTCTCCAGCGCGCACTGGCCCACCAGGCCTTCACCGGGCAGGAAGGAGGTCGGCAGCTTGCGGCTGGAACGGTAGCCGTAGCTGGCGATCATGCGCAGGCGCGCGTCGATCTCCTGCGAGTCCATCATGTAGAACACACCGTGGTGCGCGGATACCAGCGGGGCCAGTTCCGACAGGATCAGTTTGGTCACCGCCTGCAAGTCGCGCTGGCCCTGCAGCAGTCGCGTGAATCGCGCAAGGTTGGTCTTCAGCCAATCCTGCTGCGCGTTCTTCTGCGTGGTCTCTTTCAGGTTTCGGATCATCTCGTTGATGTTGTCCTTCAGGTAGGACACCTCGCCGCGCGCTTCCACCTGGATCGAGCGCGACAAGTCGCCTCGCGTCACCGCCGTCGCCACCTCAGCAATCGCGCGCACCTGGTTGGTCAGGTTTGCCGCCAGCTGGTTCACGTTCTCGGTCAAGTCCTTCCAGGTACCCGCAACGCCGGACACGTTTGCCTGTCCGCCCAGCTTGCCTTCGGTACCCACCTCGCGCGCGACGCGCGTTACCTCCGATGCGAACGAAGACAACTGGTCCACCATGACGTTGATCGTGTCCTTCAGTTCGAGAATCTCGCCCTTCACGTCCACGGTAATCTTCTTGGACAAGTCGCCCCGCGCCACCGCCGTCGTCACCGCCGCGATGTTACGCACCTGGCCCGTCAGGTTCGACGCCATGAAGTTGACGTTATCGGTCAAGTCCTTCCAGGTGCCGCCGACGCCCGGCACGTAGGCCTGGCCGCCCAGCTTGCCCTCGGTACCCACCTCACGCGCCACCCGCGTCACCTCCGATGCGAACGAGGACAACTGGTCCACCATGACGTTAATGGTGTTCTTCAGTTCCAGGATCTCGCCCTTCACGTCCACCGTGATCTTCTTGGACAGGTCGCCGTTCGCCACCGCGGTGGTCACGTCCGCGATGTTTCGCACCTGGCCGGTCAGGTTACCCGCCATCGAGTTCACGCCGTCGGTCAAGTCCTTCCACGTACCCGCGACACCAGGTACGTTCGCCTGGCCGCCCAGCTTGCCTTCGGTACCCACCTCACGCGCCACCCGCGTTACCTCGGAGGCGAAGGAGTTCAGCTGGTCGACCATCACGTTGATGGTGTTCTTCAGTTCGAGAATCTCGCCCTTCACGTCCACCGTGATTTTCTTGGACAAGTCGCCGTTCGCCACCGCGGTCGTCACGTCCGCGATATTTCGCACCTGGCCGGTAAGGTTACCCGCCATCGAGTTGACCGAGTCGGTCAGATCTTTCCACGTACCCGCCACGCCCTTCACCTGCGCCTGGCCGCCCAGCTTACCCTCGGTACCCACCTCGCGCGCCACGCGCGTCACCTCGGATGCGAACGAGGACAGCTGGTCCACCATGACGTTTATGGTGTTTTTCAGTTCCAGGATCTCGCCCTTCACGTCCACCGTGATCTTCTTGGACAAGTCGCCGTTCGCCACCGCCGTCGTCACCGCCGCGATGTTTCGCACCTGGCCCGTCAGGTTGGACGCCATGAAGTTGACGTTGTCGGTCAAGTCCTTCCAGGTGCCGCCCACGCCCGGCACGTATGCCTGTCCGCCCAGCTTTCCTTCGGTACCGACCTCACGCGCCACCCGGGTTACTTCGGACGCGAACGATCGCAGCTGGTCCACCATGACGTTGATCGTGTCCTTCAGCTGCAGGATCTCGCCGCGCACGTCCACCGTGATTTTCTTGGACAAGTCGCCGTTCGCCACCGCCGTCGTCACTTCCGCGATGTTGCGCACCTGGGACGTGAGGTTACCCGCCATCGAGTTGACCGAGTCGGTCAAGTCCTTCCACGTACCCGCCACGCCCTTCACCTGCGCCTGGCCGCCCAGTTTGCCCTCGGTGCCCACCTCGCGCGCCACGCGCGTCACTTCGGAGGAGAACGACAACAGCTGTTCCACCATGGTGTTCGCGGTCATCGCCGCGCGCAGGTACTGGCCCTTCAGCGGATGGCCGTCCACTTCCAGCGCCATCGTCTGCGACAGGTCGCCTTTCGCCACCGCGCCGATGACGCGCGCCATTTCCGTGGTCGGGCGCACAAGGTCGTCGATCAGGGTGTTGACCGAGCTGATGATCGTGGCCCAGCCGCCGACCATGTTGGGGACCGCGGCGCGCTGGGTAAGCCGGCCTTCGCGGCCCACTACGCGCGACACCTCGGTCACCGTCTTGACCATTTTTTCCTTGGTCTCGATGATCTCGTTGAGCGTGTCGGCGATCTTGCCGGAGACGCCAGTCCAGTCGGATGGCATGCGCACGCTGAAGTCGCCTTTTTTAAGCGCCATCAGCGTCGACAGCAAGAGCTTAGCATCGAGTTCTTCGGCCATTTCGGTCATGTTGTTCATCGACATAGTCCTCGTTTTTTGGGAGTGGAACGGTTGGGCCGGGCTTGGTCTGTCGGGATATGCAGGTCGGACTAGACCTGCAAGGGATGTAACGCGGCCGCAGGGGCGAACAATACTCCGGTTCGCTGGCGAGTCGATATGTACCCGCGGCCGTGCCAGAATATGCCATGAAGACCAAGTTTAACAATTTCGTTAGCGAAATAACATGCAAAGAGTTTCGTAGCCTACACGAAACCAAACTTTCCGGACGCACAGTTCGAGCGCAAGCGTGCGCGATTGCGTTGCACATTCACTACGTCGGTGCGCGTTGGACGCCCGTGCATTCTCTTGCGGCCGGTTATTGGATGTTGAAGTTTAGTTATGGCTGCTTTACGATGTATATACGGTTCTTCTGGAGAAGTAATGGTTGAGATGTCACAGCTCACGCAGCTGTTAAACAGCGGGAACGAGTCGTCCTGGCGCGACACCTTGTTTTCGCTGGCACGGCAGCAGGGATTCGACCAGGTGTTGTATGGAGTGGTGGGCTCGCGCCATGCCAAGCTGGAATCGGCTTTTTTGCAGAGTAACTACTCGAGCTCCTGGCGCGACCGCTATGACGCCGACCTGCTGCACTATGTCGACCCGACCGTCAGCCATTGCATGAAGAGTACGCTGCCGATCGTGTGGGAACCGGAAACCTTCAACGCCGCGCCGCGCCAGCGCGAGTTCTATGAGGAGGCCTGCGGCCACGGCATCCGCTCGGGCGTGACCTTCCCGATCCACGGGCCGAACGGCGAGTTCGGCGTGGTCAGTTTTGCGTCCGACATGTTGCCGGACAAGCGAGAGGCTGCCAACGCCATGGCGGGGCTGGCGCTGATCCGCGACTATGCCTTCGAATCGTCGATGCGTTTCGTCATGCCTCCAGCCGAACTGGCGGCGGTGGAACGCCCGCGCCTGACAAGGCGCGAGCTGGAGGTGCTCAACTGGGTGATGGTGGGCAAATCGTCGTGGGAAATTTCCAAGATCACCAATTGCTCGGAAGCGACCGTGAACTTTCACATCGCCAACGTCCGCCAGAAATTCGGGGTCAGTACCCGCCAACAAGCCCTGGTCAAGGCCATCGGCATGGGCATCCTTACCCCGGAAGATCCCCATCGGTGAGCTTGCCGTTGAGGTAGAGCTTCACGAGAATCGCCACCGGCGCCGGGATCCCGAGCCCGGTTTCGAAACGGCTGCCGCTCGACTGGGTGACGCCGAACCGGCCCCAGAATTTTTCCTGGCTCTCGCGCTTGCCGACGCGGAACCGCTTCAGCTCGGCGCTGTGCAGCCCCCCGAAGTTCCCTCTATCGTTTTCCGCGCCGACACGCTCGTCGATATCCGTGTCGTGATAGGTGAAGTCCTGGTCCATACTGACGTTCCTTGTAGGTAAAAAGTCAGTATTCCACCTGCAGCCCCATTAGCCACCTAGCAACTCTGATAGTTACCTTTTTATGTCGTTTGCATGATTCTTTTATGCAGGTTGCATAACTTTTTAACGACAGCGAGGTTACAAATGGCACTGCAAATTCGTATCGCCGCACGACGTGATTTCAAATCCCGTCCGCGACCTGTGGAATGCACACCTGCGGGCAGGTCTTCAAAGACAGGCTGGGGCTGGGAGGTTGGCCGGTCTGAGCGGCATGGGAGATCGACGGCTACGACGCCTCGAACGGATGTTAGCATGATGATCCGCCAGCCAGGCGGGCCGCTGCGCGGGCTGCTGCGCCTGTTGCCATACGAAGGGCCTAACATGCTGAAGGATTCGTTCGCCGTACTGCTGCACGCCAGGAACCGCCCAGCAATCCCACATCTGGGAGCTGAGCCCGCTTCGCCATCGAGACGCATGACCGCCCGTTCGGCTTCTCGCAGATCACAGGAGTGATCGGCGAGATCATCTCGCACGGCTTTCCATTTTCGGGGATCGAGCAGTAGTGACGGGTGACCAGCCACCCGCCCATCGAACGCATGCTGCGCCGCGCCGGCGTGGTGGACGCGCGCTTCGCGATCCCTGCGTGATCGGCGTCGAAGACCGCGGTGCGCTGTATGTCGACGTGGCCGCCACCTATCGCGGCGCTGGCGCACACGCGCCGTATGGCCTCCTGATGGCGCACGGCGGCGGGCCGGTGTGGGCCGGCGCGTGGCGGCTACTTCAAGCTTTGGCTTGAGAGCAGGAAGGCAATGGTCAGGGCCACATCTGCGCCTGCTGGGTCGTTGTTGGCCGCGCCGGGCGTGGGCGCCCTCGTGTTCTCCCCAGTAAAGCAGTTCGTGGCCTCCTGGTTCCTGCATCAGCGGCCGCCATCTTGGCGCGTCGGCCGGATGGACGCGGGTCGTCGCGGGTGACGTGGTAAGCAGCACGCTGCGGATAGCGTTTGTTCGGGACACCGTTGGTGGTACGGCGAGTAGGCGGCTGATGTGTTCGCTTGCGCGGATCGTCCGGCGCGTATTCGACCATCCACGGGCCCGCCAGCAGCTTGTGGTAGCGCCGCATGTCCAGCAGCGGGACCTGCGACACTACCGCGTTGAACAGGTCGGGACGCTGGGTCAGGGCGGCGCCGACCAGCAGCCCGCCATTGCTGCCTCCCATGATGCCGAGGTGGCGCGGGCTGGTCACCTTGCGCGCGATCAGGTCCTGCGCCACCGCGATGAAGTCGTCGAAGGAGCGCTGGCGCTTGTCCTTCAGCGCGGCCTGGTGCCAGCGCGGGCCGAACTCGCCTCCGCCGCGGATGTTGGCCATCACGTAGACGCCGCCCTGCGCCAGCCAGGCCTCGCCGGTGACGCCGCTGTAAAAGGGCTTCATCGACACCTCGAAGCCACCGTAGCCATACAGGACGGTGGGGTTTGTGCCGTCCAGCTTCGCGTCCTTGCGCATGACGGCGAAGTAGGGCACCTTGACGCCGTCCTTCGAGGTGGCGTCGAACTGGCGCACCACATAGGGAGAAGCATCGAAGAAGCCGGGCATCGACTTGAGCAGGGCGCGCTTGTCGTCCCCTGCCGCACCGAGGTAAAGCGAGGTCGGGGCCAGGAAGTCGGCCACCGTCAGGAAGTACTGGTCGGATTCGATCGGGTCGACCGCGGCGACACTGAGTGCGCCGAAGGCCGGCGCCTCGACCGCGCGCCGCTGCCACTTGCCGTCGACCTGGCGCAGTTCCACCAGCCGGTTGCGCACCTTGTCCAGCTCATTGAGGATCAGGGTGCCGCGGGTGCTCGCCACGCCGTCCAGCGAGCGTGTCGGCGACGGCGTAAACAGCACCTCGAAGCTGCGCCCGCCCTGCATGAAGTCGCGCAAGCCGGCCGCCAGCAGCGCACCCTGGGGATAGGTGGCGCCGCCCACCTGCCATTCCGAGCGCAGCTCGATCACCAGCTGGCCGCGCACCGTCCAGGCGCGGGCGTCATCGGGCTTGGGCACCTGTACCAGCTTGCCGGCTTCGCGCAAAAACAGTTCGCTGCTGTAGAAGGTGACCTGGCGCTCGATGAACTCATGCTCGTGGCCGGGCGTGAAATCCTTCCAGGCGTCGGCCGACAGGTCGCTCGCGCGCGCTTCATATACGGTGGCCGCTTCGGCCAGCTTGCTGCCGCGCTTCCATTCCTTGACAATGCGCGGGTAGCCAGAACTGGTCATCGAACCAGGGCCGAAATCGGTGCTGACAAAGAGGGTGTCGCGGTCGATCCAGGTGGCGCCGCCTTTCGACTCGGGCAGCGTGAAGCCGCCCGCCACGAAGGCGCGGGTGGATAGGTCGAACTCGCGCACCACATGGGCGTCGCCGCCGCCGCGCGACAGCGACACCAGGCAGCGGTCGCCGCGCGGCTTCAGGCAGGTGGCGCGGTCCCACACCCAGTTCTCGTTCTCGTCGCGCGCAAGCTGGTCGATGTCGATCACGGTTTCCCATGCCGGTTCCGGCTGGGCGAACGAGGTCAGCGTGGTGCGGCGCCAGATGCCGCGCACGTGGGCGGGGTCGCGCCAGAAGTTGTAGACATAGTCGCCATGCGCCGTCACGAAGGGGATGCGCTCCTTCGCATTGAGGATGGTCTTCAGGCGGGCGTGCAGGGCCGGGAAGCGCGCTGAGGCTTCGAGCTCCTTGCGCGCGGTGGCGTTGTGCGCGCCGACCCAGGCCATGGCGTCGCTGCCGCCGACGTCCTCCAGCCACATGTATTTATCGGCCGGCGCCGGCGCGGGCTGGGCGCGGGCGCCGCCCAGCGCGGCCAAGCCGAGCAGCAGGCCACTTGCAATCTTTCGCATGATTCTCCTTGTCTTGACGGACAAATGCGCGCCGCATCTGCTTGCCTATTTTAACAACATTGGCTCCAGGGAAATCTGCACCGCCGCGCCGGCGCAGTCAATCGCGCGCGTGCCGATTTGCTACAGCAGTGTTTGGTTTTCCGCGAACATTGAGGGTATGCTGCGCAGACCACTTATATTCAATACGGCGCCGAACCGCCAACAAGACACACATGACGCATGCATCCCCGCGCAGCTTACGCAACCCGGTGACGGGAGGCGCCGCCTCGCGCGTGTTGTTGCTGGGCGCGGGGGTGACGCTGTCGATGATTGTCGGCGCGCTGCTGTACACGGGCGCGGCAAGGACCACCGACAACGATGCGCGCCAGCGCTTCAACAGCGTTGCGCGTAGCGCCCAGTACAGCCTTGCCGCGCGCGCCAGCGCCTACACCGAGGTAGTGCGCGGCATGGTGGCGCTGTTCCAGAGCCATGACGAGCCGCTCACGCGCGCCCAGTTCCACCGCTACGTCGAATCGCTGGACATCGCGCGCCATTTCCCGGCGCTGGAAAGCGTCAATTACGCCGTCCATGTCACCGAGGCCGGGCGCGAGGAGTTCACCGAGGCGGTGCGCAACGACCGCAGCCTCGATCCCGCGGGCTATCCCGCTTTTACCGTCAAGACGCCGGCACGCAAGGCCGACTACACCGTGCTGACCTACATCGAACCGATGGCGGGGATGTCGGAAAGGCTGGGCGTCGACATCGCCGCCAACCCGGCGGTTGCCAGGGCCCTGGACGTGGCGCGCGACACCGGGCGCCTGGGCGCCTCCGGCCAGCCGATCCAGCTTACCCATCCCAAGCCGCGCCTTGGCCTGGGCATGCGCATGCCGGTGTACCGTACCGGCGCGCCAGCCGCCACTGTGGAGCAGCGGCGCCGCGCATATATCGGTTCGGTCGGCGTCGGCTTCGGCGTGGCCGCGCTGGTGCAGGGCGCGCTGGACGAAATGTCGGTGCCCGGCGTCAAGATGGCGCTGTACGGAGCCGGCGCCACATCGGGCCGCGGTCCGCTGGCGGTGCTGCCCGGCGACCGTGTGCTGTTCAACGACGACGGTTCGCTGAATCCGGCCAGCGTCAACCTGGCGGAGCGCGACCGGTATTTCGAAATCGTGCTGCCGGTCGACTTTAACGGCACCCAGTGGAAGGCCCAGTTCATCGCCAGGAAGCGCGACCTGTACACCACCTTCGACCGCTACTTCCCGCCGGTGGCGATGATCACCGGCTTCGCAGGCACGATGCTGATCTACGCCTTCTTTTGCACGCTTTACTGGTCGCGCCGAGGCGCCATCGAGCAGCGCCTGCTACTCGACTCTGTGCTTGACAGCGTCGACGCGCACGTCTACATGAAGGACCGCGAGCGCCGCTACCGCTATGTCAACGCCAAGGCCGCCGCCTTCATGGGCCGCAAGCCGGAGGACATCGTCGGCAGGCTCGATTCCGAGATATTGGGGCAGTTCCAGGCCGACGCCTACTGGGATCAGGACCGCGATATCTTCGAACATGGACGCCGCCAGTCCGGCCACATCCAGTTCATCGAGGTCGACGGCGAGGTGCGCCAGCTGTGGACGGTCAATGTGCCGGTCACTTTCAATGGCGAAGTGACGGCGGTGATCGGCCTTGGCACCGACGTGACCGAGCTGCACAAGCTGAAGGCGCAGGCCGACGCTGCCAGCCAGGCCAAGAGCAACTTCCTGTCCAACATGAGCCATGAGATCCGCACGCCGATGAACAGCATCATCGGCATGTCGCACCTGGCCCTGAAAACCGTCACCAACCCGAAGCAGCGCGACTACCTGGAAAAGATCTACCACTCCAGCCAGCACCTGCTCGGGATCATCAACGACATCCTTGATTTCTCGAAGATCGAGGCCGGGAAACTGAACCTGGAAGTGCTCGATTTCGAACTCGATGCGCTGATGCAGAACATCTCCGGCCAGCTTGGCGACGCCGCCGCCGCCAAGGGCCTGTCGCTGGAGTTCGACGTCGCGCCCGGCCTGTCGCACCAGCTGCGCGGCGACCCGCTGCGGCTGGAGCAGGTGCTGCTCAATTTCACCGGCAATGCGATCAAGTTCTCCGAGTCCGGCGTGATCCGGATCGGCGCGCATCCGGCGGAGGAACGCGACGGCGAAGTGCTGGTGCGCTTCGAGGTGCATGACAACGGCATCGGCATGAGCGACGAGGAGATGGCGAGCTTGTTCCAGCCCTTCCACCAGGCCGATACTTCGACCACGCGCAGGTACGGCGGCACCGGCCTTGGCCTGGTCATCAGCAAGCAGCTGGCGGAGCTGATGGGCGGCCAGGTGGGCGTCGAAAGCCGGCCGGCCAGAGGCAGCACCTTCTGGTTCACCGCGCGCCTCGGCATTCGCGCGAGCTTCCTCGACGCCGGCCAGGAGCCTGCCAGCCAGGAAGTGCTGGACGAAATTCGCGGCGCCTACATCCTTCTGGTGGAGGACAATATCTTCAGCCAGCAGGTGGGGCAGGAGCTGCTGGAAGAGGCCGGAGCGACTGTCCTCATCGCCAACAACGGGAGCGAGGCGATCGACCTGATGTTGAAGGAGCACTTCGATTGCGTGCTGATGGACGTGCAGATGCCGGTGATGGACGGATTCGAGGCCACCCGCTTGATCCGCGCCGACCGGCGCCTGTGCGACACGCTGGTGATCGCGATGACAGCCAACGCCGGCAAGGAGGACCGCGAGCGCTGCCTGGCCGCCGGCATGGACGAATTCATCGCCAAGCCGATCGCGCCCAACGTGCTGTTCGCCGTGATCGCCAAATGGCTGCGCACGCGGCCGCGCCGCAACGGGCGCCGGCGCGCGCCGCTGGCGGCCGAATCGGCGCCGACCCGCATGGCGGCGGCGCCGGTGGTGTCGATCGACAGCCAGATGCTGGACGTGGGTGTGCTGGCGCGCACTTTCTCCGGTAATCCGGCCAAGATGCGCAAGTACGGCTTCATGTTCCTCGATTCCGCCCGCGACGGGTTGGCCGAGCTGGAACAGGCGCTGGACCGCGGCGACGGCGAGCGCGTGGCCGACCTGGGCCACCGCATCAAGTCGTCGGCGCGCGCGGTGGGCGCGGCCAGCTTCGGCGAGCTCTGCCTGGCGCTGGAGGAGATGCGCGGCCGCTTCGACCCGGAGCAGGCGCGCGCGCTGGTGGATGCCATGTACGCGCTGCTGGAACGCCTGAACCATCACATCGCGCAGGAGCTCACCGAGGCCGCGCCGGGAAGCTCCTGACCATTCACGGGGCTGGCCAAACATAGTATCCTGTGCAGCCCCGCCAGTGCGGTATCATTTGCCCAACATGCCTTCACCCGTCACGCCCGGCCTGCTTATCCTGCATGGCAACCAGTTGGAACAATTGCGCGCCGCCGTCTTCGGATGGCTGCGCAACAATCCGCTGTCGCCGCTGGAACAGGAAACCATCCTGGTTCAGTCGAACGGGGTGGCCGAATGGCTCAAGATCGCGCTGGCCGAGGAACTGGGCGTGTGCGCCGCCACCCGCGTGGCGCTGCCCGCGCGCTTCCTGTGGGAGGCTTACCGCGGCATGCTGGGGCGCGAACGCGTACCGATCCAGTCGCCGTTCGACAAGGGTCCGCTCACCTGGCGCCTGATGCGCCTGTTGCCCACGCTGCTGGCTGACCCCGTGTTCCAGCCGCTGCGCCACTTCCTGGGCGACGGCGACCCGGAGCGCCGCCTGCAGCTGGCCGAGCGCCTGTCCGACTTGTTCGACCAATACCAGGTGTACCGCGCCGACTGGCTGTCCGACTGGGCGGCCGGGCGCGACCAGCTGCGCACCGCAAGCTTTGATGCGCTGCCGCTCGGGCCGGAGCAGCGCTGGCAGGCGCAGCTCTGGCGTGCCGTCATCGACAGCATTCCCGGACATGGCCGCGACAGCGGGCGCGCCACCATCCATGACATGTTCGTGCAGGCTTCCGAAAACGGGGCGGAGCCGGCCGGCAGGCTGCCGCGCCGGGTCGTCCTGTTCGGCATTTCGGCGCTGCCTTTCCAGACCCTGCAGGCGGTGGCCGCGCTGTCGCGCCACACCCAGGTGCTGCTGGCGGTGCCCAACCCATGCCAGTTCTACTGGGGCGACATTATCGAAGGGCGCGACCTGCTGAAGGCCGCGCACAAGCGCCAGGGCGCGCGCGGCGGCGTCGACCTGTCCGCCATCCCGCTGGAGGAAATGCACGCCCACAGCCATCCGCTGCTGGCAAGCTGGGGACGGCAAGGCCGCGACTTCGTGCGCATGCTCGACGAATTCGACAGCGCCGCGCAGGAAGGCTTCGAGAACATGCGCATCGACCTCTTCAGCGAAGGCGAGGGCGATACCCTGCTGGCGCAGGTGCAGGCGGCGGTGCGCGACCTGGTACCGGTGAAGGACCACGAACGCAGGCCGCGGGCAGCTGGCGATCGTTCGATCGAGTTCGCGGTGGCGCATAGCGTGCAGCGCGAAGTGGAAGTGCTGCACGACCAGCTGCTGTCGTGGTTCGCGGCCGACCCGTCGCTGCGCCCGCGCGACGTGGTGGTGATGGTGCCCGACATCGACACCTTCACCGCGGCGATCCACGCGGTGTTCGACCAGCACAAGCGCAGCGATCCACGCTTCATCCCGTTCGAGATCGGCGATGTCAAGGACCGCAGCGTCAACCCGCTGCTGGTGGCGGTCGAATGGCTGCTGCGCCTGCCGCACCAGCGCTGCCGCCAGAGCGAAGTACGCGACCTGCTGGACGTGCCGGCGGTGGCCGCGCGCTTCGGGCTCGATGCGGAAGACCTTCCGACCCTGGGCCACTGGATCGAAGGCGCCAGCGTGCGCTGGGGGCTGGACGGGGAACACCGCGCCGGCCTCGGGCTGGGCGCGGCGGGCGAACAGAATGCCTGGATCTTCGGCGTGCGCCGCATGCTGCTCGGTTATGCGAGCGGCGCGGGCGCCAGCTTCGGCGGAATCGAGCCGTACTCGGAAGTCGGCGGGCTGGATGCCGCGCTGGCCGGTTCGCTGGCGCAACTGATTGAAACCCTGCTGGCGTGGCGCGCGACGCTGGCGCAGCCGCGCAGCCCGGCCGCATGGGGCGAGCAGGCGCGCGCGCTGCTGGCCGCCTTCTTCAAGGCCGGCGAAGAGGCCGACCGGCTGACACTGTCGCAGCTGAACGACGCTTTGCAGGGCTGGCTGGAGACCTGCGACAACGCAGGCTACGACGAGGAAGTGCCGCTGGCTGTGCTGCGCGAAGCCTGGCTGGGCGCGCTCGACGAGCCGACCCTGAACCACCAGTTCGTGTCGGGCGGCGTGACCTTCTGCACCCTGATGCCGATGCGTGCGGTGCCGTTCCGCGTGATCGGCCTGCTCGGCATGAACGACGGCGACTTCCCGCGTCGCGCGCGCCAGGCCGACTTCGACCTGCTGGCGCTGCCCGGCATGGCGCGCCCAGGCGACCGCTCGCGCCGCGACGACGACCGCTACCTGATGCTGGAAGCGGTACTGGCCGCTCGCGATAAGCTGTACATCAGCTGGGTGGGGCGCAATGTGCGCGACAACAGCGAGCAGCCGGCGTCGGTGCTGGTGTCGCAGCTGCGCGACTACCTCGAAGCGGGCTGGGAACTCGATCCCGCGGAGATGACCACGGTGCATGCGCTGCAGCCGTTCAGCCGCCGCTACTTCGAGCAAGGCGGGCTGCTGACCTATGCGGGCGAATGGCGCGCGGCACACGGCGCGGATGGCGGCATCGGCACGCAGGAGCTGCCGCCGTACGAGCTGGAACCAGACTACCGCCTCAAGCTGCGCGAACTGCATGACTTCATGCGCCAGCCGGCGCGTCATTTCTTCCGCCGCCGCCTCGGTGTGAGCTTCGCCGAACCTGACCTGCTGGGCGAGGACGAAGAGCCGTTTTCGCTCGACGCACTGAAGCGCTACTTCCTCGAAGACAGCCTGCTCGACGACGCCAGCGAACATGAGGCGCTGGAAGACGTGCGCGCCAGCCTGGCCGAGCGCGCCGGCCGCCTTGCGCGCGAAGGCGTGCTGCCGATCGGGCTTGTGGGCGAGCGCTGGCAGAAGCAACTGATCGACGAGCTGGTGCCGGTGCGTACCGCATGGCTGACCCTTGCGGCCAGCTTCGGCGCCGACGCGCCCAAGCTGGCCGTCAGCGAGGAGTTCGGCGGCATCGCGCTGGACGACTGGATCGACAAGCTGCGCTGCGGCGCGGCCGGAACGGCGTGGCTGATGCAGATGTCGTCGCGCGTTCTCACGAAATCGAAGGCGGTACGCGGCGACAAGCTGATAGGCGCGTGGCTGCGACAGCTGGCGGCCGCCGTTGCCGGTGCGGAGGTGCGCGGCTTCCTGGTCGCACGTGACGCGATCATCGCGATGGAACCGCTCGATCCGCTTGAGGCGCGCGCCCGGCTAGCGGCGCTGGTGGCGCTGTGGCGCCGCAACCTCGACCAGCCGCTGCCGGTGGCCTGCAAGACCGCGCTGGCGCTGGTGCAGGACGGCGACCCGCGCGGCACCTACAACGGCGGCTTCGAGCAAATGGGCGAGGGCGAGGACGAATGCCTGGCGCGCCTGTGGCCCGATTTCGCGGCGCTGTCGGCCGAGCCGGAGTGGTTCGCATGCGCGCAAGCGCTGTACGCGCCGCTGGCGCACTGGCTGGGGAACGACATCACGGTGACGCCGCTCGACAAGGAAGAAGAATGAGCCAGTTGCTTGAAGCCCTGAGTTTTCCGCTGCACGGGTCGCGCCTGATCGAGGCCAGCGCCGGCACCGGCAAGACCTGGACCATCGCCGCACTCTATCTGCGGCTGGTGCTTGGCCACGGCGGGCCGGACGGATTCGCGCGCCCGCTGCTGCCGTCCGAGATCCTGGTGATGACCTTTACCCGTGCCGCCACGCGCGAGCTGTCCAACCGCGTGCGCGAACGGCTGATGGAGGCTGCTGCGTACTTCCGCGGCGAGCTCGAACTGAACGACGATTTCCTCGCCAGCCTTGCCGATGCCTGCGGCAGCGACAGCGAACGCAATATCGCCGCGCACCGGCTGGTACTGGCGGCCGAGACGATGGACGAAGCGGCGATCTTCACCATCGACGCATGGTGCCAGCGCATGCTGCGCGAGCACGCCTTCGACAGCGGCAGCCTGTTCGACGAAGAACTGGTCAGCGACGAGAAGGCGCTGTTCGAAGACGCGACGCACGACTACTGGCGCCAGAACATCTACCCGCTCAACGCCTCCGCGCTGGGCAGCCTGCTGGAATGCTGGCCCGACGTCGAAGCCCTCAAGCAGTCCGTGCGCGACCTGGTGCGCCGCATCGACGTGCTGGGCGCCGTGGACAATGAACCGCTGGCCGGGCTGATCGGGCGTATCCAGCGCGAACAGGCGGCGGAGCTGGAACATCTCAAGCGCGGCTGGACCGGCCGCGCCAACGACATGGAACGCTGGATCGCGGGCCAGCGCGAACTTGCGCCGAAGTGCTTCAACGGGAACAAACTGCGCGCCGATTCGCTCGTGAAGTGGTTCGATGCGCTGCGCGCCTGGGCCGTCGACCCGGCTATGCTGATGCCCGCAATGAGCGACACCGCCTGGCACCGGCTGACTCCCGACGGCATCATTGACGCCTGCAGCAAGGGCTACGCCTTCGACGTGCCGGACTGCTTCGCCTACACCACCTCATTGTGGGAAGCCCTGAAGCGGATCGATCCGCTGTCGCATGCACTGTACCGCCATGCGGCGGCCAGCATCGCGCGCCGCATGGCGGAACTGAAGCAGCGCAGCGGCCAGTTCGGCTTCGCCGACATGCTCGACCGCCTGAAGGCTGCGCTGGAGGGGGCCAACGGTGAGGCGCTGCGCCGCCGTATCACCGCGCAGTTCCCAGTGGCGATGGTGGATGAGTTCCAAGATACTTCGCCCGACCAGTACCGCATTTTCAACCTGCTGTACCGCGTGGCCGACAACGACCCTGCGCATGGCCTGTTCATGATCGGCGACCCGAAGCAGTCGATCTACGGCTTCCGCGGCGCCGACATCCACAGCTACCTGTCCGCGCGCCGCGCCACCGAGGGCCGCCATTACAAGCTCGGTACCAATTACCGCTCGACCGAAGCGCTGGTCAGCGCGGTAAACCGCCTGTTCGAGCACGCGGAGGGCAGCGGCGAGCATCCCGGGTTCGCGGCTGGGGCTTTCCGTTTCAGGAAGGGCGACGTCAATCCGCTGCCGTTCGACAGCGTCGATGCAAAGGGACGCGCGCAGAAGCTGGTCGGCGTGGCCGGCCCGTACCAGGCGCTGGCCGTCTGCTGCACCGACCGCGAGGACCTGCGCGCCGACGACTACCGCGAGTTCTTCGCCCATCACTGCGCCGAGCATATCGTCGGGGTGCTGAACGATCCAGCCGCGGGCTTCGACGAGAAGGGCGTGTTCACCCGCCTGGTTCCGGCCGATATCGCCATCCTCGTGCGCGACCGGCGCGAGGCGGCCGCGATCCGCAACGCGCTGGCCGCGCGCAAGGTCGCCAGCGTCTACCTGTCCGACAAGGATTCGGTGCTGGAAAGCGCCGAGGCGGCCGACGTGCTGCGCTGGCTGCACGCGGTGGCCAACCCGCTGGACGGCGCGCTGGCGCGGGCGGCGTTCGCGACGCGCACCGCCGGCCTGCCGCTGCCGGCACTGGCGCGCCTGTCGGCCGACGAGCTGGCATGGGAAGAACGCGTGGAGCAGCTGAAGGCGCTGCACACGGTCTGGCAGCGCCAGGGCGTGCTGGCCATGCTGCGCCGCTTCATCCACGAACTGCAGCTTCCCTCAGCACTGCTGCGCGAAGCGGGCGGCGAACGCCGCCTGACCAACCTGCTGCACCTGGCTGAGCTGCTGCAGTCGGCCAGCAGCCAGCTCGACGGTGAGCAGGCCTTGATACGCTGGTTCGCCGAGCAGGTGGCGGGGCAGGGCGAAAGCAGCGACGAACGCGTTCTGCGGCTCGAAAGCGACGCCGACCTTGTGAAGGTAGTCACGGTGCACAAGTCGAAGGGCCTGGAGTATCCGCTGGTGTACCTGCCGTTTGCCGTCACCGCGCGCAAGACCGACCGCCGCAACCGCAGCTTCTTCGAGTTTGTCGGCGCCGACGGCCAGCGCCGCATCGACCTGGCGCTGTCGGACGAAGCGCTGAACGCGGTCGACAACGCACGCCTGGAAGAAGACTTGCGGCTGCTGTACGTGGCGCTGACGCGCGCACGCCACTTCCTGTGGCTGGGCGTGGCGGCCATCGCAGAGCCGCGCGGCTCCGGCAACCGCCTGCACGATTCCGCGCTGGGCTACCTGCTGGGCGGCGGCGGCAAGATCGCGGCGGCTGATTTGCGAACGCACTGGGAACGCCTGCGCGGCGACACCGAAGCGATCGACCTGCGCTCGCTCGACGCCCCGGAAGGCGTGACGATGCTCGACCGCCACGATGCGCGCCCGGAGCTGATCGACGCGGCGCCGTTCGGGGCGGCGTTCGAACGCGACTGGTCGGTCGGATCCTTCACCTCGCTGACGCGCCAGGCCACAGCCGTGCCGATGCGCGCGCAGGAAGAAACGCTGCTGGAAGAACCGGATGCCGCGCCGCTGTCGCGCACCGAGGACGCGCCTTGGCACCGATTCCCGCGCGGCTCGGTGCCGGGAAACTTCCTGCACGAGCAGCTGGAATGGATGGGGCAGGAGGGCTTTGCCATCGTCGACGACCCACACTTCGCCACGCGGCTGGCGCAGCGCTGCGAGCGCGCCGGCTGGGGGCATCGCCAGGAAGACGCGATCACCTGGCTGCGCACCATCGCCAATACGCGCCTGCCGCAACTGGGTGCGCCGCTGTCGGAACTGACGTCGGTGCTGCCCGAAATGGAGTTCTGGTTCCCGAGCGAGCACCTGCGCACCGGCGCCCTCGACCGTTTGTGCCGCGAGCACCTGCTGGGCGACACCGTGCGTCCGGTGCTGCCGGAGCGCCAGCTGCACGGCATGCTGAAGGGCTTCGCCGACCTCGTGTTCGAATATGAAGGCCGCTACTGGGTGCTGGACTACAAATCGAACGCGCTGGGGCCGGGCGACGCGGCCTACACCCGCGCCGCGATGGCGGGCGGAATGGCGGCGCACCGCTACGACATCCAGGGCGCGATCTACATGCTGGCGCTGCACCGGCTGCTCAAGAGCCGCCTGGGCGACGGCTACGACCCGCGCGCCAGCTCGGCGGCGCGATCTTCCTGTTCCTGCGCGGGATCGCCAACCCGGTCACGCGCGGCTGCTACCTGCTCGAGCCGGATGTCGCGCTGCTCGATGCGCTCGATGCCTTGCTAGGCGCGGCGGAGACACCATGAGAAACGACATGCCGCACGCTGCGTTGTGGAACGAAGCCGATATCCTGACCGAGTCGGGCGAGATGCGCCGCCTGTCGGGGTGGGTTGCATTCGCTCGCTTTGTCGCCATCGGCGGCAGCGCTTCGCGGCACTTGATGGTCGCTGCCTGGGCGTGCTGTTCAGAAGCTGGAAAGGACGCGGCCACAGCGTGCCTTGTGCTCACGACCTGGCGGCGGGACGCAGCCCTGCTGGGGATGGCGACGAGCAGTGCATGTTACGGGGGCAACGCCCGCCGACAACGCTGCCGGAAGAACGCCAAGGGATGGGCGGACCAGCTGACGGCGCGGAACAGGTCGTGAGCAGGATGGGCGATGTCGATTCGACCAGCCGCTTGGTGTCGATGGCGGGGGCGCCTTTACCTGCGTCGCTACTGCGCGACGAATAGACCCTGGTGGCAGGGTGCGATCCGCGAAGCGCCGCTGCGAGCTGGTCGTACAGTGGACGGACCCGAACGGTGCGCCACTGGCTCGATATTCCTGTTCGCGTGCCAGCCGCCGGCGCCGAGTCGCCCGGACTGGCAGAAGGTCGCGTTCGCATCGCCTTGCGCGCTCGATCGGTATCATCACCGGAGGCCCCGGCACCGGCAAGACCTACACCGTGGCGCGCCTGATCGCGTCCCTGTTCGCGACGGCGGAAGACCCAGGCCGCTTGCGCATCGCGCTGGCCGCGCCGACCGGCAAGGCGGCCGCGCGCCTGAAGCAATCGATCGACAAGGCGCTGGACGACCTGGCCGGCAAGGTCGGCGGGGCGCTGGCGCTGAAGGAACTGGCGGGCCGCATGGGCGCGGCGCGCACGCTGCACAGCCTCCTCGGCGCGCGTCCGGACACGCGCGCTTTCGCCCACAACAAGGGCAATCCGCTCGACGTGGACGTACTGATCGTCGACGAAGCCTCGATGGTCCACCTTGAAATGATGGCCAGCCTGCTCGATGCGCTGCCCGCCAACGCGACGCTGATCCTCCTCGGCGACAAAGACCAATTGGCATCGGTGGAAGCGGGCGCGGTGCTGGGTGACCTTTGCCACGATGCGCAGGCTGGCGGCTACACGGCGGCGACGCTGGACTACGCGCTGGCCGCGAGCGGCGAGGCGATACCGGTGGAATTCACCGGCAGCGCCGGGCCGCTGGCCCAGCAGACCGTAATGCTGCGTCACAGCCGCCGCTTCGGCGGTCCGATCGGACAACTGGCGCTTGCGGTCAACGCGGGCGATGTCGCGCGCGCCACGGAAGTGCTGCGCGCGGAAGGCGATGAGATCAGCTGGATCGAAAATGCCCACCAGCACCACGTGCTGCAGCTGGCGGCGGACGGCTACGCGCGTTACCTGTCCGCGATCGTCGCGGGCGGCGGCGGGGAAACGCATGAAGCCTGGGTGGGCGGCGTTCTGAAAAGCTTCGAAGCCTTCCGCATCCTGTGCGCGGTGCGGGAAGGCGAGTGGGGCGTGGTGGGCCTGAACGAAGTCATCGAGCACAAGCTGGAAGCGGCGGGCCTGATCCGCAAGCGTGGCGAATGGTATGTCGGGCGGCCGGTGATGATCACCCGGAACGACTACGGCACCGGGGTGTTCAACGGCGACATCGGCCTGACGCTGGCCGATCCGGCGCGGCCAGGCTCGCTGCGCGTGTACTTCCTCGAGGGCGACAAGGTGCGCAGCGTGCTTGCTACGCGCCTGCGCAATGTGGAGACGGCGTACGCGATGACGGTGCACAAATCGCAGGGTTCAGAATTCCGCCACACCGTCATGGTGCTGCCGCGCGAAGGCAAGATGATCGCGCGCGAGCTGGTGTACACGGGGATCACGCGCGCGAGCGAACAGTTCACGCTGGTTTCGCCGGCCGGCGCGGTGCTGGGCGAAGCCATCTTGCGCAAGACCCAGCGCGCAAGCGGATTGCGGGAGATGATCGCCCGGTCGTAAATAACCAGGAAATTTCCGTGTTTTTTCTCTTTCAGCCGTGCCGCGTGGCGTATCAGGCTGCCAGCGGAAGTCCGTTCTTCTCGTTGCCAGAGACCCGCGGCTGAACCTCAGTCATGATTTTCGCCAGTCCTGTACTCTCTGCGAGCTTCAGGTCATACGCTTGCTGGAGATTTAGCCACGACTGAGCGTCGCCGCCAAAATATCGCGATAGACGAAGCGCTGTGTCCGCGGAGATGCCGCGCTTTTGCTGGATTATGCCGTTCACGCGCGAGGGCGTGACATGCAGCGCCTTCGCCAACGCCGTGGCGGTCATGCCCAGCGGGATCAGAAACTCGTCGCGCAGGATTTCGCCGGGATGGATCGGGCGCATTCCGTTCTTGATCATCTCTTGCTCCGTCAGTTAATGATAGTCGACGATCTCGACATCGACCGGCCCGTCTTCAGTCCACGTGAAGCAAAGCCGGAACTGGTCATTGATTCTGATGCTGTGCTGACCCTGTCGGTCGCCGCCCAGCCCTTCGAGGTGGTTGCCAGGCGGGGACCGCAAGAACTCCAGGCTTGCGGCACTGTCGAGTAACTGAAGCTTCCGTTCGGCGACAGGTATCAGGTTTGCAAATTTCGCAACCCGCTTGCCTTCATACAATTTTTTAGTGTGCTTGCATCGAAAGGACTGGATCGTCATTATTGTATATCGCTTGTCGGAAGGCGATAAACGAGTCTAGTCGCTTGGTGCAGCATGTTAGCGACGATGCGCAACCATGATTGCTTTGCTCAACCGGTTCTGTCTATACGCGGGAACGAAAAAAAACCGGGACATGCCCGGTTTCTTCGTTTCTGTCCGCAGGTTTAACGGCGACGGCGCTTCTTCGTGACCGAGGCCTTGGCGCGGGCGCGCACCGATACCTTGCGTACCGAGGCCTTGCCTTTGCGGATCACCGGCTCGTCACCGCCGCCGATGAACCGCCGGATGTTCAGGGCGTCGAGGACGCGCGAGGAGCTGGAGTTGGCGTTCAGCATCACCAGCGTGGCATTCTTGCCGGCGGCCTTGATGCGCATGATCAGGCAGCGGCCCGCTTCTTCAGTGTAACCGGTCTTCGACAGGCCGATGTCCCAGCCCTTGGCGCCGACCAGGCGGTTGGTGTTGCGGTATTCGACGCGGCGGCCATTGATGCGCAGCGTGTCCTTGGCGTCGGTGGTCATCTCGACAATGGTTGGATAGGCCGCCGCGGCGCCCGCCATCTTGACCAGGTCGGCGGCGGTCGACTTGTTCGATGGAGACAGACCGGTCGGCTCGTCGATCACGGTCTGGGTCATGCCCAGTGCACGGATCTTGGCGCGTACCGCCGCCTTGAAGGCGACCGGGCCGCCTTCGAAAGTGCGGGAAAGCGAAGCTGCGGCGCGGTTGTCCGAGCTCATCAGCGCGAGGTGCAACACGTCGCGGCGGGTGATCTTTGCGCCCACCGGCACGCGCGAGGTGCTGTGCTTGAGCGTGTCGACGTCGCGGCGGTCGATCGCGATCAGCTCATCCATGTCCTGGTTGGCGTCGAGCACGACCATCGCGGTCATCAGCTTGGTCAGCGAGGCGATCGATACCACGCGGTCGGCGTTTTTTTCGAGCAGTACCTTGCCGGTGCCGTCTTCAACGACGAGCACGGACTGCGAGCCGAACGGCACCGCGAAGGCGGCGGCCGATACGGTCATCAGTACGCTAGCGAGAATTTTCTTGATCATGGGTTATTGTTTGTTCTTGTGACAGCAGTCGGATCGGAAGCGCGTGTCCTCAGCGCGGCGCACAGCATAAAACGTATATGGCTATGGGGCAACTACTAAAGGCGAAGATATCACCTGAGCCCAGTAGTGTCTATGGCGCACATACCAAAAGCGGCCTCAAGGACAAGAATCCTGTGGTTTAATTCTCTTAGGCAACTGCCAAGATGGGGAAGTGGCAAAACAGGGCGCACAAACGAAACTCCCGCCGGGCGGCGGGAGCGATTGATACAGTTACTACGGTTTACTTCGACTGGTAGATCTTGTCGAACTCGCCGCCGTCGTCGAAATGCTTCTTCTGGGCCGCTTTCCAGCCGCCAAAGACTTCATCCACCGAGAACAGCTTGATCGGCTTGTAGTTGGCGGCGTATTTCTTGTAGGCCGCCTCCGAACGGGGACGCAGGAAGTGTTTGGCGCCGATTTCCTGGCCCGCTTCGGAGTACAGGAAGTTCAGGTAGGCGGTTGCCTGCTTGCGCACGCCGCGGCGGTCGACCACCTTGTCGACCACGGCGACAGGGGATTCGGCCAGGATCGACGTGGCCGGGTACACTACCTCGAAGTTGTCGCCGAATTCGGTGCGCACCATCTGGACCTCGTTTTCGAAGGTCACCAGCGCGTCGCCGATCTGGCGCTGGGTGAAGGTGGTGGTGGCGGCGCGTCCGCCCGCGTCCAGGATGGGCACGTTCTTGAAGATGCGCGTCACCAGGTCGCGCGCCTGCGCTTCCGTACCGCCCGACTTGAGCACCGAGCCCCACGCGGCCAGGTAGGTGTAGCGGCCGTTACCGGCGGTTTTCGGATTCGGGATTACGACCTTGACGCCCGGCTTGGCCAGGTCGGCCCAATTCTTGATGCCTTTCGGGTTGCCCTTGCGGACCAGGAACACCATGGTCGAGTAGTAGGGTGCCGCGTTGTTCGGGAACTTCTTGGCCCAATCCTTTGCGACGAGGCCGCGGTCGGCCAGCATGTCGATGTCGTTGGCCTGGTTCATGGTGACGACCGAGGCTTCCAACCCGTCCGCGACCGAGCGAGCCTGCTTGCTGGAGCCGCCGTGCGATTGCTTGATTGTCACCGTTTCGCCAGTGGTTTTCTTGTAGTCGGCGATGAAGGCCGGGTTGATATCCTTGTACAATTCTCGCGCGACGTCATAGGAGACGTTCAGCAGTTCGGTGTCCTCTGCGGCGGCCGCGAACGGGAGCGACAGGGCGCCGAAGGCGAGGGCAAGCAGGAATCCGCGGGCGCGAGCATTGTTTTTAGTCTTCATGGTACGGTGTGCCTCTATTGTGGAAACAGATATGCATGGTCTAAAATCCGGTGCGAAAACGGAAGTACTCTTTCGTCATATGCTTAGATAGCATGGCGTTGGCCGACGTTTATCATCGATCGTGCGAAGCGCCGTTGCGCGCAACGGTGTATAGTCGCAGTCGTGGTGAGGGCCGGTTGAATGGCAGCAACGCTTCTTGCTCGGTATTATTTTGATTGAATGCATATGGGTATTGAAATTCGACCTGCTGTTCCTGCTGACGCCGTTGCCGTGTGCACCGTGCTGCGCCGCTCGATCACCGAGAGCTGCGTCGAGGACCACCAGAACTGTCCGGAACGCCTTGCCAGCTGGTTGGGCAACAAGACGCCGCAAACCGTCGCGGCATGGTTCACCACCCCCAGCAATTTCACCATCGTCGCCGTCCGCGAAGGCCAGGTCGTCGGCGTCGCCCTGCTGACCCAGGCCGGCAAGCTGTCGCTGTGCTACGTGTTGCCCGAGGCAATGCGTACCGGCGTCGGCAAGGCCTTGCTCGATGCCGTCGAAACCCAGGCACGCGCATGGGACATCGGCAAGCTCCAGTTAAAAAGCACCATCACCGCCCGCGACTTTTACGCGCGCAACGGCTACACTTTCGCCGGTAAGGAAAAAGCCTGCTACGGACTCGAGTGCGACTTTTTCTGGAAAGACCTGAGCCAGGCAGGCGCTGACGCCGGCGGCGGGTCCCGTAAGCGCTTCTGCAACTGCAGCGGCCAATAAAACCATACTAATAATACTCCGATGCTTACTCGCCGAGATTTTCTCCAGCGCGGCCTGCTTGCCGCCGGCGCGCTGTCGGCGCCGCTGGTTGGCGCCTCCACCGCCCGCGCCGCCTCGCCGTCGACCGATATCCAGCCGCCGCCCGACCTGTTCGACGCCCAGGCGCTCGACATCGACTTCTGGCTGCGTCCGCGCACGCTGAGCGTCACCCGCCCGGCCAGCGGTGAGCGCGCCAGGGTGCTGTACTGGAAAGACGGCGAGATCATCGATTCGGCCTACCAGGAACTGTGCCACCTGATGCGCGACGTCAACGGCAAGGAAACCGCGCCGATCGATCCCAAGCTGTTCGAAACCCTGTGGGGCGCCCAGGCCTTCATCGCGCGCTACGGCATGACGCAGCCGCTTGAGATCCTGTCCGGCTACCGCACCGCCAAGTCCAACTCGCGCCTGATCGAGCAGGGCATCCCGGCCGCGCGCCAGTCGCTGCACATGGACGGCAAGGCGGCCGACATCCGTATCGCCAGCCTGAACCCGGAGGTGCTGGGCGAGCTGGTGAAGAGCTTCCGCCAGGGCGGCGTCGGTTTCTACTACCGCAACAGCGCGCAGGGCGGCTGGATCCATGCCGATACCGGCGTCAAGCGCACCTGGAAGGGCTGACGCGCTTTTATTTCGAACCTTGGGCCGCCATTTCCTGTCTTAGCTATATGCCTTTACCGGCGACCAGCCACAGGAGGTACGCAATGGCGACCCAAAAGGAAACCATGGAGCGGCGCCAAATCCCCGAACGGCGCAGCGCAAGCCTTGCTGCCCATGCGGCGGCACTTAACTCGCTCGACTGGGCGGCCGTGGTCATGATGATCATCGGCGGCATCAACTGGGGGCTGGTCGGGGCCCTCGACTACAACCTGGTGGAACAACTGTTTGGCGTAAAGAGCCCGCTGTCGCGCCTGGTGTATGCCCTGGTCGGGCTGGCCTCGCTGTATGGCATTTACCTCGCCACCAAGATAGCAAGCCGGCGCGACCTGTCCGCGCCTTAGGCGGGCAGGCCTGAACCGGCCGGACTTCGCACGACTCCTACTCGTAGTGGTAGGGCTTATCGGGCACGGTATCCTTGCGTTCCTTGTCCAGCTCGTTAAAGTCCACCTGGTGGTCCCACCAGATATACCAGCCGCGCAACTGATCCTCCTCCAGGCTTGGATGTTCGGCCGTGTAGCGGTTAAGGAACTGCTGGTACTCGGACACGTAGCCGCCGTGCCCTACGCGGTATTCGCCTTGTGGCTTCATGACTCTTCCTCCTGTTTCCATTCTAGTTTGACTAAGGATCAAGGCAACAAGTTCGGCATATACGGCGCCGGGGAAATGCCGTAGCATACGTGCCCTTGCTGTTAATTTTCCTTGGTGTAATGAAGTCAGACCCACTCAACGGCGCGCCCGATGGCGAGGCCAAGCCCCGTTTCCGTCCCCGCCCCTGGATTCACCTCGACACCGTGCAGGACGTCGAACTGTGGATCGACGAGCATAACCGCAGCCTGCAGGAGAACATCGGCCCGCAGGAAACCGGCTACGGGGTCTGCTTCACTTTGGCCGAAGGCGGCAACATCTACCTGCACAGCGCCGCGGACGCCGTCCTGCTCGACGTCGACCAGGATGCGCGCTGGATCGCGCCGCTGATTGTCGCCGCCACCGGCGCCGAAGACCCGGGCACCGACTACTGGACGCTGCCCGACGACAAGCTGATCCAGCTGGTGATCGGGCTGTCTTGCCTGGTCGAGAGCACCACGCTGGTGGTTGGCCACCGTTTCGGCTCACTCCACCGCAAGATGGGCTACGGCTGAAACATTGCTTCTATGCACATGAGGCGTTTTGGGTTATAAAGCCAGATTCAACCCGTTTTGATTGGTGAACCGCATGACCATGACCCGCCGCCGCGCCTTGCTCCTTCCCGCCGCCCTGATCGCCATGTCGCTGGCGCTGCCCGCCGCGGCGGCCGACCTGCTGGCCACGGCAAAGGCACGCGGCACGCTGCGGATCGCGATGGAGGGCACTTACCCGCCATTCAATTTCAAGGACCCGAAGACCGGCCAGCTGGCAGGCTACGACGTCGACGTGGCGACACTGGTGGCGGGCAAGCTCGGCCTGAAGCCGGAATTCGTCACCACCGAGTGGAGCGCCATCCTGGCCGGGCTGGGCGCCGGCAAGTACGACGTGATCGTCAGCCAGGTCGGCATGACGCCGAAGCGCCAGGAAGTGTTCGATTTTTCCGAGCCTTACACCTATTCCAGCCCGCAACTGATCATCCGCAAGAACGAGAAGGCCGCCTACGCCAGCCTGGCCGACCTGAAGGGCAAGAAACTGGGCGTGGGGCAGGGTAGCGTGTTCGAGCAGCAGGCCAAGGCGGTGCCGGGCATCGAGGTCAAGAGCTACCCGGCCGCGCCCGAGAACCTGCAGGACCTGGCGGTCGGCCGCATCGACGCGGCGCTCAACGACAGCCTGATGGTCGCCTACCTGCTGAACAACTCGAAGCTGCCGATCAAGGCCGGCGCACGCGTCGGCCAGGTCGAACGCATGGGCATCCCCTTCAAGAAGGGCAACCCGCAGTTCAAGGCCGCGGTCAACAAGGCGCTGGCGGACGGCGCCGCCGACGGCAGCCTCAAGAAGATATCGGTCAAGTGGTTCGGCAGCGACGTCAGCCGTCCTGCCAAATAAGCCGGTGGACCTGTTCGAACTGCTGCGCGAAGCCGCGCCGGTGATGCTGACCGGCGCCGGCTACACCCTGATCTTCGCGATGGCCTCGATGGTCGGCGGGCTGGCGATCGGCTTTCCGGTCGCCGTGATGCGCCTGTCGAAGCTGGCGCTGGTGCGCTGGCCGGCCTCCCTGTACGTCAGCATCATGCGCGGCACGCCGCTGCTGGTGCAGATCTTCGTCATCTACTACGGCTTGCCGAGCATCAGCATCGAATTCACGCCGGTGACGGCGGGCGTGCTGGCGCTGTCGCTCAATGCCGGCGCCTACCTGTCCGAAAGCCTGCGCGGCGCCATCCAGAGCATCAGCGTGGGCCAGTGGCGCGCCAGCTTCAGCCTCGGGCTGGGCTACTGGCAGACCCTGCACCACGTCGTGATGCCGCAGGCGCTGCGGGTGGCAGTGCCGTCGATGAGCAATACCCTGATCAGCCTGATCAAGGACACCTCGCTGGTGTCGGTCATCACGATGACGGAACTGATGCTGGCCACCAAGGAAGTCATCGCCACCACCTTCCAGCCCTTGCCGTTGTACATAGCGGCGGCGCTGATCTACTGGTGCCTCAGCCTTGCATTCGAAGCACTCCAGCGGCGCGCCGAGCGCCGCCTGAACCGGGCACACTAGCAAGGTAAACCAATAAGCCTGGATCAATGAGGCATGCTCGACAGAATCTGTTTGCGCATGCTAGTCTAGCTTTTCGAGCAACACGGTTTGACGTTCCACTTGCGAGGTGAGATGGAAAACGATCATGATCCGGTGTCCCTGGTTTCCGACGCAACGCGCGCTCCGCGCGGACGGCCGCAGGTCCGCATAGCCGGCCGCTCCTTTGCTGCCGCTCCTTATGCGTCCCGCGACGGCATGCTTTTCGCCGATCCCAACCCACTGTACCCGCTCGCCGCCGAACCGGTAACCGATGTCAGCGGCGTCACCGTCGACCGTCTGCGCCATGAGGAGGAGCAGGCCTACTACAACGACCTGTACCTGCTGGCGCCGGTCGGCTACTTCGTGGTCGGCCTGGACCACGGCATCCTGCAGGCCAACCTGGTGGGCGCCGAAATGCTCGGCATCCCGCGCGCCACGCCCCAGCGGCATCAGCTGCGCTCCTTCATCAGCCCGGCGTACCTGCCCGATTTCGACAGCTTCTTCAGCCGCGCGCTCAATAGTGAAACGCCGCTGCAATGCCGGCTCCTGTTGCAGGTCGGTACCCGCCCGCCGCTGCAAGTGACGCTGCTGGCCAGCGCCGACGGCAGCGGCCAGGCCTGCCGCGTGGTGGTGGAACGGGCCGAGGGCAAGCTGGCCGCGCTCGAACGCAGCGAGGAACGCTTCCGCCGCATCGTGCACAGCGCCGAGGAAGGCATCTGGGAGATCGACGCCGCCTCGATCACCACCTTCGTCAACCCGAAAATGGCCGCCATGCTGGGCTACGACATCGAGGAAATGCTGGACCGGCCGCTGGTCGCCTTCATGGACCAGGAAGGCCGCGCCCTCCTCGAACGGAACATCGGGCGCAGGCAGCAGGGCATCGCGGAGCGCCACGAGTTCAAGTTCATCAGCCGGGAAGCGCGCGAGGTCTGGACCACGATGTCGACCAGCCCGATTTTAGACGCCGCCGGCAACTACCTCGGCGCGCTGGCGATGGTCACCGATATCACCGACCGCAAGGCCTCGACCGAACAAATCTGGCAGCAGGCGAACTTCGACTACCTGACCGGCCTGCCGAACCGCCACATGTTCATGGACAGGCTGCGCCAGGAGACCCGCAAGGCCGACCGCAGCGCCGCCTTCCTGGCTTTGCTGTTCATCGACCTCGACCACTTCAAGGAAGTCAACGACCAGCAAGGCCACGCCGCCGGCGACGCGCTGCTGGTGGAAACGACGCGCCGCATCGGCGCCTGCGTGCGTTCATCGGACACGCTGGCGCGGATGGGCGGGGACGAGTTCACGGTCATCCTGTCCGGGCTTGACCATGTGAGCAGCGTGGAGCGCATCGCGCAGTCCATCATCGCGGCGCTGTCCAAGCCGTTCGACCTGCGCGGGCAGCGCGTACTCATTTCGGCCAGCGTCGGCATCGCGCTGTATCCGCCCGATGCGAAGGACCTGGACGAACTGCTGGCGCGCGCCGACCAGGCCATGTACGCCTCCAAGAACGGCGGCCGCAACCGCTTCAGCTACTTCACGCCCGACTTGCAGGAGGCCGCGCAGGCACGCCAGAACATGGGGGCGGACCTGCGCCGCGCCATCACCGCCGGGCAGTTCGAGATCCTGTACCAGCCCATCGTGTCATTGCATACCGGCGCGGTCCACAAGGCCGAGGCGCTGCTGCGCTGGCACCATCCGACCCGCGGCTTGCTCGGGCCGGCGGAGTTCATCCCGTTCGCGGAGTCGAACGGGATGATTGTCGACATCGGCGACTGGGTGTTCCGCGAGGCCGCGCGCCAGGCGCATGCGTGGCAGGCGAGCATCGATCCCTCGTTCCAGGTCAACGTCAACAAGTCGCCGGTGCAGTTCCGCCGCGACGCCGACATGTACGACGGCTGGCTGACTTACCTGGAGCAGCTGGGCCTGCCGCGCCAGAGCATCGTGATCGAGATTACCGAGAGTGTGCTGATGCAGGGCGCCGAGCAGGTGCTGGCGCGCCTTCAGCAATACCGCGCGATGGGGCTGCAGGTTGCGCTGGACGATTTCGGCACCGGGTATTCATCGCTGTCGCACCTGAAGAAGTTCGATATCGATTATGTGAAGATCGACCAGTCGTTCGTGTCGCAGCTGGAGACCGATGACGGCGACCTGGCGCTGTGCGAGGCGATCATCGCGATGGCGCACAAGCTGGGGCTGAAGGTGGTGGCCGAGGGCGTGGAGACGCCGGGACAGCGGCAGCTGCTGGCGGAGGCGGGGTGCGATTACGCGCAGGGGTATGTGTTCGCGCATCCCCTGCCGGCCGGGGAGTTCGAGGAGATGGCCAGGGAGTCGCGAAAGGCGCTGGCCTAGCCTGCGCGGCTTTAGGGCAAACTTATTTGGCGGCTGGGACGATGCCCAGGCTGCCGAGGAACGCGCGCGTGGCCTCGTAAGCATCGATATGCTGCTCGAGCGTGAATCCACCGTGGCCACCGCCCTTGATGGTCACCAGCTGGTTCTTCACCCCCGCCTTGTTCAACGCCGCATGCAAGCGCGTGGCATGCGCATACGGCACCAGCGGATCCGCATCGCCATGAATGGTCAGCACCGGCGGACCATCCTTGCGCACGTGCGACAGCGGCGACACCTGCGCCGCCACTGCCATCCGGTCCGCCATGCTGCCAAACCACTGCACCGCGTACGAGCGCACATTCGGTCCCTGCAGCATGTCGGCCACATCGGTGATCCCGTACCAGTTGATCACCGCCGCCACCTTCGGCGCCACGTTCACGTAAGGCCCCGCCCACGCAGGTTCGTTCGCCGCGCACTGGTTGGTGAACGGCGAATCGCCCTTGATCATCCCGGTCGCCAGCGCCAGGTGGCCGCCGGCCGACGTGCCGGTGACGACCACCTTGCCTAGGTCGAAGTTGTAGCGCTTGGCGTTGCGGCCCACCCACTGGAGCGCGCACAGCGCATCTTCCACCGCGGCAGGCGCCAGCGCCGTCTTCGCGAGGCGGTACTCGATGTTCACGACCGCGAAGCCAATCTGCATGTAGGGAAGGGCCGTCAGCGACGCGCCTTCGCGCGAACCGAACACCCAGCCGCCGCCATGGATGTTGATCACGACCGGAATCGCGTCAACAGGCTTGGCGGCCGGGGTGTACACGTCCAGCTTCAGCTCACGCCCGCTCACGCTGGCATAAGTCTGGCCGGCGTGTACGTCGTAGCCGTGATCGATGACCACGGCGGCGCGGAAGGCGTCATCCGAAGCGTGCGCGGTAACAGCGCACGCGCCAAGGACCAGCGCCGGGACGGTCCGGCGCAGCGAAAACAAGGCTGCCATCCCGCTTACATGTTCGGGTAGTTCGGGCCGCCGCCGCCTTCCGGCGTCACCCAGACGATGTTCTGGGTCGGGTCCTTGATGTCGCAGGTCTTGCAGTGCACGCAGTTCTGCGCGTTGATCTGCAGGCGGTCCTTGCCCTCGTCAGTCTTGACGAACTCGTACACCCCCGCAGGACAGTAGCGTGCCTCCGGACCGGCGTACTGGGCCAGGTTGATCCCGACCGGGACAGAAGCGTCTTTCAGCGTCAGGTGCACCGGCTGGTCTTCCGCGTGGTTGGTGTTCGAGATGAACACCGACGACAGGCGGTCGAAGGTCAGCTTGTTGTCCGGTTTCGGGTAAGCGATCGGCGCATAGTTCGCCGCCGGTTTCAGGCACTGGTGGTCGCCGTAGTTGCGGTGCAGCGTCCACGGCGCCTTGCCGCGCAGGAGCATCTGGTCGATGCCGGTCATGACGGAACCCAGGTACAGGCCCTTGGACAGCCACGGCTTGACGTTGCGCGCGACATGCAGTTCTTCGTGCAGCCACGATTTTTCGAAGGCGGCAGGATAGGTGGCCAGCTCGTCGAACTGGCGGTTCTCGCCCAATGCGGCGAATACCGATTCCGCCGCCAGCATGCCGCTCTTGATCGCGGCGTGGCTGCCCTTGATGCGGCTCATGTTCAGGAAGCCGGCGTCGCAGCCGATCAGCGCACCGCCCGGGAACACCAGCTTCGGCAGCGCCTGCAAGCCGCCCGCGGTGATCGCGCGCGCGCCGTACGAGATGCGCTTGGCGCCCTCGAAGAAGGTGCGGATTTCCGGGTGCGTTTTGTAGCGCTGGAATTCCTCGTATGGCGACAGGTAGGGGTTTTCGTAGGACAGGCCGATGACGTAGCCGACCACCACCTGGTTGTTCTCCATGTGGTACAGGAAGGAGCCGCCGTAGGTGTCCGACTTGAGCGGCCAGCCGGTGGTGTGGATCACGAGGCCAGGCTTGTGCTTGGCCGGATCGATTTCCCACAGTTCCTTGATGCCGATGCTGTACGACTGCGGGTCCTTGCCCTCGTCCAGCTTGTAATTGGCGATCAGCTGCTTGCCCAGGTGGCCGCGCGAGCCTTCCGCGAACAGCGTGTACTTGGCGTGCAGTTCCATGCCCAGCTGGAAGTCGGCCTTCGGATTGCCGTTGTGGTCGACGCCCATGTTGCCGGTGGCGACGCCCCTGACCGAGCCGTCGTCGTTGTACAGGATTTCGGCGGCAGGGAAGCCCGGGAAGATCTCGACGCCCAGCGCTTCGGCCTGCTGGCCGAGCCAGCGCACCACGTTACCCAGCGAGATGACGTAGTTGCCGTGGTTTTCAAAGCAGGCAGGGACCATGAAGCCTGGCGTGCGGTAGGCCTTCTTCTCGGTCAGGAACAGGATGCGGTCTTCGGTCACTTCCGTGTTCAGCGGCGCGCCCAGTTCCTTCCAGTTCGGGATCAGCTCGGTCAGCGCACGCGGGTCCATTACCGCGCCCGACAGGATGTGCGCGCCCAGTTCGCCGCCTTTTTCAAGTACGCAGACGTTCACTTCCTGGCCTTTTTCGGCCGCCATTTGCTTCAGTTTGATAGCCGCAGACAAGCCTGCGGGACCGCCGCCGACGATCACAACGTCGTATTCCATTGCTTCGCGCGGGCCGTATTGTTCGAGAAGGTTGATAGGCTCTGTCATGGTTTGGTAAAGGAATTTAAAAAAATTAGCACGAGTGTGCGGCTTTTTTGATTTGATTGCAAGGTTGGCCGCATTTTACGGGGTTTATTGGATGCAGTAATCTAATCCCTGTATTTTATGTAATGATTACGCATTCACCAGCACATTGCACAGGGAGCCGACGTGGGCATCGAAGTTAACTTTGAAGGAAAGATCGCGCTGATTACGGGCGCTTCGAGCGGCCTTGGCGCCCGTTTTGCCAAGGCCCTGGCCGGTGCCGGCGCGCAGGTCGTGCTGGCCTCGCGCCGGGTCGACCGCCTCAAGGAGCTGCGCGCCGAAATCGAAGCCGATGGCGGCGCGGCCCACGTGGTGACGCTTGACGTGACCGACCTTGGCAGCATCAAGTCGGCGCTGGCGCATGCTGAAACCGAAGCGGGACCGATTGATATCCTGGTCAATAACTCCGGCGTGTCGACCACCCAGCGCCTGCTCGACGTGACTCCCGAAGACTATTCCTATGTGATGGACACCAACCTGCGCGGATCGTTCTTCGTTGCGCAGCAGGCGGCCAAGCGCATGATCCAGCGCGCCAAGGGCGACCCGCGCAAGCAGCACCGCATCATCAATATCGCGTCGGTGGCAGGACTGCGCGTGATGCCGCAGATCGGCGTGTACTGCATGAGCAAGGCCGGCGTGGTGCAGATGACCAAGGCGATGGCGGTGGAGTGGGGCAAGTACGGCATCAACGTCAATGCCATCTGCCCCGGCTACATCTCGACCGAGATCAACGAGGAATATTTCGCGACCGAGCAGGGCAAGAAGCTGATCGACATGCTGCCGCGCAAGCGTCCCGGCAAGCCGGAAGACCTCGACGGCCTGCTGCTGTTGCTGGCGGCCGAGGAGTCGCACTTCATCAACGGCGCCATCATCACCGCCGACGACGGCATGACCGCCCAATGACCAGGAAGCTGGTGCACACGACGCGGATGCCGATCCGCTGGGGCGACATGGATGCCATGGGCCATGTTAACAACACGGTGTACTTCAGGTATATCGAACAGGCGCGGATCGCGTGGCTGGAATCCATTTCCAGCGCGCCGAACCCGGAAGGCGAGGGGCCGGTCATCGTCAATGCGCACTGCTCGTTCCTCAAGCAGCTGAAGTATCCGGGCGAGATCGAGGTGGCCACGCTGGTCGGCCCGGCGGGACGCTCCAGCTTCGAGATGTATCATGAGATACGGCTGGTCGGCGCCGACGGCGTGGCCGGCGCGCTGCATGCCGATGGCGGCGCCAAGGTCGTTTGGGTGAACTTCCCGGCCGAGAAATCGGCGCCGTTGCCGGATGCCTTGCGGCAGCTGTTGCCGGAGCCGGAATAAGCGGCCAGCATCGTATTTTTGTGGCTGATCGAATAACAAAAAGCGCGGGCAGTGCGCTAGAATCAGGACAAATGGGGCTTGCCAACCGAAAGGACGAGGCCATGAAAACCATGACCGGCAATGGCGGCAACCAGGTGCGGCCGCCAATTACCAAACGCCTGATCCAGATCCTGCTCGTGACCGCAGCAATCTTGATGGTGCCGCTGGTG
>NZ_QYUP01000191.1 GCF_003590855.1 Massilia cavernae
ATCACGCGCCTGCTCGACCAGCCACTGGTCGGTTTCCAGGTCGGCGAAGCGCAGCATGGCCTGGCCCGACTGGCGCGCGCCGAGGAATTCGCCGGGGCCGCGTATTTCCAGATCGCGCCGCGCGATCTCGAAGCCGTCGGTGGTTTCGCGCATCGTCATCAGGCGCTGCTTGGCCACGCCGCCCAGCGGGCTTTGGTACAGCAGCAGGCAAACGCTGGCCGCCGAGCCGCGGCCCACACGCCCGCGCAGCTGGTGCAGCTGCGACAGTCCAAACCGCTCGGCATGCTCGATCACCATCAGCGAGGCATTCGGCACATCGACGCCGACCTCGATGACGGTGGTGGCCACGAGCACGTGTACATCGCCCGCGGAAACGCGTCCATCACTTCCTGCTTCTCGGCCGGCTTCAGGCGGCCATGCACCAGCCCCACCTGCAGGTCGGGCAGCGCCTCGGCCAGCATCATGTAGGTGTCGGTCGCCGTCTGCAGCTGCAGCGCCTCGGATTCCTCGATCAGCGGGCACACCCAGTACACCTGGCGGCCTTCGAGCGCGGCGGCGTGCACCCGCTCGATTACCTCGTCGCGCCGGTTCTGGTCGATGGCGCGCGTGACGATCGGGCTGCGGCCGGGCGGTAGCTCGTCGATGATCGACACTTCCAGGTCGGCGTAGTAGGTCATCGCCAGGGTGCGCGGGATCGGGGTGGCCGACATCATCAGCTGGTGCGGGGTCTGTCCCTCGGCGCCCTTGTTGCGCAGCGTGAGGCGCTGGCCGACGCCGAAGCGGTGCTGCTCGTCGACGATCACCAGTCCCAGCTTCGCGAACTGTACGGTGTCCTGGATCAGCGCGTGGGTGCCGATGACGAGCTGCGCCTCGCCGGATTCGACCAGTGCGGTGGCGGCCAGCTTGTCTTTTTTCTTCAGGCTGCCGGTCAGCCACGCCACCTTCACACCCAGCGGCTCCAGCCACGCGGCGATCTTGCGGAAGTGCTGGTCGGCCAGGATTTCGGTAGGCGCCATCAGCGCGGCCTGGTAGCCGCTGTCGATCGCCTGCGCCGCCGCCAGCGCCGACACAATGGTCTTGCCGCTGCCGACGTCGCCCTGCAGCAGGCGCTGCATCGGGAAGCCCTGTTTCAGGTCGGCGCGGATTTCCTTCAGCACGCGCTGCTGGGCGCCGGTAAGCTTGAACGGCAGCGCGCGCAGGAAGGCTTCCGACAGCGAACCGACCGCGTCCAGCACCGGCGCACCCTTGATGCGGCGTGCGCGCTGGGCGCGCTTGAGCGAGAGCTGCTGGGCCAGCAGTTCGTCGAACTTCATCCGCACCCAGGCCGGGTGCGAACGGTCGACCAGCGCGTTCGGGTCGACCTCCTGCGGCGGGTAGTGCAGCAGCTTCACGGCCGGTTCGAAATTGGTCAGCTGCATGCGCGCCAGTAGCTGGGGCGGCAGCGTGTCGCGCCAGTCGACCCGCTTCATGGCCTCGGAAATCGCGCGCCGCAGGATCGCCTGCGACAGACCTTCGCCGGAGGGGTAGACTGGTGTCAGCGCCGTCGGCAGCGGGGCGCCTTCGTTGACGACCTTATAAGACGGATGCACCATCTCCGCGCCGAAAAAGCCGTGTTTCAGTTCGCCGCGCGCGCGTACCCGCGTGCCTTCGGCCAGCTGTTTGGTCTGGCTGCCGTAGAAGTTCATGAAACGCAGCAGTACGTCGCCGGTTTCGTCGGCGATGGTCACCAGCAGCTGGCGGCGCGGGCGGAAGCTGATTTCATTTTTGGTAACGACGCCCTCGACCTGCGACACGTGGCCGCCGCGCAGGCAGGCTTCGCGGATCGACACCACCTGGGTTTCGTCCTCGTAGCGCATCGGCAGGTGCAGCACCAGGTCCATGTCGCTGTGCAGGCCCAGCCTGGCGAGCTTGCTTTCGTTGGTTTTTGGCGCCGTTTTCGGTTTAGATGAGGGCATATCGCGGTAAAATAGAAGGTTGCCCCTTGTGCGTAAGCGCTATTGTAAGGCCCTCGATATTCTTTTTTCCAGAATTTGCAGAATGTACTCGCTTTCAGATTTCGATTTTAACCTGCCGCCGGAGCGTATCGCCCAGCTGCCGCTGCCCGACCGCAGTGCCTCGCGCCTGCTGCACCTCGATGGCGACCGGATTGTCGACCGCCGCTTCGCCGACATCATCGACCTGCTCCAGCCGGGCGACCTGCTGGTGATGAACGACACGCGCGTGCTCAAGGCGCGCTTCTTCGGCGTCAAGGAAACCGGCGGCGCGGTCGAGGTACTGGTCGAGCGGGTGCTGGACAGCCGCACGGTGCTGGCACAAGTGCGCGCCTCGAAGTCGCCCAAGCCGGGCACCAAAATCCGCCTGGCCGACGCCTTCGACGTGACGGCGGGCGAGCGCGCGGGCGAATTCTTCACCCTGCATTTCGAGGGTGACGTGTTCGAACTGATCGAGGCGCACGGCCGCCTGCCGCTGCCGCCGTATATTGAACACAACGCCGATGAGTTCGACGAAAACCGTTATCAAACGGTTTACTCGAAAGAGCCTGGCGCGGTGGCCGCTCCGACCGCGGGCCTGCATTTCGACGAAGCGCTGCTGGCAAAACTGAAGGACAAGGGCGTCAACTTCGCCTACGTCACGCTGCACGTGGGCGCCGGCACCTTCCAGCCGGTGCGCGTGGAAGCGCTGGCCGAACACAAGATGCACACCGAGTGGTACACCGTGCCGCAGGCAACCGTGGACGCGGTGAAGGCCGCCAAGGCGGCGGGCCGCGACGTGGTCGCCGTCGGCACCACCAGCCTGCGCGCGCTGGAATCGGCCTCGCAAAGCGGGATACTTTCGGCCGGCAGCGCCGACACCGCGCTGTTCATCACCCCGGGCTACACATTCAAAACGGTGACCCGGCTGGTCACCAACTTCCACCTGCCGAAATCGACCCTGCTGATGCTGGTGTCGGCCTTCGCGGGCTACGACGAGATCCGCAAGGCCTACGCCCACGCGATCGCCAACGAATACCGCTTCTTCAGCTATGGCGACGCCATGCTGCTCACTACCCGGAACAAGTAATGCTTGAATTTACCCTGCTTAAGAAGGACACCAGCGGCCTGTCGCACGCGCGCCGCGGTCGCCTGAAACTCAACCACGGCACCATCGAAACGCCGATCTTCATGCCGGTCGGTACCTACGGTTCGGTCAAGGCGATGTCGCCGCTCGAACTGAAGGAGATCAAGTCGCAGATCATCCTCGGGAACACCTTCCACCTGTGGCTGCGCCCGGGCACCCAGGTGCTCGACAAGTTCGGCGGCCTGCACGGCTTCATGGGCTGGAACGGCCCGATCCTGACCGACTCCGGCGGCTTCCAGGTGTTTTCGCTGGGTGCGATGCGCAAGATCACCGAGGAAGGCGTCAAGTTCGCCTCGCCGATCGACGGCAGCAAACTGTTCCTGTCGCCGGAAATCTCGATGCAGATCCAGCGCTCGCTCAATTCCGACATCGTGATGCAGTTCGACGAATGCACGCCCTACGAGATCGACGGCCGTCCGGCCACCGCCGAGGAAGCGGCCAAGTCGATGCGCATGTCGCTGCGCTGGGCCCAGCGCTCGATGAACGAGTTCAAGGCGGGAGAGAACCCGAACGCGCTGTTCGGCATCGTCCAGGGCGGCATGTACGAGAAGCTGCGCGACGAATCGCTGGAAGGGCTGGAGAACATCAACTTCCCTGGGCTGGCGATCGGCGGCCTGTCGGTCGGCGAGCCGAAGGAAGACATGCAGCGCATCATGGCGCACGTCGGACCGAAACTCCCGGAGAACAAGCCGCACTACCTGATGGGCGTCGGCACGCCGGAAGACCTGGTGGAAGGCGTGGCCAACGGCATCGACATGTTCGACTGCGTGATGCCGACCCGGAACGCGCGCAACGGCTGGCTGTTCACGCGCTTTGGCGACATCAAGATCAAGAACGCGCGCTACAAGGAAGACAACGCGCCGCTGGACGAAACCTGCAGCTGCTACTGCTGCCAGAACTTCTCGCGCGCCTACCTGCATCACCTGCACCGCTCGAAGGAGATTTTGGGGGCGCGGCTGAATACGATTCACAACCTGCACTATTACCTGCAGCTGATGCAGGATATGCGCGATGCGATCGATGAGGATCGCTTCAATGCGTTCCGCTTGCAGTTCAATGCAGATCGGGCGCGGGGAGTTTAAGGTTCCCGTTCCTCATGCTCAGCATGGGCTCCCGTTTTCACGGGAGGTCGTTCCCGACAATGTCGGGAACGACGGTGCGGATGTAAATACTTGTGAAAACAATTACGGGCACCACATTGTCGTAATGGTCCACGCTTCCCGGCCGGTGCTAGAATACAGCGCTGCTTTTTTTACCAGCTCAACTAACAAAACGGAGTCCTCGTGTTTATTTCGAACGCTTACGCGCAAGCCGCCCCTGCAGCAGATCCTGGCCTGATGGGCAGCCTGTCCACCTTCCTGCCACTGATCCTGATGTTCGTGGTGATGTACTTCCTGATGATCCGCCCGCAGCAAAAGCGCGCCAAGGAACAGAAGGCGATGATGGACGCGCTGTCGCGCGGCGATGAAGTCATTACCGCCGGCGGCATCCTCGGCAAGGTCAGCAAGGTCAGCGATACCTATGTGACCCTCGAAGTGTCGGCGAACACCGATATCGTCGTGCAGAAGAATTCGGTCTCGACCCTGCTGCCAAAAGGCACCCTGAAGTCCCTGTAACACTGGCGGGCGGCCACTAGCCGCCCGGCTGTTCAACATCGAACGCTGGAACACTTTGACATCCTCCCCCTGCGTAAACGGAAGGGGATTCCCACTGCTGGCGTCTGATGCCCCAGACGGAAGCCGGACTGAAAGTAGCCCAGCTTCTTATTCAATCCGCAGGATATCTCTCGACCTCGCCTAAAGGCGACTGCGGATCGGAAAAAACGGTACAGGTGACTCATGCCCCAGCGCGTAATCGCATACTGAAGCACTTATAGAGTTTGACCATGCCCCAATACCAAAGTTCGAAGCATTTTTTCACGTGGACGGCTGCCAGCGCTACGCGCCCGGCTCCTTTCACTCCCCGTCCTGAAGGACGAGGTTTCTCGGAGCAAATCTGATGAATCGCTATCCCGTCTGGAAATACATCGTAATCGCCGTCGCGCTGCTGCTGGGCGCCCTGTACACGGCGCCTAACTACTTCGTCGAATCGCCAGCCCTGCAGGTCACCACCGGCAAGGCCACCGTGAAGATCACCAGCGACACCTCGGCCCAGGTCGAGCAGGCGCTGAAATCCGAAGGCATCAAGACCGAAGGCATCAGTCAGGACGGGGCAGGCAGCAGCAGTTCCGTGCGCGCGCTGTTCGGCACCACCGACGAACAATTCAAGGCCAAGCTGGCGCTGGAAAAAGCGCTCAACCGCGACCCTACCGACCCTGACTACATCGTCACCGTCAACCTGGTGAAGAACGTGCCGAAATGGATGCAGGCCCTGCGCGCGATGCCGATGAACCTCGGCCTCGACCTGCGCGGCGGCGTCCACTTCCTGCTGCAAGTGGATGCGGCGGCGACGCTCGAGACCAAGGTCAAGGGCATCCAGTCCAGCGTTCGCAGCATGCTGCGCGATAAAAACGTACGCCACACCGGCATCGAGCGCATCGGCAACCGCGTGGAGATCAAGTTCCGCGACGCCGCCACCCGCACCGCCGCGCGCGACGCGCTGGCCGGCCAGATGGCCGACCTGGTGTTCGCCGAATCGGGCGAAGGCGAGGAGCTGAAGCTGGTCGCCACCCTCAAACCGGACGCGCTCAAGCGCACCGTCGAAGACGGCGTGAAACAGAACATCGCCACCCTGTCCAAGCGTATCAACGAGCTGGGCGTGTCCGAACCGATCATCCAGCAGCAGGGCCCCGACCGCATCGTGATCCAGCTGCCGGGCGTACAGGACGTAGCGCACGCCAAGGACATCATCGGCCGCACCGCGACGCTGGAACTGCGCATGGTCGACGACACCGTAGTGCCGGGCACCGAATCGGCCGCCACCATTCCGCTCAATTCCGAACTGTTCGGCCCTGAGCAGGGCGGCCCGCTGGTCGTGTCGAAAGACGTGATCCTGACCGGCGACTACATCTCGAGCGCGGTTGCCTCCTTCGACTCCAACCAGCAGCCAGCCGTCAGCCTCGACCTGAACGGCGACGGCGGGCGCAAGATGCGCCAGGCCACGCGCGACCGCATCGGCAAGCGCATGGCGATCCTGCTGAAGGAAAAGGGCAAGTACACCATCCTGTCGGCGCCGACCATCCAGAGTGAGCTGGGCAGCACCTTCCAGATCACCAACATGGGCAGCGCCGAAAAATCGACCGAGCTGGCGCTGCTGCTGCGCTCCGGCGCGCTGTCGGCGCCGATGGAATTCATCGAAGAACGCGTGATCGGGCCGCAACTGGGCGCCGAGAACATTGCCAAGGGCCTGTACTCGACCCTGTACGGCTTTGCCGCGATCGCGGTCTTCATGATCATCTACTACCACCTGTTCGGCTTCTTCAGCGTGGTGGCGCTGGCCTCGAACCTGCTGTTCCTGCTCGCCTTGCTGTCGCTGATGCAGGTGACCTTGACCCTGCCGGGTATCGCCGCTATCGCGCTGGCGCTGGGTATGGCGATTGACGCCAACGTGCTGATTAACGAACGTGTCCGCGAAGAGCTACGCGGAGGGGCGACGCCGCAGGCGGCGATCGCGGCCGGCTTCGACCGCGCCTGGGCCACGATTCTCGACTCGAACGTGACCACCCTGATCGTCGGTATCGCACTGTGGGCCTTCGGTTCGGGTCCGGTGCGCGGCTTTGCGGTTGTTCACGTGCTCGGCATCCTGACCTCGATGTTCTCCGCGGTGTTCGTTTCGCGCGGCGTGGTCAACCTCTGGTACGGCCGCAAGAAGAAGCTGCAAAGCGTCTCGATCGGTACCGTCTGGACGCCTGGCCTGTCGGTCACGAAATAACAAGCACTCATACCTACAGGATTCAAGATGGAATTTTTCCGCATCAAGAAAGATATTCCCTTCATGCGCCACGCGTTGATCTTCAACGTGATTTCGGCGCTGACATTCGTGGCCGCCGTGTTCTTCCTGGTGACCAAGGGCCTGCACTTCTCGGTCGAGTTCAAGGGCGGCACCGTGATGGAGCTGCAGTATCCGCAAGCGGCCAACCAGGAAAAGATTCGCGCCGAACTGATGAAGATCGGTTACGAACATCCTGAAGTGACCAGCTTCGGCAATGCGCAGACCGTCATGCTGCGCCTGCCGATCATCAAGACGGTCACTGGCGCGAGCGGTTCGCAGCTGGTGTTCAACGCACTGTGCAAGGCCGAAAACGGCACCACCAGGCAGGTCAACACGATCAGCGAAAAAGGCGAGGCCGTGGCCAAGACCGGTTGCTTCAACGCCGCCGGCACCGAAGGGGTGAAGCTGCAGAAGGTTGAATTCGTCGGCCCGCAGGTGGGCGAGGAACTGGCGCAGAACGGCCTGAACGCGCTGATCATGGTGATCGTGATGGTGATGGCCTACCTGGCGATCCGCTTCGAATGGAAGTACGCAGTGTCGGCGATTATCGCCAACCTGCACGACGTGGTGATCATCCTGGGCTTCTTCGCCTTCTTCCAGTGGGAGTTCTCGCTGACGGTGCTGGCGGCGATCCTGGCGGTGCTGGGCTACTCGGTCAACGAATCGGTGGTTATCTTCGACCGGATCCGCGAAAACTTCCGCAAGCAGCGCAAGGCCAGCGTGACCGAAGTGATCGACAACGCGATCACCAGCACCATCTCGCGTACCATCATCACCCACGGCTGCACCCAGATGATGGTGCTGTCGATGCTGCTGTTCGGCGGCGCGACCCTGCACTATTTCGCCATCGCGCTGACCATCGGTATCTGCTTCGGTATCTACTCGTCGGTGTTCGTGGCGGCGGCAATCGCCATGTGGCTGGGCGTGAAGCGCGAAGACCTGATCAAGCCGATCGTGCAGAAGGACGACACCGACGGCGCCGTGGTGTAAGCCTGCCTCGCATGAAACGAAAAAAACCGCCTTCGGGCGGTTTTTTTCGATCCTGATTCCGCAATGATGAGCAAGGGAATCGAAACTTTGTTGCGATTTGTGTGTGTTCACGCACAGAGTGTGAAGGGCCGTGACATTAAAGTGGAATTGTCTCTTTCAGGACATCCCTAGTTTTGGACTTGGCCCGCTCTTGTAGCGGGCGTTTTTTTGCCTGGACGGCCGAGCCTACAACAACGCGGCAGCCAGCGTCCGCACCTCATCCGCCGACTCGTCGAGGATGCTCTGCAAACTCCCATCGCCAATCACGAAATCAATGGTCGCCGCACTCTGCAGGCTGGTCGCGCCAGCACGCGCGTGCAGTGGTGACGGCACCGGCGCCAGGTCGTTGGCCAGCAGCAGCGTATCCCCCAGCGTTTCGGGCGGCAGCGCGCGCAAGCCATTCCATAGCAATTCGATCGCCTCCATCACCGGCGCCGGCACATCCAGCCTGCCCAGTACGGCGCGGCCGACGGCGGTTTCGCCATGCTCGATCCACTCCTCCGGCTCGCCATCGAGCAGGCCGGGGAATTCCTCCGCCCGCGACAGCGCATAAAAACTTCCCACCTCATGCACGATGCCCGCAAACATGGCGGTATCCGGATCGGTATGGGTGACGCGGCGCGCGATGACCTGGGCCAGCGCGGCCACGTGTGCCGAGTGCTGCCAAAGCTGGTCGGCCTTGGCGCGCAGGGCGGGGTGGGTGATCTTGCTGTCCAGCTGGCGCACCATGACGGCCGCGACCATCGCATTCAGGGTACGGAACCCCACGCGCTGGATCGCCGCGCGTACGTTGGTGATTTCGCGGCCGGAACGGTTGTAGGCGACCGAATTGGCGATTGCCACGGTGCGGGCGGCCAGCAGCGGCTCGGCCTGCACCAGCCGCGCCGCCGTTTCGGCGTCGCAGTCGGGATCGGCGAGCGCGCGCTGGAGCTTCAGCGTGGCGTCGATATTGGTCGGGAAAGTCAGCTCGCCGCGCATGGCTTCGGCGGCGAGGGTCTTGAAGGCGGCGGATCTGTCCATGAGGAAATTCTACCCCAGTCGGAGCGCCAGATCCTGATAAATATTGCCATGCGGCACTTTTTAGCCACAAAGGCGGGAATTACGCCTCGCGGAAGATCGCGTCGCAGCCTTCGCGGGTTTCCTCGACGTCCTGGAGTTCGTCGATCAGCTCCATGTCGGCCAGCTCTTCGGTGGCGTTCATGTAGCTGTTGGCCTTGGTAGCGCCGATCAGCCGGTAGATATCGCCGGTTTCGTTGCGCACGCCGATGACCATCTTCTCGGCGCGCACTTCGGCCGGGGAGGCGTTTTCGAGCAGCAGGTTGCCGGTGATCTGTTTATCGAATTTGGCAGGCTTGGCGCCTTCGAGCAGGGTAGTTTTTAGCATTTTTCCTTGAGCATTCTATGAAGTGGGTGACTCGGTGGCCGCGGCGCCGGCGATCAGCTGCCTGACCTTGCGCAAGGAAGCATCCAGGGCATCGAAGTCCGCCTCCGACAGGGGCGCGAACAACTGGCGTCCATGTTCCACGACCTTCGGGAACACCTCCCTGAACACATCCTCGCCTTGCGGCGTCAGGCGCACGAAGAACGAGCGCTTGTCCTCGCTGCTGCGCTCGCGCGCGACCAGTCCTTTCTGTTCCAGGCGCTCGATGACGCCAGTCAGGGTTCCCTTGGTAATCAATGTCCTGTCGCCCAGTTCCTTGTACGACATGCCGGGCGTATTGCCCAGCGTGGCGATGATATCGAACTGGGCGGGCGTCAAACCGCTGGCGCGGACAAACTCGCCGGAAAAGCGTTCGAAGCCTTGCAGGCACTCCGCCAACAGCCGGACACTCTTTAAGTATCGTTCACCCATGGGTGTCGATTATAGCCGCACGCGCAACATTGCACGTGCGGCCGCGGCAGGCGGTGTCGATAATGGCGGGCCGCTCCCTCATGCCGGGGCTGTTGACTTCCGGTATGATACGCAGCACGCCGACCCGCGCCTTCCTTACACCCACGTCAATGACCCGTCCCCCGCCGGCCAATGCAAGCTGCTGACCTCTCCCGCCTGGCGCAGGAGAAGCCGCTGCGCGTACTGCTGATCCATGCCGGCGAGCCGGACGCGCTCAGCTGGGCCGGGCTGTACCAGCCGCTGCGGCTGGCCGCCAAGCTGCTCGGGCCCGAGCGGCTGCACGTCGACGTGCGCAGCCCCGACAAATTCCCCACCGACACCCAGCGCCACTGGCATGTGGTGCTGCTGGTCGCCGACGAAGCCCAGGCCGCGCTCAAGCCGGGCAACCTGCGCTCGGTGGTGGCGCGCTGCCGTTCGGCGCAATTCTGGGGCGGCGTCGGTGCCGGCGTGCTGTGGCTGGCCGACGCCGGCGTGCTGCGCGGCGTACGCACCGCGCTGCCGTGGGCGCTGTATCCCGACGTCGACGTCAACGACGAACACACGATGTTCACGCCCAACCTGTTCGAAATCGACGGTCCGCACCTCACCTGCTGCGGCGGCGCGGCCAGCATCGACTTCGCGCTGACGCTGGTCGAATCGATCTACGGTGCCGGCGTGCAGGCCCAGATCAAGGAAATCCTCTGCATCGACCGCGTGCGCGGCAAGGACGAGCGGCAGCGGGTGGCGCTGCAGGCCCGTTTCGGCGCCCTGCAGCCGAAGCTGACGGAAGCGGTATCGCTGATGGAAGCGAACATCGAAGAACCGCTGTCGACGGACGACATCGCCAACCTGGTCGGCATTTCGCGGCGCCAGTTGGAGCGGCTGTTCAAGCAATACCTCGGCAGCCTGCCGTCGCGCTACTACCTCGAATTAAGGCTGAAGCGCGCGCGCCAGCTGCTGCAGAGCACCAACAACTCGATCGTGCAGGTTGGGCTGATGTGCGGCTTCTCGAGCGGCTCGCACTTCTCCACCGCCTTCGGCGCCCTGTTCGGCAACACCCCCCGCGAAGAACGCCAGCGCAAGCTCAGCGGCCCCACTTGAATCTTGCTTAAATCGGGGTCAGACCAGGGGTCAGACCACCATTTCCGCCATTTCCGTAATCGGGGTCAGACCATAATGGCGTTGACTTAAGCTATTTTCTTAGTTTTCCTGAATGGGTAGCGCTGCGATTTCGATTTAACGACCCGGTCATGTTTCCTGCCGGGTCGTTTTTACAGTGAGCTCGGTGACGAGCCTTTGCCGCATGTTCTGAAGCAAGGATGGCAGCTTGCCTTGCGCCCGAGTGGCGGCAGCCAAAGCAGTTCATATTGGATGGTGTGAAACGCACGCACGAAACTGATGTCGGTCGGGGCACATCCGGCATCGAGCGCCGCCTTCGCGATTTCAAGTCGAATCAGGTTGTAGGCAATAATCGCGCCCAAATCTCCTGCATGACGCCGTCGACCGTTTGACTACGCAACGTCAACGCCATGCCCATCATTGATTGTTTGAGCTCGCGGTAACTGGTTTCAATGTGCCAGCGGCGGGCGTAGCACGCGATCAGTTCAGCGGCCTTAAATGCGATGCGATCGGTCAGGGATGTGAGCAAGAAATGCTTTTGGCCTTTCGAATCGATCATCGCGATAGCGCGTGCGCGCCAAGTCTTGGACAGCTCGGGCGCCTTCTTGCGCGCCGCTGCCGACACTTGCATTTCCACGATCGCGTCATCTGGACCACCTTCGATAACGGTCCATTTGGTATTACTCTTGGCGGGAACGAGGAAATGACGATTGCGCCCGCGAGTGGTGATTCGACACAGCAGCTCCGCAGACAAGAAACCTTTATCGACGACGGTCAGCGAATCGTCGGCGATGCTGTCGATAAGTTCCATTGCGAAGGCTTTTTCGCTGGTGGCGTAAGGACCAAATCGTGCGTCGACAACCAGATGGGTGGGCACATGGGTCAGGGTCGCGCCGCGCACCTGGGGATAGCTCGCGACAGTCCCCTTGGCATAGGCCTGCGCCCCGAAGTGGGCCCGGTTTGCCGCACTGTCTTGGGTGCGCAGAGTGGTGCCGTCGATTGCCAATAAAACGAGGCCGTTGAACAGGTAGGCTTCTTTGTCCTGGCTGCTCCACGCCTTCGCCGACATCTGGCAAAGCCACTCGACGGGCTTCGCGCCAAGTCGCTGGCGCGCTCGTGTCACCGCACCATCCGTCACAAACGGCGCTGTTACGTTTGGCAGCGCCAAGTCCAGTTCAGCGAGTACCTCGCCGATAGAATGATGGCGATACAGCGCCAGTGCGATCACTAACCAGACGACCTGCTGCGCCGGGAGGCGACGATGGCGTATGCTTGCCTTCCCTTGCTCCACAAGGGCGGCCTCTATCCATTCAAACGGCAAATGTTCGCCGAGTCGGTTCCAGTCGAACGGCTCAGGTACTTCGTTGGCAAACAATATGGCGTCTGAAAGTATCACGCCGCAAAGTTAACACAACAAAATATTGTTTACAACACCAGAGCCACGAAAAAGTGGGCTTCAAAAGCTTAAGTCAACGCCATTAGGGTCAGACCACCATTTCCGAAATGTTTCGGAGATGGTGGTCTGACCCCGATTTTGATTTCCGTAATGGTGGTCTGACCCCGATTTTGGCAATCTTGCCATGAGCAAAAGTGAAAATGGCTGTCGCACTTTGAAAAGAGTTTTGTTTCCGCGTTTCCTATAATGGCCCACGCGCCTCGCTGTGAAGCCGGGCGCGACCCACTAACTTCGACGAGGAATGCCATGAACGCCAAGCTTGATGCCGGTCTTACTACACGGAATGTTACCCGCGACACTTTCGACGAGGTGCTGGTGCCAACCTACGCGCCCGCAGCGATGGTGCCGGTCCGCGCATCGGGCCTGGACCTGTGGGACCAGGCAGGCAAGCATTACCTCGATTTCACCTCCGGCATCGCCGTCACCAGCCTCGGCCATTGCAACCCGGCCCTGGCCGACGCGCTGACACAGCAGATCCACAAGGTCTGGCACCTGGGCAATGGCTACACCAACGAGCAGGTGCTGCGCCTGGCGCTGGCCCTGACCGAAGCGACCTTCGCCGACCGCGCCTTCTTCTGCAATTCCGGCGCGGAAGCCAATGAGGCGGCCCTGAAGCTGGCGCGCAAATACGCGCACGCGAAATTCGGCGAATCCAAGTCGCGCATCGTGTCCTGCCTGTCGTCCTTCCACGGCCGCACCCTGTTCACCGTGTCCGTCGGCGGCCAGCCGAAGTACACCGAGGGCTTCGAGCCGCTGCCGCCGCAGCTGAGCCACATCCCGTACAACGACATCGAAGCCGCGCGCGCCGCGATCACCGAAGACGTATGCGCGGTGATCGTCGAGCCTATCCAGGGCGAAGGCGGCGTCATTCCGGGCGACCCTGAATACCTGAAGGCCCTGCGCGAGTTCTGCGACAAGACCGGCGCATTGCTGATCTTCGACGAAGTGCAGTCCGGCGTCGGCCGCACCGGCGAGCTGTTTGCCTACATGGGCAAGGGCGTGACCCCCGACGTCCTGACCAGCGCCAAGGCACTGGGCAACGGCTACCCGATCGGCGCCATGCTGACCACCAACGAGATCGCCCACCACTTCGGCGTCGGCACCCACGGCACCACTTACGGAGGCAACCCGCTGGCCGCGACCGTCGCGCTGAACGTGATCGAGACCATCAACCAGCCTGCCTTCCTGGCGCGCGTGAAGGAAGCATCCGCCAGGATCTTCGCCAACCTGGACAAGCTGACCGCCGACTTCCCTCAGCTGTTCGGCAAGGTGCGCGGCAGCGGCCTGCTGATCGGCCTCCCGCTGGCGGAAGGCTTCAAGGGCCGCGCCAAGGACTTCACCAAGGCCTGCGAGGCGCTCGGCCTGATGCTGCTGATCGCCGGCCCCGACGTGGTGCGCCTGGCCCCTGCGCTGATCGTCTCCGACGAGCAGATCGCGCGCGCCGACCAGATCATGCGCGAAGCGATCGACGCGATGCTGAACGACGCGCCAGCCAAGTAAGCCAATCGACGCCGGCGCGCGGATCGAAGTTCGCGCGCCGGCCTCCGCAAGCACTTTAGGAGTTCACATGTTTGTTGTCCGTCCGGTGGAACTTACGGATATCGCCAGCCTCGAAAAGCTGGCCGCGGTGACCATGCCGGGTGTGCATACCCTGCCGAAGACGCGCGAGGAAATCGCCGCTTCGGTCGAACGTTCGATCGCTTCCTTTTCCGCCCATGTCGATATCCCGAGCGAGGAGTCGTACATGTTCGTGCTGGAGGAAAGCGCCACCGGCAGCATCGCAGGCACCGCCGCGATCCATGCGTCGGCCGGCTCGAACGGTACCTATTTTTCGTTCCGTAACGACGTTATCCAGCAGGTCTCGCGCGACCTGAACATCAGCCACAGCGTGCACGCGCTGACGCTGTGCTCCGAACTGACCGGCTATTCCCAGCTGTCCGGCTTCTACGTCACCGACCGCGAAAACGCGGGCGTCGAGGCCACGCTGCTGTCGCGCGCGCGCCTGCTGTTCGCGGTGCTGGCGCCGCACCGCTTCGCCGACCGCTTCTTCGTGCCGCTGGCCGGCAGCACCGACAACGACGGCCAGTCGCCATTCTGGGATGCGCTGGGCCGCAAGTTCTTCAAGATGGACTTCCTCGACGCCGAGCGCGTCATCGGCGGCGCGCGCAACCGCACCCTGATCGTCGAGCTGATGCCGCACTATCCGGTCTACGTGCCGCTGCTGCCGGGCGCCGCGCAGGCCGCGATGGGCCAGATCCATCCGGACGGCGAACTGGCTTTCAGCCTGCTGACGGAAGAGGGCTTCGAGGCCGACGACTATATCGACATCTTCGACGGCGGCCCTATTCTCCAGGCCCACAAGAATTCGCTGCGCACCTTCGGCGGCTCGATCATCCGCCGCGTCGAACTGGCCGAGCCGGACGCCCTGCCGGGCGCGATGGTGACCTACGCGGTCGCCACCAGCAGCGAGCAGAACTTCCGCGCCATCACGGTGGCATGCGCTTCGGCCGAATCGGGCGACACGGTGCAGCTGCCGGTGGGCGCCCTGCGCGCGCTGATGGTGGCGCCGGGCGACAACGTCATCTGCGTGAGGATTTAAGTGAGCGACAAACCTATGCTAGTTGTACGCGCGATCCGCGAAAACGACCTCGATGCGCTGCTGCACATGGCCACCCAGGTCGGCAGCGGCATGACCACGCTGAAGCCGGACCGCAAGATGCTGGGCGACCGCGTCGCCGTCGCGGTGCAGTCCTTCGCCGAGACCATCGCGCCCGAAAAGCGCGACTACATGTTCGTCATGGAAGATACGCGCAGCGGCCGCATGGCGGGCGTATGCGCGATCAAGGGTGCGGTCGGGCTGGACGAGCCTTTCTATAACTACCGCATCGGCACCCTGGTGCATTCGAGCCGCGAGCTGAACGTGTTCACCCGCATGGACACGCTGTACCTGTCGAACGACCTGACCGGCTCCACCGAACTGTGCTCGCTGTTCCTGCACCCGGACTACCGGGTCGGCAACAACGGCAAGTGGCTGTCCAAGAGCCGCTTCCTGTTCATTGCCCAGTTCCCGCACTTGTTCACCGAAAAGCTGATCGCCGAGATGCGCGGCTACCAGGCCGAAGACGGCAGCTCGCCGTTTTACGAAGGACTGGGCCGCCATTTCTTCAAGATGGAATTCAACCACGTCGACAACCTGACGGCGCTGGGCAAGAAGTCCTTCATCGCGGAGCTGATGCCGCGCCAGCCGCTGTACGTCGACTACCTGCCGGCGGATGCGCGCGACGTGATCGGCAAGGTCCACAATTCGACCGCGCCGGCGCGCCGCCTGCTGGAGCAGGAGGGCATGCACTACGAAGGCTACGTCGATATCTTCGACGCCGGCCCGGTGCTGCAGGCGCGCGTGTCCGAGCTGCGTGCGATGCGCGACAGCACGCTGGCGGTGGCCGATACGACCGCTCCCGCCCTCGGCGACAATCCGACCCTGGTGTCGAACACCAACCTGCGCGATTTCAGGATGATCGTGGCGGACGCAGTGCCGTCGCATGGCAGGATCGCCCTGTCGGCCGACGAGCTGGCACTGCTCCAATGCCGCAGCGGCGACCAGGTTCGCACGCTGCCCCTCAATGTAAGGAAGAATACAAATGCCTAAGCTGAGTAACTATATCAACGGTCAATGGGAAGCCGGCAGCGGCGCGGAACTGGCAACCATCGATCCGGCCAGCGGCCGCCAGACCTGGGCCAGCAATGAGTCGACCCCTGACGATGTGGCGCGCGCGGTGCAGGCTGCACGTGCAGCTTTCGACGCGTGGGCGCTGGCGCCGTTGGCCGAACGCATCGCCGTGTGCACGCGTTTCCGCGACCTGCTGAAGGAAAACGCCGAAGAGCTGGCCCGCACCATTGCCGAGGAAGTCGGCAAGCCCTTGTGGGAAGCCCGCACCGAAGTGACCACGATGGCCAACAAGGTCGACATCTCCGTGCAGTCCTACGGTGCGCGCACCGGCGAGACCGCGGCCAAGGTCGCCGACGGCAATGCCGTGCTACGCCACCGCCCGCACGGCGTGTTCGGCGTGTTCGGCCCGTATAACTTCCCCGGCCACCTGCCGAACGGGCATATCGTGCCCGCGCTGATCGCCGGTAACACCGTCGTCTTCAAGCCGAGCGAGTACGCGCCGCGCACCGCCGTCAAGACGGTCGAACTGTGGGAAAAGGCAGGCCTGCCGAAGGGCGTGATCAACCTGGTCAACGGCGGCCGCGACACCGGCATCGCGCTGGGCAAGGCGGACGTGGACGGCGTGCTGTTCACCGGCAGCTGCCAGACCGGCATCGCCCTGCACAAGCAGTTCGGCGGCCAGCCGGGCAAGATGCTGGCGCTGGAAATGGGCGGTAACAACCCGCTGGTGGTGTGGGACGTCAAGGACGTGGACGCCGCCGTCCACCACACCGTCATGTCCGCCTTCATCTCGGCCGGCCAGCGCTGCACCTGCGCGCGCCGCCTGGTGGTGCAGGACGGGCCGGAAGGCGATGCCTTCATCAAGCGCCTGGTCGAAGTGGCCGCAAAGCTGAGCGTCGGCGCGCCGGACTCCGATCCGCAGCCCTTCATGGGCCCTGTCGTATCGAGCGCCGTCGCCGCGCGCCTGGTGCAGGCGCAGGCCGACATGGCCGCGAAAGGCGGCACCGTGCTGCTGCAGATGAAGCAGCTTGACCCGAACGCGGGCTTCGTCACCGCAGGCATCGTCGACGTGACCAATGCCCAGGGCATTCCGGACGAAGAATGGTTCGGCCCGCTGCTGCAGATTGTGCGCGTGAAGGATTTCGACAGCGCCATCAAGGTCGCCAACGCCACCGAGTTCGGCCTGGCCGCGGCGCTGCTGTCGAACGACGAGACGCTGTGGAAGCGCTTCGCGGTCAAGGCGCGCGCGGGCATCGTCAACTGGAACCGCCCGACCACCGGCGCGGCAAGCAGCGCACCGTTCGGCGGCGTCGGCAAATCCGGCAACCACCGTCCGAGCGCGTACTATGCGGCCGACTATTGCGCCTACCCGGTCGCGTCGATAGAGACAGAAGAGTTGGCGCTGCCCGCGAAGCTGTCGCCAGGCCTGGCTCTCTAGGATCGGACATGACTGCACGCGAATACAATTTCGACGGCCTGGTCGGCCCGTCCCACAACTACGCCGGACTCTCGTTCGGCAATGTGGCCTCGTTCAGCAACGTCAAGAGCGCCTCGAATCCGAAGCAGGCGGCCTTGCAGGGACTGGCCAAGATGCGTGCGCTGGCCGCGCGCGGCTTTGCCCAGGCGGTGATGCCGCCGCATGCGCGTCCCAACTTCCGCATGCTGCGCAGTATCGGCTTTGGCGGCAGCGACGCCGACGTGCTGGCCGCGGCTTACCGCGCGTCGCCGGTGACGCTGGCTTGCGCGTACTCCGCTTCGCCGATGTGGACCGCCAACGCCGCCACCGTCAGCCCATCGGCCGACACGCTTGATGGCCGCGTGCACTTCACCGCCGCCAACCTGAACAACAAGCTGCACCGCGCGATCGAGCACACCCAGGCTGCCCGCTCGCTGCGCGCCATCTTCTCGGACAGCCGCCACTTCGCAGTCCACGACGCGTTGCCGCAGACGCCCGCTTTCGGCGACGAGGGCGCGGCCAACCACACCCGCCTGTGCGCGAACCATGCCGCCGCCGGTGTCGAGTTCTTCGTGTACGGCCGCGTGGAGTTCGATCCGTCCGCGCCGGCGCCCAAGAAATACCCAGCGCGCCAAACGCTGGAAGCGTCTCAGGCCATCGCCCGCCTGCATGGCCTGGATGCGTCGCGCACCGTGTTCGCGTCGCAGAACCCGGACGTGATCGACCAGGGCGTGTTCCACAACGACGTCATCGCGGTCGGCAACGGCAACGTGCTGTTCTACCACGAGCAGGCCTTCGCCAACGAAGCACGGGTACTCGGCAGCCTGCGCGCCGCGATGGACGGCATGGGCGCCGTCCTGGCGCCGGTGCGCGTAGACACCGGCCTGGTGTCGGTGGCCGATGCGGTGGCCAGCTACCTGTTCAACAGCCAGCTGTTGTCGAAACCCGACGGTTCGATGGCGCTGGTGGTGCCGCACGAATGCGCCGAGAACCCGGCCGTATCGCGCTACCTGCAGCAGCTGGTGGCGGGCGGCGGGCCAATCAATGAACTGATCGATTTCGACCTGCGCCAGAGCATGCGCAACGGCGGCGGCCCCGCGTGCCTGCGCCTGCGCGTGGCATTGACGGCGGAGGAAGCCGCGGCCATGCATCCGGGCGTGGTGATGACCGAAACACTGTACGCCACGCTGGTAGCGTGGGTGGAAAAGCATTACCGCGACCATCTCGAGCCGAAAGACCTCGCAGATCCGCAACTGGCCCTCGAATGCGCCGCGGCGCTCGAGGAACTCGAGCGAATTCTCGGCCTGCCCGGCCTCTACGACCTGTCGTAGAATACCGGGTTGCGCTGGGAGACACTGGTTTTTGACGGGCCAACCCCGTCTTTCTATCGATCGCGCGAGCACGGCCACAAGCAGGTGCGAGCGCGATGCAATACACAACAAGCATTGGA
>NZ_QYUP01000192.1 GCF_003590855.1 Massilia cavernae
GCCGATCAGCACGTGGACCTTGTCGGATTCGATCAGGCGCTTGGTGAAGCTGTTGGCCTTGGCGGCGTCGCTGCCGTCGTCGTAGTGGACCAGTTCGAGCTTCTTGCCGAGGACGCCGCCGCCGGCGTTGATTTTTTCGACGTAGAGCTGCAGGGTCTTCAGCTCCGGGTCGCCCAGGAAGGCGGCGGGGCCGGAGACCGACAGCACGGAGCCGATCTTGATGGTGTCGGCAGCGAAGGACGATGCTGCCGCGAAGGCGAGTGATACGAACAGTGTGGTTTTCTTGAACATGGTTGTCTCCGATGTTGTTGTGATGGCTGCTGTGCTTCGGCGGATGCGCGTTCCGCTTATCCGCCCTACGTCCCTGTGGTCAGCGTAGGGCGGATAAACAAAGTGCATCCGCCGTTTTGATTTTGCGTTCTTATACTCGTTCGACTACCAATGCGATGCCCTGGCCGACGCCGATGCACATCGTGCACAGCGCGTAGCGGCCACCGGTGCGGTGCAGGTGGTTCACGGCTGCGGTCACCAGCCTCGCGCCCGATGCACCCAGCGGGTGGCCGATCGCAATCGCGCCCCCGTTCGGATTCACGTGCTCCGCGTCGTCCGGCAGCCCAAGGTCGCGCGTTACCGCCAGGCCCTGTGCCGCGAACGCTTCGTTCAGCTCGATCACGTCCATCTGCCCGATCGTCAGCCCGGTCATCGCCAGCACCTTCTTCGTCGCGGGCGACGGGCCGAAGCCCATGATACGCGGATCGAGGCCCGCCAACGCCATGCCGAGGATGCGCGCGCGCGGCTTCAAGCCGAAGCGCGCGGCCGCGTCGCCCGAGGCGATCAGCAGCGCGCAGGCGCCGTCGTTGATGCCGGACGCATTGCCGGCGGTGACCGTGCCATCCGGCGTCACGACACCCTTCAGCTTGGCCAGCATCTCGATGCTGGTGTCGCTGCGCGGATGTTCGTCGGTGTCGAACACGCGGGACTCGCCCTTCTTCATCGGGATCGTGACCGGCACGATCTCTTCCTTGAACACGCCGGCCGCATTGGCCCTGGCCCAGCGCTGCTGGCTGCGCAACGCGAACGCATCCTGGTCGGCGCGGCTGACGCCGAATTCCTTCGCCACGTTTTCCGCCGTCGCGGGCATCGAATCGATGCCGTACTTCGCCTTCATCAGAGGATTGACGAAGCGCCAGCCCATGGTGGTGTCTTCGATTTTGGCGCTGCGCGAGAACGCGCTGTCGGCCTTGCCCATCACGAAAGGCGCGCGCGTCATGTGCTCGACACCGCCCGCGATGATCAGGTTCGCTTCGCCGGCACGGATGGCGCGCGCTGCGGTGCCTACCGCGTCAAGGCTGGAGCCGCACAGGCGGTTGATGGTGCTGCCCGGGACCGCCGGCGGCAGGCCGGCCAGCAGCGCCGCCATGCGCGCCACGTTGCGGTTGTCTTCGCCGGCCTGGTTGGCGCAGCCGTAGAACAGGTCGTCAACGGCAGTCCAGTCCACGCCGGGGTTGCGGGCCATCAGCGCGGCGATCGGCAGTGCCGCCAGGTCGTCGGCGCGCACCGTCGACAGCGAGCCGCCGTAGCGACCGAAGGGGGTGCGGATGGCGTCGCAGATGAATGCGTCTGTAGGGTTGTTCAAGTCAGTGCTCCTGTTGTCAGCTTTTCGGGCGATTGTCGATTACGCGCTTCGCCTTGCCGGTCGTGGTGCGTTCGATGCCGTTCGGCGGGGCCACGGTGACGCGGGTGGAAACGCCCACGAATGTCTTGATGCGGTGTTCGAGGTCGCGGCACAGCGCAGCGCACTGCTCCGCCGATTGCGACGCGTCGCGCATTTCGGTGATCACTTCGAGCTTGTCGAGGTGGCCATCGCGCGATACCAGCAGCTGGTAGTGGGGCGCCAGCACCGGCGTCTTGAGGATCAGTTCCTCGATCTGGCTCGGGAACACGTTCACGCCGCGGATGATCAACATGTCGTCGGAACGGCCGGTGATCTTGCCGATGCGGCGCATCGAGCGCGAGGTCGGTGGCAGCAATCGCGTAAGGTCGCGCGTGCGGTAGCGGATGATCGGCAGCGCTTCCTTCGACAGCGAGGTGAATACCAGTTCGCCTTCCGAGCCGTCCGGCAGCACGTCGCCGGTTTCCGGGTCGATGACCTCCGGGTAGAAGTGGTCTTCCCAGATGACCGGGCCGTCCTTGGTTTCGATGCATTCGCTGGCCACGCCCGGGCCCATCACTTCGGACAGGCCGTAGATGTCGACCGCATCGATGCCGGCGCGCGCTTCGATCTCGGCGCGCATCGCGTCGGTCCACGGCTCGGCGCCGAAGATGCCGACCTTGAGCGAGGACTCGGCCGGGTCCATGCCCTGGCGCTGGAATTCCTCAATGATGTTCAGCATGTACGACGGCGTGACCATGATGATGTCGGGCTTGAAGTCGCAGATCAGCTGTACCTGCTTCTCGGTCTGGCCGCCGGACATCGGGATCACGGTGCAGCCCAGGCGCTCGGCGCCGTAGTGCGCGCCAAGGCCGCCGGTAAACAGGCCGTAGCCGTAGGAGATGTGGCAGATGTCGCCGGCGCGGCCGCCCGCGGCGCGGATCGAGCGCGCCACCACGTTGGCCCAGGTGTCGATGTCGTTCTTCGTGTAGCCCACCACCGTCGCCTTGCCGGTGGTGCCGGACGAGGCGTGGATGCGCACCACCTGCTCGCGCGGTACGGCAAACAGGCCGAACGGGTAATTGTCGCGCAGGGTCTTCTTGTCCGTGAAGGGGAATTTCGCCAGGTCGGCCAGCGTCTTCAGGTCATCCGGATGCACGCCGGCGGCGTCGAAGGCTGCCTTGTAGTGCGGTACGTTGTCGTATGCGTGCTTCAGCGACCATTTCATGCGCTCGAGTTGCAGCGCCTGCAGCTCGTCGCGGCTGGCTCGCTCGATCGGCTCCAGGTCGCCAGGCGCGGGAATGCGTTGGACCATCTTAGTCTCCTTCTGTTTACTTATGCCGCAAGCTCGGCGACGTGGCCGCCGATGCGGTGCGATTTGCCGCGAAAAAGCGCGATCAGGCGCCCATCCTGGTTGCTTACCTTGATGTCGTATACGCCGGTCTTGCCGGTCAGCGCCTGCTCGAGCGCCTCTGCGCTCAGCACATCGCCTTCGCGGCCTGGCGCGATGTAGTCGATGGTGCAGCCTGCGCCCACGGTGTTCTGGTTGTGCGAATTGCAGGCGAAGGCGAACGCGCTGTCGGCCAGCATGAAGATGTAGCCGCCGTGGCAGGTCTGGTGGCCGTTCAGCATGTCGGCGCGAACGGGCATGCTCATGCGCGCGTAGCCCGGACGGATTTCGTCGAGCTTCATGCCGAGCGCCTGGCTGGTGGTGTCGCGGTCGTACATCGACTTGCCGGCCAGTTCGGCCAGCGCCTGCGCGTCCGCGTGGATATCCTTATGCATGAAAACGTACTCCGGAAGACAGTTTGCGGCGCAGCAGCGGCGACACGCGGTAGCGGTCTTCGCCATAGCTGGCTGCGAGGTTGGAAAGAACGGTGGCCACATGCGCCACGCCGACCTGGTCGGCCCACGCGAGCGGGCCGCGCGGATAGTTGACGCCTTTTTGCATGGCGATGTCGACCGCCTCGGCACTGCATACGCCCTGGTTGACGGCGTCCGCCGCCTCATTGGCGAGCATCGCCACGGTGCGCATGACCACCATGCCCGGAACGTCGTCGATGCGGGTGACCTCGAAGCCGGCGGCCTGGAACATGCCGACGACCGCGTTGTAGGCGGTGTCGCTGCACTGGTCGGCGCGCGCCAGCGCGATGCGTTTCGCGCTGGCGTAGTCGATCACCAGGTCGTACAGCACCGTGTCCGGGTGCTTGTTGGCGGCGGCGCGCTCGGTGGCGCTGCGGCCGTCGGTCAGGAACAGCGCGGCGCCGTTGCAGTGGAAGCCAGGCGCCTCGTTCTCGCCCGAATGCGGCAGCGGCTTGCGGTGCGCGACGCTGTAGCCGTTGGCGCGCAGGCGCTGTTCGAGCGGTTCGGTCACGGCGCCGGACACGCCCGGCTCGATGCTGATGCCGACCGCGTCCGGCCGTTCCTGGCGCGGCTCGGTATGGACGGCCGGCTTGACGGCGCCGGCGGAATAGTCGTAGAAGCCGCGGCCCGATTTGCGGCCCAGGAAGCCGGCATTGACCATTTCCTGCTGCAGCACCGACGGCGTGAAGCGCGGGTCGTTGAAGTAGGCGTGGAATACGGATTGGGTGACCGAGAAGTTGACGTCGTGGCCGATCAGGTCCATCAGTTCGAAGGGGCCCATGCGAAAGCCGCCCGCTTCGCGCATCACGGCGTCCAGGGTGGCCGGGTCGGCGGCCTGTTCCTGCAGCAGGCGCAGGCCTTCGGCGTAGAACGGACGCGCCACGCGGTTGACGATGAAGCCCGGGGTCGACTTGGCGTGCACCGGCTTCTTGCCCCATGCGGCGGCGGTGGCGTAGACGGTATCCGCCACGTCGCGGCTGGTTGCCAGGCCGCTGATCACTTCCACCAGCGCCATCAGCGGCACCGGGTTAAAGAAGTGCATGCCGACCAGGCGCTGCGGACGGCGCAGGCGCGCGGCGATCGCGGTGACCGAAATCGACGAGGTGTTGGTGGCCAGGATGCAGTCGTCGCCGACGATGGCTTCGAGGTCGGCGAACAGGGTGCGCTTGACGTCCAGGCTTTCGACGATCGCCTCGATGACGATGGCGGCGTCGCCGACGTCGGACAGCGAACCTGCCGCGGACAGGCGGCCGCTGGCGGCCGACACTTCCTCGCCGGTCATCTTGCCTTTCTCAGCCAGCTTGCCGTACATATTGCAAATGCCGGCAATCGACGCCTGCACCGCTTCGGCGCGCGCGTCGAACAGCTTGACGGTGTAGCCGGCGGCGGCTGCGACCTGCGCGATACCGGTGCCCATGGCGCCGCTGCCGATGACGGCGACGACGCTGCCTTGCGGGAGAGCCTGCGCCATGTTCATTCTCCCTTGAAGTGGGCTGGACGCTTTTCCATGAAGGCGGCGACGCCTTCGCCGTAGTCGTGGCTGTAACCCAGTTCGCGCATCATGTCGCCTTCGAGCCTGAGCTGCTCGGGCAGTGTGTTGGCATAGCTTGCCTGCAGCGCCTTCTTGGTGAATGCCAGGCCCTTGGTCGGGGCGACGGCGAAGTGTTCGGCCATCCTCATGGCGTCGTCCATCAGCGCGGCGTCGGGCACGCACTTCCAGATCAGGCCCCATTGTTCGGCGGTTTCGGCCGGCAGTTTTTCGCCCAGCATGGCAAGGCCGGTGGCGCGTGCGTGGCCGATCAGGCGCGGCAGGTGCCAGGTACCGCCGCTGTCCGGGATCAGGCCCAGTTTGCAGAAGGCTTCGACGAAGCTGGCCGATTTCGCGGCCAGCACGATGTCGCAGGCCAGCGCGATGTTGGCGCCAGCGCCGGCGGCCACACCGTTGACCGCGCAGATGACAGGCATCGGCAAGGAGCGCAGGGTGTTGATCAGGGGGGCGTAGAACTTCTCGACGGATTCACCAAGGTCCACGCCCTTGGCACCCGGTTCCACCGCGCGGTCGCCCAGGTCCTGGCCGGCGCAGAAACCGCGGCCGGCGCCGGTCAGCACCAGCACGCGCACGCTCTTGTCGGCCTGTACGGCCTCCAGCGCGCTGCGCACTTCGAGGTGCATCGCCTGGGTGAAGCTATTGAGCTTGTCCGGGCGGTTCAGCGTCAGTACCGCGATGCCGTCCTGGACCTGGAACTTGATGTTTTCGTAGTTCATGGAGTCTCCGTCTGTTTTTGTTTGCTTATTCCGCCTGGTCGAAGTCGACCACCACCTTGTCCGTCACCGGGAAGCTCTGGCAGGACAGCACGAAGCCGCGCGCGATCTCGTAGTCTTCCAGCGCGTAGTTGACGTCCATGTCCACCTTGCCGTCCAGAAGCTTGCAGCGGCAGGTGGAGCACACGCCGCCCTTGCAGGAGTAGCGCATGTCGATCCCGTGGCGCAGGCCCGCGTCGAGGATGGATTCCTTGTCCTTCTCCATCGTGAAGGTGGTGTGGCTGCCGTCCATGATGACGGTGACTTCGGTATCGTGCGCAACGGCCGGATCGAAGGCGCGCGGCTTGTGCTCGTGCTTCGGGATGCTGGCCGCGAACAGCTCGATCTTGATGCTCTGCTTCGGCAGGCCGGCTTCCTGCAGCGCGGCGGACACGCCCAGCATCATGTCTTCCGGACCGCAAATGAAGGCGACGTCGATGTCGTCGATGCTGATCCAGTGCTGCAGCAGGTGCTCGACCTTTTCCTTCGTGATGCGGCCGTTGAACAGTTCGATGTCCTGCTGCTCGCGGCTCATCACGTAGGCCAGGTTAAGGCGCTGCATGTGGGTGTCCTTAAGGTCCGTCAGTTCTTCCTTGAAGATGACGGTGGAGGAGGCGCGATTACCATAGAACAGGGTGAACAGGCTGTTCGGTTCCTCATTGAGCGTGGTCTTGATGATCGACAGGATGGGCGTGATGCCGCTGCCTGCCGCGAAGGCCACGTAGTGCTTCGCATTTCCGGGCGCGAGCTGCACGTTGAAGTGGCCCATCGGCGGCATCACTTCCAGCACGTCGCCCGGCTTCAGGCTTTCGTTGGCCCAGGTGGAGAACATGCCGCCAGAGGTTTTCTTGATGGCGACGCGCAGCAGGTTGTCCTGCACCGCGGAGCAGATCGAGTAGGAACGGCGCACATCCTCGCCGCCGATCGTCGCGCGCAGGGTCAGGTGCTGGCCCTGCTGGTACTTGAAGCTGTCGGCCAGTTCTGCCGGCACATCGAAAGTGACGGCGATGGTGTCGCGCGTTTCGTTACGCACGCCTGCGACGCGCAGTGGGTAGAATTTGCTCATGTATCGGCCTTAGTGGCACTTGAAATAATCAAAGGGTTCGAGGCAGTCCAGGCATTTGTATAAGGCCTTGCACGGCGTCGACCCGAACTGGCTGGTGAGCTGCGTGCGGGTCGATCCGCAGTTCGGGCAGGTGACCGTCAGCTCCGGCACCACGCGGCGTTTAACGCCGGTGGTCAGCCCGCTGATGTCGATGACCTGCTGGGCCGGCGGTGCGATGCCGTAGCCCTTCAGCGCAATCTTCCCCGCTTCGCTCATCCAGTCGGTGGTCCAGGCCGGCGACAGCTGGCTGACCAGCTTTACCTTGCCGACGCCGTGATCGCGCAGCGCATCGATGACCGCTTCCGCGATGACGGCCATCGCGGGGCAGCCCGAATAGGTGGGCGTGATGGTGACGACGCATTCGTCACCGTTCCATTCGACCTTGCGCACGATGCCGAGGTCCACCACCGAGATCACCGGGATCTCGGGGTCGGAAACCTCGCCGAGCCAGGCCCATACCTGCTCGGTACCGACTGGTTGCCGAACGTCCATCACCATTCGGCTCCGGGATAGGCGCGCTGCAGGAACTGCATTTCCGCCAGCAGGTAGCCCAGGTGCTCGCTGTGGCGGCCTTTCTTGCCGCCCTGGTGCATCCATGCGTCGGCAGGCGGCATCTGCAGCGTGGCTTCTGCCAGGATTTCGCCAACGTGCTCGAGGAAGTCTGCGCGCAGGCCTTCGACCGCGGGCGCCACGCCCTGCTCCACCATCTGCTTGTCGGCGGCGTCGTAGATGAACATCTCGCCGCTGTACGGCCACAGCGCGTCAAGCGCGGCCTGCATGCGGTCGTGGCTTTGCTGCGTGCCGTCGCCGAGGCGCACCACCAGGTCGCCGCTGCGGCGCAGGTGGTAGGTAACTTCCTTGATCGACTTCTCCGCGATCTCCGCGATGCGCGGGTCGGTGGATTTGGCCAGGCCCTGCATCAGGAAGTAGTGCCAGGTATCGAACAGGAACTGGCGCATCAGGGTGTCGCCGTAGTTACCGTTAGGCTGTTCGACGATCAGGCAGCAGCGCATGTCGTTCGCGTCGCGCAGGTAGGCAAGGTCGTCTTCGGTCTTGCCTTTGCCTTCGAGTTCGGCCGCATAGGACAGCCACATGCGGGTCTGGCCGAGCAGGTCGAGCGCGACGTTCGCCAGCGCCATGTCTTCTTCCAGCGCCGGCCCCTTGCCGCACAACTTGGACAGCTGCTGCGACAGGACCAGGGCGTTGTCGCCCTGGCGCAGGACGTATTCGAGTTTGGCGTCCACGGGGCGGCTCACAGGTTCTTGACTTCTTCCGGCATCGGGAAGAAGGTCGGGTGGCGGTAGACTTTGCTGTTGGACGGCTCGAACAGCGCCGATTTGTCGCCAGGGCTGCTGGCGACGATGTCGGCGGCGCGCACGACCCAGATCGAGACGCCTTCGTTGCGGCGGGTGTAGACGTCGCGCGCGTTGTTGACGGCCATTTCGGCGTCAGGTGCGTGCAGGCTGCCCACGTGTTTGTGGGCCAGTCCGTGCTGGCTGCGGATGAAGACTTCCCACAGTGGCCATTCTTTGCTCATTCGATGCTCCAGGTATGAATTGGGGAGCCGCTTAGGCAGCGGCGCGTGCGGCTTTTTTCTCTGCGTGTGCGACCAGCGCGTCGCGGAACCACTCGCCGTCGTTCCACGCGTTGACGCGGGTCGCCAGGCGCTCCTTGTTGCAAGGGCCGTTACCCTTCAGGACGTTGTGGAACTCGCTCCAGTCGATTTCACCGAACTCGTAGTGGCCGCTGTCGGCGTTGAACTTCAGGTCGGGGTCGGGAACCGTCAGGCCCAGGAATTCGGCCTGCGGCACGGTCTGGTCGACCATGCGCTGGCGCAGTTCGTCGTTGGAGAACAGCTTGATGCGCCACTTGGACGACTGCGCGCTGTTGACCGATTCGGCGTCGGACGGGCCGAACATCATCAGCGAAGGCCACCACCAGCGGTTGAGCGCATCCTGCGCCATCGCCTTTTGTTCGGGCGTGCCTTTGGCGAGGCTCATCATGATGTCGTAGCCCTGGCGCGCGTGGAAGGATTCTTCCTTGCAGACGCGGATCATCGCGCGCGAGTACGGACCGTAGGAGCAGCGGCACAGCGGGATCTGGTTGATGATGGCCGAGCCGTCGACCAGCCAGCCGATCGCGCCCATGTCGGCCCACGACAGGGTCGGGTAATTGAAGATGCTCGAATATTTGGCCTTGCCCGAGTGGAGGGCGGCCAGCAGTTCGTCGCGCGAGACGCCCAGCGTTTCGGCGGCGCTGTAGAGGTACAGGCCGTGGCCTGCTTCGTCCTGGATCTTGGCCAGCAGGATCGATTTGCGTTTCAGCGTAGGCGCGCGGGTGACCCAGTTGCCTTCAGGCAGCTGGCCGACGATTTCCGAATGCGCGTGCTGCGAAATCTGGCGGATCAGCGTCTTGCGGTAAGCCTCCGGCATCCAGTCCTTCGCCTCGATCTTGATGCCTTCGTCGATGCGCTGCTGGAATGCGAGCTCTTCCGCACTCATGTCGGCGTCCGTCTGGACCTTCTTGAGGCCGGTTTCTACCATCTGTGCATACATGGTCGTTCTCCATCACTTAGACTGTGAAACGATAATACGATACAAAAAATCAGAAGTACACAGTTTTTTTGTGTCGCATTAAAAATATGTATCCATTCGCGAAGCTCGATAGTAAAAAATTAATCGTGCGCCTGTCCGCGAGCAAAGTAAACTCCCGTTTTTGCTTGACAATCGCCCGCCACGCGCCAGACCATGCCCCTATGAAACAATTGACCAGCACAGAATGGATCAGCCACTTCCTAGCCAGCGACCCGCCGCGCTCGAAGTCGCTCGTGATGACGATTTTCGGCGACAGCATCGTGCCGCACGGCGGCGCCATCTGGCTCGGCAGCCTGATCGAATTCCTGGCCCCGTTCGGGGTGAACGACCGCGCCCTTCGCACCAGCGTGTTCCGGCTGGCGCAGGAGGGTTGGCTGGTGGCCAACCGCGACGGGCGCCGCAGCTCGTATGCGATCCTGCCGGAGGCGCTGCCGCGCTTCGAGCGCGCCTACCGCCGCATCTACGATGTGCCAACGGTGAACTGGGACGGCAAATGGACGCTGCTGATGACGGGACCTGACGGCCTGGATGCGCCGAACCGCGCGTCGCTGCGCAAGCAGCTGCTGTGGGAAGGCTACGCGATGATCAGCCCGGGCGCGTTCGCGCATCCGGCCGGTGACGCGGCAGTGCTGGACGAAATCCTGGGACGCGCCGGGGTGCGTGACACGGTGTACGTGTTCAGCGCGGGCGCGATGCCGGACGTCGGTTCGCGTCCGCTGCGCGAGCTGGTGGATGAGGCGTGGGACCTGTCGGACGTCGCCGCCGGCTACCGCAACTTCATCGAGGAGTTCGCGCCACTGCAGTCGCTGCTGGGCGAACGAGTGGAACCCGAGCAGGCGTTCGTGATCCGCACGCTGCTGATCCACGCCTATCGCCGCGTGCAGCTGCACGATCCGATGCTGCCGGTGGAGCTGCTGCCGCAGCCCTGGCCCGGCGTCGAGGCGTACGAGGTGGCGCGCGCGCTGTACCTGGCGACCTGCCGCGCGGCCGAAGGCTACATCATGGCGACGCTTCAGCGCGAGGATGCGGATGCGGCGCCGGCGGCGGAATCGTTCTACCAGCGCTTCGGCGGACTGCCGCGCGGATAGTGCTTTCAACGCTGAAACTGCCAATTGATTAGCGCGCACCCGTCCGCACATAGCCTGGATTTCCTCACCGGAATGGGCGCGCGACGAGTGTGGGCAACGTCAGTCCATGAAACATTCGGGCTAGGGTGCTGCGCCGGAACGCGCGCTATCAAACTTCCGCCGATTTCAACATAATCGTTTCAGTTTAGACTGCGCGCAACCTGCCATCGGACTTCATCGATCAACGGAGTACGGTCCGACATGCCCGTCCGCGTAGACTACCGCAAACTGAGTCTGAACACAATCGCCCCCTTTGTGGCGGAGCGTTTCGTGCTCGCCTCCATGAAAACAATAACTTACGGGTTCAACTGTCGAACTCGAGTAAGCGCGAGCGCCGGATTTTGTTACACGGAGCTGGCCCTGGCGTACTCTGCTACTGACGCATCGCCGCTGTACGAATTCGGACTAAGGCGGCAAAGTCCTGAATCGTTTGGTTTTGCGGCAATGAATCAGCGTAGTGGGCGATTCGAGTTAGGGCAGGAGAGAGATTGGCCTTACTTACTTCCAGCAAGAACTTGTCGGCCTCTGGTGATGTCAAGTAACCGATCAGCTTTCGTGGATCGGTTTTGGGCTTGTTTAATTCCCTAAGGACGGTTTCGGCATACTCCCCTCGACTAAGGGACTCGTTGACCAGGGCAAACGCATGAAGCCAGGTTGCATATCTGATCGCGTTAATGTAGCCAAATGCGCCGATCGCAGATGTAAAGCTAGGCTCATTACGCTCGATAACCGAAAGCAATTTCTTTCGACTTTCCAAAGGGTACTGGTTGACAAATGTCGCGCTTTTGAGATCCGCGGTCAATATATCTACCGCATAAGAACTACGAGATTCTTCGAGCAGTCGAAGAAGGTCTGCTTGATGCGAAATCGCGGCAAATCGGAGATTATGTGCAATCTCACCAGCGTACTCATCGTTATCAAGTATCTTATTCGACTTTGCATGAAGCAGAATTTGCTTAAGCTCGCCTTCTCCACCGATTCGTGAAATTGCGAAGGTGGCTGCGCGCGCTGTTTCACGCTCACCGGAGTACACATAGCCCTTAAGATCTTTACGTATTTGTGCGTTCCTTCCGACAGGATCCCGCCGATCAAATAATTTCCCCAAAGCACGAACAAGAAGAATTCGTTCTTCTGGCGTTGACTTCCCTGCCAGCGCCTCTCGCACAAAGTCGATGTTTGCTTCGGTCGCCTGGAGCTCTTGGGACTGGCTCTTTTCCAGTAACTCGCGGCCAAGTCTTGTACCTCGATGTGCCATATAGCCCTGAAGCGAGCTGTCTAGCACCGACGCCTTGCTGGCGCCACTCACCAACTTGCCGGTTTCGGCGGCAGCCACCACGGAAAATAAAAACATGGCCGCGACTGTCACTCCATATCGTAACGAAATCATATATACCTTTCAAAACTCTATATTAGAAATCACCGATTACTGAAATGTTCGCAATTTATCAAAGATGAGCCGTGGAGTTATTCCGTTATCGTCAAGAGATTCGTAGCGATAATACCACTCAAGGGCCGCAGCGCTAAATGGCTGTTGATAACGCGTGCTAGCTTGCAAGGCTGCAAGAACAAAGGTATCGCATCGATACGATCCGCGTCGTGCTGGAACGCGTTCGGTTTGAGCGGTCGCCGGCACCGTGAATATAGTTGTCGTATAATCTGAGCCAATTTGATAAATCTGCATTGCTCGGCGAACGGCCGCCAAGCGAGCCCACAGCGCTTGAGTCCCGCCGAAGTCTGGGCAAAAGCTGTAGTAGCAATAGGGTTCTGTAAGCTCATTTGGGAGTTTCCAAGTTGCTTTACCCCAGTATGGGGACTCGGACTTATACTGATTAAGGCTCCGAAGACGAATAGCATTGTAGCTTCCCGAGTTGGCTTCAATAACTTGCTCCGAGTCCCATATTGCAATGTGACCCAGCCAACCCAGTCCAGCAACATCAAGGTCGCGTCCCACGACATCGCCAATTTGGGTCGGATCATTGGCAGTCGACTCAGCACCGATATTCCAAAGTGGGATTCCCGTTGGTCCATAGACAACTAGATTTCCGTCATCTTGAATGTGAAGGTAGGCGTTTGGATTACCCCCTGTTTCTGTATTCCACAGCGGGTGCCAAGAATTGCTGTATTGGACGAAATTCCCGTCACCTTGCATTATCGCAATGTTTCCGTTCTTCGCCATTCCGTAACGTTTTGTACCATCCTGCCTATACATCACCAAACTTCCATCTGTTTGCATTATTAGATTGTATTTTTTTAACGGGGACTCAATTGCTTGCCCACGCTGAAGACTAGCATTTGGCCCTAGCGTACTTGCTTCTACATATACAGTTGAAGATAGTAGGTAACTGTTCAGCCTGAATGGCCAAAGCAATCCGCGTCATCCGCATCGGTGAACGCGATGTCGCCTTGTTCGGCCTCAGCTATGCATTCCCACAGGCCGTCTTGATGCAGCGCGATCGAATCGGCATTTCGCAAGTAGAACTCATCGGGATCCAGGCCATCGATCAGGACCGGACGACGTACCCGCCTTTGTTTTCCGTTGATGAAGATAGTCATGAACTGTGCCTTCTCCCTCTTCTGGGCGACGGTCAGTTTGCGCTTCGGGCCATGGTATTGAATGCGATTGTTAACTGTTCGGCCGCTACGCAGCTGGCATGATCGGATCGCCAGTAAATGCGCGGCGTAGCACTTCCAGCATGCTGTGCCCCTGTTTGCGTAGCGTGTCGAGGCAGGAGCGAATGATGCAGAAATTGTCGGCGCCGGCAATGGTGCGGAAGCATCCCGATATTTTTGTTTGACCTTGGGCATGCGGACGGCCCGCTCGGCAATATTGTTGGAGAACGGGACGGTCGGATCGGCGATGAAGCGCAAGATAGCATCGGCGTGCAGCCGGAAGCGGCGCAGCAAGTTATAGGCGTCGGATTGCTTGCAGCGACCGGATGATCCGTCTGGTTTGAGTTGGGGAGGGTTCAATTGCTCCCCTTGGCGCACGATGTCGTTGTAGACGATGGTGAAGGCGGCGATGGCATCGGCATCAAATGGCCGGCCCTGCTGTCGCGCCGCCGCGCTCAGTCGTTGGGCGTTGAGCAGCAGTTCCGTCATGGCGGTCGGCCATTGCTGGCCAGTCACTTCCTGCGCATACACCAGTTCTCGAAGGAGATGGGCATTGCACAAGGCATGCAGGCCATCGTCGAGTTTCCAGTAAGGGGCCCAGCAATCATGCACCAGAACGCCGATGCGTTTGGGGAGAATGCCATGCGCGACGATGGCATCCAGGCCGCGCTTTGCGTGCATGCCATACCAGGTCAGTTCCGCCGTGGCCGCCACATGCATCCAGTGCAGTTTGCCATCCACGCGCAAGCCCGATTCGTCGGCGCACAGCACTGGCGCGTGGTGCAATTGCCGCGCTATCAGGTCGGCTGTACCCTGCAGGGCCAGGCTCGCTTCGCCAACCCAGGCAAGCAGGGTTGCTGGCGACACAGACAAGCCCGTCATCTCGCCAATCAACTCGGCGGCGCGGGCATATGGCAGCATCTGGCCCTGGGTCAGATGCACGCCCAGTGCGCGCACGTTCGGGCCGTATTGCGCAAGGTCGCCGACCGCAGCCGGGAATACGCTGTCGTGCCGCTGACCGCAGGCGCAGACCACCGTGTAGACACGGTGTTCCACCACCTCGAAGCTCATCGCAGGCACATCGAATACCTGGCGGCGCTCCAGCACCTGCGCCTGTTCGAGCGCCAGCGCACTGTGGCAGCGGTTGCAATGCGACGGCGGCGGATAATCCTTCGTACTGGTGGGCTCGGCCACCCGCTTGAGTGTACTGCCTTTATGGCCCGGTTGGCCGCCAACCGCCTTGCCAGACTTGCCGCGCAACGAGCTAGTCTTCTGCTTCTTGGCCAGTCCATCCGAGGATGGTGGCTTGCTCGAATTCTGGCTGTTCATTCCCAGCTTTGCCTCAAGCGCATCCATGCGTGCAAAGAGCACGTCGATGAGACGATCCTTGTCGGTATCGGACAGCTGCGTGAGGTCGGGACGAGGCGGTTTCGGTGGCATGCCGACATGATGCGGCAATAGCCAATAGTTTACAACTGCTCATTGCCGTGTTCATTCAGGCTGAATAGTTACAAATGGACTATCTCCGGTGAATTTGCAACTTATTTAGAGACGGGGTCCGCTCGGGAAACTTTAGCGGCTCGTTATCGAAGCGGGTCGCTGCCGCTTGTGGGATTAGCCTGGCGCAGCGAGGGTGGCGGAAAAGGTAAAAGCTGCGACCTGAAAAATGTGGTGTGGGCCAAATTTTTCGGCGAGCTAAGGGGGCGCGTGCGTTTCGTCTCTCTGCAGCACGGAGAGACTCAGGACGACATCAACTTTATTCGATGGAAATACGGCGTCGAAATTTATCAGGATCAGAACATCGATACGTGGAGCGATTTGGACACCGTTGCAGCCCAAGTTGCAACCCTGGATTACGTCGTGAGCATCAGCACAACCGTTATTCATGTTGCTGGAGCTCTTGGCGTCCCAAGCTGGGTGCTTCTAAAGAATGAGCCATATCTCCATTGGAAAGCCGGCAATCAGGTGTGTCCGTGGTATCCGACGGTGCAACCGGTTCGTCAGAAGAATCCCGACGAGTGGGACAGCACCATTAAAGTGGACCCATCGGTCAAGACAATCTTTCAGCGAGTTTAAGCTGTGTCCGTTTCCACCGCTGCAGCTGGTCGGCGCTGCCCCGTGATCCTACTTCCTTGCCGCTGGAGGGCTTCATCCTCCAGGGGCCGCCGCCGGCAGGGCCTGCTGCAGTCACGCCGTTTCGGGCGCCGCCACTTCAGCGCTGCCGTACTTGTCGACGATCAGCGCTCCGCCGCCGATTCCACTGCGATAGACGTTGGCCGGCGTCTTGTAGGCAAGGGACTGGTGCGGTCGCTCGGCGTTGTAGAACGCGAAGTATTGCGCCAGTCCCACCATCAGCTCTGCCATGTTGGCATAGCCCTTCAAGTACACATCCTCGTGCTTCACGTTGCGCCACAAGCGCTCGACGAAAATGTTGTCCAAGGCCCGTCCGCGTCCATCCATGCTGATGGCCACGCCTTCGCGCTTGAGCACGTCCGTGAAGGCCGCGCTCGTGAACTGCGAGCCCTGGTCGCTATTGAACACCTCGGGCCTGCCATGCTCGCGCAGGGCGTCCTCCAGGCAGTCCACGCAGAACGAAGCGTCCATGCTGTTGCTGAGCCGCCAGGACAGCACTTTGCGGCTGTACCAGTCAATCACGGCCACCAGGTAGGCGAAGCCGCGCGCCAGCCTTAGATAGGTTATGTCCGTGCTCCACACCTGGTTCGGCCGCGTGACCGGTACACCCCGCAGCAGGTACGGGTAGACCTTGTGCCGAGGATGTGCCTTGCTGGTGTTCGGTCCGGGCGCCATGCCCGCCAGTCCCATGCTGCGCATCAGGCGCTGTACCCGCTTACGGTTGACTACGTGGCCCGCTGCGCGCAAAAACACCACCATGCGCCGGCTGCCATAGAACGGCCTGTTCGTATATTCCTCGTCGATCAGCCGGCACAGCAGCAAGTCCTCCGCGCCTGCATCTTCCGGCACCTTGGCGGCGAGCCGCCGGTACACCGTCGCGCGCGGCACTTCCGCCAGTTCGCATTGCCGGCTCAGGGGTAGCTCATCGGCGCCGTCGACCCAGCCCATCCTGGCATCAAGGCTCACTCCCCCAACTTTTTTTTAAGCCAGTCATTCTCCATCTTCAGCCGGCCGATCTCGCCGTACAGCCGATCCTCGCCGCTCTTGTCCTCGGTCGGTTTGGGGCCCCGCTTGGTCTCGAACAGAGCGCCGGCAGATTCCAAAATCTCCTTCTTCCATTGTCCGACCAGCTGCGGATGCACGCCGTACGTTTGTGCGATCTCCGTGATCGTCTTCACCCCGCGCACCGCTTCCAGGCCTACCTTCGCCTTGAATTCGGCCGTATGCACCTTGCGTTTCTTTGCTTCACCCATTTGCTGCCATCCTTTCGAGGACGACAGCTTAAACTACCCCGTAGTCACTGTCTCAAATTGTGGATCCACTATACATTGAGCAGGTTGTGAATGAGCTTACCGCGAAGATCGAGTGACGGCTTCTGGCCCAGGCTGTGTAAAAACACTGGCCAGATGCTGCCGCTGTTGAACTCGGCCTTCCAAAACGGCCGCTACGGCGTTTTTGCAGTGTCGGTAATGGTAAACCGACCCCTGAAAACGCGCCGGCTGCGCGTTTTGCACAGCCTCGGTCGGTTGCTGCCGTCCTGTGACCGACCGCAACCGTCCCTCAGCGGATTTGTCGAAGTGTAACTTGGCGGTAATGCTGACACTGAATGTCTTTACGCCACAATGTTTTATCGCAATCCAGTGAGAAAGGGTGTATTTCCTAGCACCATCACTGATATATAGTCTCGTTAGCCGGAGACTGGGAATACCCTGTGGAGTTCTCTGCCCGGATTTACCTTGGACGAGACGACACCATGAAATGCCTTCCCCCCGCACTGCTGGCGATGCTGCTGGCCACTCTCCCCATGGCCGGTTGGGCGGACGAACCCGCGGCGGCGGCATCGGCAGTAGCTCTATCGCCGGAACAGCATGTCGATGGCCTGTTCGCCAAATGGAACAAGCCCGGTATGCCCGGTTGCGTAGTCGCGGTGATTCGCGACGGCCGGGTGCTGTTCCGGAAAGGCTACGGCATGGCGGACATCGAGCGTGGCGCGCCAATGTCGCCGGCGACCGTACTCAACGTCGGATCGATGTCGAAGCAGTTCACAGCGTTCGCCATTCACCTGCTCGCGCAGGAAGGCAAGCTGTCGCTTGACGACGACGTTCGCAAGCACCTGCCGGACGTTCCGAACTTCGGCAAGACGATCACCATCCGCCACCTGCTGCAACACACCAGCGGCCTGCGGGACGAAATCAATCTGATGATCCTGGGCGGCTGGCGTATCGACGACGTCATCACCCAGGACGACGTGCTCAGCATCATCCAGCGCCAGCGCGTGCTGAACTTTTCGCCAGGGCAGGAACACCTGTACAGCAACACGGGCTACACACTGCTGGCGGCGGTCGTACAGCGCGTGGCGGGCAAGCCGCTTGCTGCATTCGCCAAGGAACGCATCTTCGATCCCCTCGGCATGAAGCACACATTCTTCCAGCAGGACTATGGGACCCTGGTGCCGGGCCGCGCGCTGTCGTATCAGCCCGCGCACCACGGCATCTACAAATACATAGCGGTAGGCGCGTCCACGGCCGGGCCGGGGGGGCTGATGACGACGGTCGAGGATCTAGCGCTGTGGGATCGCAACTTCTACGATGCGCGCGTCGGCGGCACGGAGTTGATCGCACAGATTCAAGCGACCGGCGTGCTGAATAGTGGCAAACCCATCAATTACGCCTCAGGACTGTTCGTCGAGACGTACCGGGGAACGAAGCTCGTCGAGCATTCCGGCGGGATTGGCGGTTACCGTGCCCAGCTGTCGCGTTTTCCCGAGCAGCGTTTCTCGGTGGCCGTGCTGGCCAATTCGGCCGACATCAATCCGAGCATAATGGCGCGCAGGATTGCCGATATTTACTTGGATCGCGAGCTCGGACCAAAATCCGCACCTGCTGTGAAACCGGCTACTACGACGAGCGCTGCGGCCGAAATCGCGCTCGACCCGGCACGCCTCGATGCGCTGGTGGGCTACTACGCACTGTCGCCGGAATTCGGCTTCATGTTCACCAAGGAAGGCGGACGCTTGATGGCACAGGCTACCGGGCAGGAGAAATTCCCGGTATTCGCTTCTGGCGAGCGAGAGTTCTTCTACAAAGTGGTGGATGCACAGTTGACCTTCGATGCGCCGGATAAGGACGGCATCGTAGCTGGTGTCGTGCTGCATCAGAATGGACAAGACCAGCCTGGCGTCCGCAGCGAGAAACCTGCACCGTCGGAAAGCGAGCTGAAGGAGTTCGTCGGCGAGTTCTACAGCGACGAGCTGCACGTGCTCTATACGGTCTTCCGTAAGGACGGCAAGCTCATGCTGACCTATCCACGCGGTACGGTCGAGCTTGATTTCAAAGGCAAAGGTGCATTTGCGGCCGAGTTCCCGATTATCGAGATCAAGTACCAGTGCCTGCAAGGCGGCTGTAACGGTTTCACGGTCACTAACGGGCGCGTGCGCGACCTGCAATTTACCAAGGTCGCCATCGTAGCGCCGGGCTCGCGTGCCACCGCGACGATGGGTGTTTTCTTGAAGTAGGAAACGCCGCAATTCCGGCGGCCAACTGGCTTTGGACGAGAGCTGCTCGGCATGAAGCACATCTTCTTCCATGAACAGTACGGCACGCTAGTGCGGGGACGGGGGGCTGTCGTACACGACAGTCGTCGAGCGTCCGCTCCTGGCCGAAGGACTAAACCGCTCGCGCGGTAGTTGGGCTTCGGCGCTGCCGGCGGGTCGTCGTCGACAGGGGTTTCTGATGCAATTCTAAACTGTTTCCTATGTTGGTTAATGAGGCAATCGGCCTCATTCCAACAGGAGCAGCATCATGACTCAAGCCATCACCCCGCTGCGCCAACGCATGATCGACGACATGCGGATGCGCAAGCTCGCACCCAAGACCCAATCGGCCTACCTGCTGCACGTGCGGCGGCTGGCCGCCTTCCTGGGCCGCCCGCCCGACACCGCCACGAGCGAGGATCTGCGCTTGTTCCAATTGCACCTGGTCGAACAAGGCTTCACGTCGAACGCCCTGAACGTGACGATCACCGGATTGAAGTTCTTTTTCGAAGTCACCGTCCACCATCCCGAACTGATGGCCAGGATGCATCCCGTACCGGTTCCCCGCAAACTTCCCCAAGTGCTCAGTCGGGACGAAGCCGCGCGCCTGATCGCCTCGGCGTGCAGTCCCAAGTACCGGGCGGCATTGTCGGTCGCCTACGGCGCCGGCCTGCGCGCAAGCGAAGTGGTCGGGCTCAAGGTGACCGATGTCGACAGCGGGCGCATGGTCTTGCGCGTGGAACAAGGCAAGGGGCACAAGGACCGGTACGCCATGCTGTCGCCGGCGCTGCTCGACTGCCTGCGTGCCTGGTGGAGGACGGCACGTGCCGAAGGCAAGATCCTGCACGGCGGCTGGTTGTTCCCCGGACAGAATCCCGTCGACCCGCTCGGCGTACGGCAGCTGAACCGCGCCATCCACGCCGCCGCCGACCTGGCGCGCATCGACAAGCGCGTGTCCATGCACATCTTGCGCCACAGCTTCGCCACCCATCTGCTGGAGCAGAAGGTCGACATCCGGGTGATCCAGACCCTGCTCGGCCACAAGCGGCTCGACACGACCGCGCTGTACGCCCAGGTCGCCACCGATCTATTGCGCGAAGTAATCAGCCCGCTCGACACCTTGCAGCCGGCATAGGGGGCGCCATGGAGCACCCCGACCTGGAGGTCGCGGACATCTTCCGCGCCCACGGTCCGGCCTGGCGACAAGCCCAACGCGGACACCTGAGCCTGGGCCAGCTCAAGGTCATGTCGGCCATCGAGCAGTGTCGCAGCGCGGCGCTGGGCGGGCACGCGCTGCGCTGCGACACCTGCGAACACGTCGACATCGCCTACAACTCCTGCCGCAATCGCCACTGCCCGAAGTGCCAGGCCGGCGCCGCGCGCCGCTGGCTTGAAGCGCGCCGCAACGAATTGCTGCCGGTCGAGTACTATCATGTCGTCTTCACCCTGCCGGCGACGGTCGCCGCGCTCGCCTGGCACAACAAAAGCGTACTCTACCGACTGCTGTTCGAGCTCGCGGCGCAGACGCTGTGTACCATCGCCGCAGATCCCAAGCACCTGGGCGCGCGCATCGGCGCCACACTGGTGCTGCACACGTGGGGTTCGGCGCTGACCCACCATCCCCATGTGCACGGCATCGTCCCCGGCGGCGGCCTGTCGCAGGACGGCGAGCGCTGGGTCGCCTGCAGGCGGGGATTCTTCCTGCCGGTGCGCGTGCTCTCGCGCTTGTTCCGGCGGCGCTTCCTCGAAGCGCTGGGCGCGGCCCATCGCGCCGGCCAGTTACGTTTCCTCGGCGAGCATGCGGCACTGACGGAACCGACCGCCTTCGCGCGCTGGATGGCGCCGCTGCGGCGTTGCGAGTGGGTGGTCTACGCCAAACGTCCGTTCGCCGGGCCCGAGGCGGTGCTGGCCTACCTGTCCCGCTACACGCATCGAGTCGCAATCTCGAACCGGCGGCTTGTCGCCATGGACGAGCGCGGCGTGACATTTCGTTGGAAGGACTACCGTGCCAAGGATCAGATGCACAAGACGATGACGCTCGGCGCCGACGAGTTCATGCGCCGGTTCCTGCTGCATGTCCTGCCCAGCGGCTTCCACCGGATCCGGCACTACGGGCTGTTCGCCAACGCGGGACGCAAGGCCAACCTGGCCAGGGCGCGCGCATTACTGCGCGTCCCGGCGCCCGCCGTCGACACACAGCCTGTCGAGCGCAATTCGACGATGTTCATTTGCCGGCACTGCGGCGCGCCGATGGCGATCACCGCCATCTTCTTGCCGATCAAAGCAATTCAGGCACCAGCACGGCACCAGGGAGCACCTCCATGAGCGACAACGACAACATAGGCTTGCGCCACAAGCGCGTCGACCGTCGGCCAAAACCGATGCGGAGCTCCTTTGCCTGTCCTGCCGCAGCGTCTCAATTTCAATCGATTAACCACCGAACAGGCGACGCCCCCCGTGACCGTTTCAGGTCTTATATACGCCATCGATGCCAACTCGCCCGCTCCAACTGGCACCTTCCCAGCCAACGGCGCCGGTCAAATCGCCATAGCCTATGACAAAGGCTGACGACAACTAAACTTCCCGCGGTTTCCTCCTTCGGGGCTTGCCCAACGCCGGCCGGGAACGCTTGCGCGCATCAATTCAGGTCTGTGGAAGCGGCCGACATCGGACAACCCTTAACGAAACCGGACATGGCTTTGATGACCTGATGCCGATCAGACGGCGTTCCTTCATCCAGGCTTTATTGACTTAGGGCTCCTGAATTGATGCCAGAACAGGCTGGTTCTTCCTTCCGGGTCTTAATCATCTCTCGTCCGAATCTGGCGCCAGCGCCTGTGGTCGCGCGCTGCCAACAGACTAAGCCTCGGGAGTAGCGTAACGATTCACAAAGCGCTTCATCGCCGGCGACTAAAACCGGAAAATTCCAGCGGTCCCTACGCCACCCACCTGAAGATCGGTTGAACGGGCGCTGCGATGGCGTGGTTGCACGGACGAGAGCTCAATTTTGCAGTATGGTTAAAAATCTCATCGGAAAAAATCTCGACTTATACGACAAAAATCTCATCTTTTGTGACACTCAACGCCCTTCGTACGGCTCAGCCGTAAGAACCGAAACAATTGCGCATACGGCTCCCGATGCTTCAATCTGCGCAAACGTCCAACGAGTATCGCCATTAGCATCGTCTTTCAGCACCCAAAGATCATTATGCAGCTGACATTGAACCGGAATGATGTACCGCTTACTGTAGGCCGCTTGGAAGCTTTCCAAGGCCGCATTCATATCTACTTGGTTTGGCATCAATTTTCCTTGCAATGCGCGTCCAACGACACGGGAACCCATGTCAGCCAAGGCGCGCTAAATTGCGGGTGAAATCACTGGCCGGGGCCGCTGGCGCCCACGTCGACCTGCAGCTGATCACCGGCCGGTACCGCGCTGGCGCCGCCGTGAGATGGTGTTGAAAAAGACACTTCAGGCGTGGTAAGTGGCGCGAATCACCCTTCAGCACTATATTTAACAACAATGGAAAAGTTTCGAAAGAGCAATTTCTGTTCAACTTATGCGAAAAAAATCCCGACTTATGCGAGAAAAATCCCGATTTCTGTGACAGTCAACGACTGGGCAGGCAATGATGTTTGCGTGGCCTCGAATTGCTCATTGCAGCTGGTTCTTCCTTCCGGGTCTTAATCATCTCTCGTCCGAATCTGGCGCCAGCGCCTGTGTGTCACGCGCTGCCAACAGACTAAGCTGCTCGGGAGTAGCGTAACGTTTCACAAAGCGCTTCATCGCCGGCGACTAAAACCGGAAAATTCCAGCGGTCCCTACGCCAGCCACCTGAAGATCGATTGAACGGTCGCTGCGATGGCGTGGTTGCACGGACGAGAGCTCAATCTTGCAGTATGGTTAAAAAAATCTCATCTTATCCGGAAAAAATCTCGACTTATACGACAAAAATCTCATCTTTTGTGACACTCAACGAACACTACCTTGGCATAGCGTACAGCTTAGGCAAACTTTGAAAAGTCCGGCTTGCGCTTTTCCATGAACGCCGTCATCGCTTCCTTTGCCTCCGGCGCCAGCAGCATTGCGCTGAACAGCTTGTTCTCCGCGTCCATGGCGTCGTTGATCGCCGGGGTACGCGAACGCTTCATCAGGGCCTTGGTGGCGCGCACCGATGCGGCAGGCAGTGCGGCCAGCTTGGCGGCCTGGCCTTGTGCGAACGGCAGCAGTTCTGCCGACGGCAGCACTTTGGACACGAGGCCCAGTCCCAGCGCTTCCTGCGCCAGGAAGGCTTCGCCCAGCAGCAGCTTTTCGGCGGCACGCGCGTAGCCGGCCACTTTCTGGAACAGCAGGCTGGATGCGAATTCGGGGCACAGGCCAAGCTGCGCGAAAGGCATCGAGAACTTGGCGTTGTCGGCCGCGTAGACCAGGTCGCAGTGCATCAGCATCGTAGTGCCGATGCCGACTGCCGCGCCCGAAACCGCCGCCACGACCGGCTTGGTGCTGCCGGACAGGGCGCGCATGAACTGGAATACCGGGCGCGCTTCCATTGGCACGCCTTCGACCGGCCGGGAATTCATCAGGAAGTCGGGCAGGTCGTTACCGGCCGTGAAAATCTCCGGCTTGCCGGTGATCAGGATGGCGCGGATGGCGCTGTCGGTTTCGGCTTCGTTGATGGCGTCGGCCATCGTCTGGTACATCGTCGCGGTGATCGCGTTCTTGCGCTCGGCGCGGTTGAATTCGATGGTCAGGATGCCGTCGGCTTTGGTGGTGAGGATGTCCATTGATTCTTGTCCCTGGTGTTCTCTGCGCTTGTGCGGCGCTTGCTCAGTATGGGTCCCCGTTTTCACGGGGACGGCGGATTTAGCTGTATCGGATAAGACAAGGGCGCCGAGTTTCTACGCTCAGCGCCCTTCTTCACTCCTATTCTAAACGAACATTTAAACGCGTTCGATGATGCCTGCCGCGCCCATGCCGGCGCCGACGCACATCGTCACCATGCCGTACTTCAGGCTGTTGCGGCGCAGTGCGTGTACGACGGTCGCGGCGCGGATCGCACCGGTCGCGCCCAGCGGGTGGCCCAGCGCGATCGCGCCGCCCATCGGGTTGACCTTGCTGGTGTCGAGGTTCAAATCGCGGATAACAGCAAGCGCCTGCGCTGCGAACGCTTCGTTCAGCTCGATCCAGTCCAGCTGGTCCTGGGTGATGCCGGCTGCCGCCAGCGCCGCAGGAATCGCGAACTTCGGACCGATGCCCATGATCTCCGGCGGCACGCCACGCACCGCGAACGACGAGAACTTCGCCAGCGGGGTCAGGTTGTGTTCGCGCAGGATCTTTTCGCTGACGACGATCAGCGCGCCCGCGCCGTCGGACATTTGCGACGAAGTCGCGGCGGTGACGCTGCCCTTGGCTGCGAATACCGGCTTCAGCTTGCCCATCGATTCCATGCTGGCGTCCGAGCGCGGGCCTTCGTCCAGGTCCACGGTGCGCTTGCCGACCTTGATCTCGCCGCTGGCCAGGTCCGGCGTGCGGGTGGTGATTTCGACCGGGGTGATCTCGTCCTTGAACAGGCCGGCCTGCTGCGCGGCGATGGCGCGGCGGTGCGATTCGAGACCGAATGCGTCCTGGTCTTCGCGCGACACTTTCCACTGCTGCGCCACTTTTTCGGCGGTCAGGCCCATGCCGTAGGCGAGGCCCACGTTTTCGTCCTTGAAGGTGTCCATGTTGATCGATGGGTGGTGGCCCATCATCGGCACCATCGACATCGATTCGACGCCGCCGGCGATCATCACGTCGGCTTCGCCGACGCGGATGCGGTCCGCCGCCATCGCCAGCGCGGTGATGCCCGAAGCGCAGTAGCGGTTGACGGTGACGCCGCCCACGGTGTTCGCAGGCCAGCAGCACACGGCGTTACGCGCCAGCGTTGAAGCCCTGCTCCGCTTTCGGGAACGAGCAAGCCGACGATGCGTCGATGATTCAGCGCCGGGTCGAGGTTGGGCAGGCGCCATCGCGCCGCGGATCGCGTGCACCAGCAGGTCGTCCGGGCGGTCCTTGTTGAACATGCCGCGCGCGCCTTGCCGATCGGGTGGCGGGTCCGCGGCGATCGATGTATGCGTCTTGAAGTTGTTTGCTCATGAATTTTCTCCTAAGTGTTCTGCGGCGATCAGTTGCGAGACCGGTTGCCAAGTCTTGAAGCAATGCCCATGATCCGCTCTTGCGATTTAGGGTTGTTCAGGCAGTTCCAGGAATGCCTTGCGTTCCATGTCGAGCAGCCACTGCTCGCTGACCATGCTTGCCCTGGTCGGAATGTCGCCGGCCGCTCAGATTTCTCGGCGATCAGTCCGCCCAGCTTTGTAAGTCGTGTCGGAAGATGAAGCCGCCGTCGCGCATGTTGACCAGCTGGCCGCGGACGGTCGCCCAGCCGTAGCGGCGGTGACGCGGCACAGGAGCTGGATCGGCGCGCGGTAGCCTGCGTCGGACATCGGCGCGCGGTCACTTTCGCCACGTGCAGCAGTTCGTACGGGTTGAACACGATGACGTCATCTTCCTTCAGGTAGCCCATCGCCTTGGCTTCCAGTGCCGATTTCGACACGTTGGCCATTGCCGCGTTGGTGAAGCCGGTCTTCAGGAATTGCAGGATGTCGTTGCCCTTGGCTTCGCGCGCCGCGCGCACTGCCGCTTCCTTCAGGCCACCGCCCGCAGGGATCAGGCCCACGCCGACCTCGACCAGGCCGATGTACGACTCGAGCGCGGCCACGCGCTTCGATGCGTGCAGCGCCAGTTCGCAGCCGCCGCCCAGCGCCAGGCCGGATACCGCAGCCACCACAGGCACGTTGGAGTACTTCAGCTTCATGAAGGTGTTCTGCAGTTCGGCGACGATCGGGTCGAGCGCCTTGGAACCGCCCTGCATGAACAGCGGCAGCGATTCCTGCAGGTCCGCACCGGCCGAGAATGGGCCGCCATCGGCTGCGTCGGTGTTCCAGATGACCAGGCCCTTGTAGCCCTTCTCGGCTTCTTCCAAGCCGCGCTGCAGGCCCTTGATCACGCCGCTGCCGATGACGTGCATCTTGGTCTTGAGCGACAGGACCAGCACTTCATCGCCCGAATGCCACAGGCGCACGGAGTCGTCTTCGAACACGGTGGTGCCGGCGGTTTTCGCGTCCACACCGCCGCTGCCCAGTACCGGCGCGCGGAATTCCTGGCGCTTGTACACGTCCAGCGTCGAGCGTGGCACGTAGCTGTTCGACTTGGCGGAGTAGGAACCTTCAGCGGTGTGAACGCCCTTCTCGGCTACCTGGCCTGCGAATACCCACGCTGGCAGCGGTGCGTTGGTCAGCGCCTTGCCTTCTTCGATGTCCTGCTTCACCCACTCGGCGATCTGGGTCCAGCCAGCGGCTTGCCAGGTTTCGAACGGGCCGACGCTCCAGCCGAAGCCCCAGCGCATGGCGAAGTCGATGTCGCGCGCGTTGTCGGCGATGGTGTCGAGGTGGTAGGCGATATAGTGGAAAGCGTCGCGGAAGATCGCCCACAGGAACTGGCCTTGCGGGTTGGTCGATTCGCGCAGCGCCTTGAATTTCTTGACTGGGTCTTTCTCTTTCAGGATGCGGCCAATGATGTCCGCTGCCTTGCCGCCGCCGGCGACGTATTCGCCGCTCGCGAAGTCGAGGCGCTGGATGTCCTTGCCGACTTTCTTGTAGAAGCCCGCGCCGGACTTTTGGCCCAGCGCGCCTTTCTCTACCAGTTTGGCCAGCACTTCAGGCGTCTTGTACACGCTGAAGAACGGGTCGTCCTGCAGGTTGTCCTGCATGGTCTTGATCACATGGCCCATGGTGTCCAGGCCGACAACGTCCGCGGTGCGGAAGGTGCCGGACTTGGCACGGCCAAGTTTTGCGCCGGTCAGGTCGTCGACTACGTCCACCGACAGGCCGTACTTCTCGGCTTCGTGGATGGTGGCCAGCATGCCGAAGATACCGACACGGTTCGCAATGAAATTAGGTGTGTCCTTGGCGCGAACGACGCCCTTGCCGAGCACCGAGGTCAGGAAGGTCTCGAGCTGGTCGAGGATTTCCGGACGGGTGGCTTCGGTCGGGATCAGTTCGACCAGGTGCATGTAGCGCGGCGGATTGAAGAAGTGGACGCCGCAGAAGCGCGCTTTGAGGTCGGCGTCGAAGCCTTCGGCCAGCTTGTTGATCGACAGGCCGGAGGTGTTGGACGCGAAGATGGCGTTGGCGCCGATGTGCGGTGCGACCTTCTTGTACAGGTCGTGTTTCCAGTCCATGCGCTCGGCGATCGCTTCGATGATCAGGTCGCAATCGGCCAGCTGGTCGAGGTTATCCTCGTAGTTGGCGACCTGGATCAGGCCTGCGTCTTCCTTGTCGCCGAAAGGCGCCGGGGACAGCTTCTTCAGGTTCTCGATGGCGCGCAGGACGATGCCGTTCTTTGGCGTGCCTTCCTTCCCTGGCAGGTCGAACAGGACGACCGGTACCTTGGCGTTGACGCAGTGGGCTGCGATTTGCGCGCCCATCACGCCGGCGCCGAGCACGGCTACTTTTTTAACGTTGAAATTGGTCATGGTCTTTCCTTATTCTTAGAACAGATCTGCGTCGAGAGCCATCAGGTTGCCCGAACCGGAGCGCGCCTGGCGAATCAACATCGCGGTTTCCGGATACAGGCGTGCGAAGTAGAAGCGTGCGGTCGCCAGCTTGGCCTTGTAGAAGTTGTCGCCCTTTGCTTCGGCGGCTTCGGTCTTGGCCAGTGCGATCTTCGCCATCTGCGCGAAGAAGTAGCTATACACCAGGTGGCCGACGACGCGCAGGTAAGGAACCGCTGCCGCGCCGACTTCGTCCTGGTTGGTGAAGGCCTTCATGCCGATTTCCATCGTCATCTTGGTGACCTTGTCGCCCAGTTCGCCCAGCGGGGTGATGAACTCGGATAGCGCTTCGTCGGTGCCGTTTTCCTCGACGAAGGCCTTGATCTTCTCGCCGAACTTGCGCAGCTTGGCGCCGTTGTCCATCAGGATCTTGCGGCCCAGGAGGTCGAGCGACTGCACGGTGTTGGTGCCTTCGTAGATCATGTTGATGCGCGCGTCGCGCACGTACTGCTCCATGCCCCATTCGGCGATATAGCCGTGGCCGCCGTACACCTGCATCGCTTCCGAGGTGGCGATCCATGCGTTGTCGGTGATGAAGGCCTTGATTACCGGAGTAAGCAGCGCCACTTCGTCGGCCGCGTCCTTGCGCACTTGTTCGTCAGGGTGGTTCAGTTCGCGGTCGATCTGCAGCGCCACGTAGGACGAGAATGCGCGCGCGCCTTCGGCGTAGGCCTTCGCGGTCAGCAGCATGCGGCGCACGTCGGGATGAACGATGATCGGGTCGGCCGGCTTGTCAGGCGCCTTCGGACCGGACAGGCTGCGCATCTGCAGGCGGTCCTTTGCGTATACCAGCGCGTTCTGGTACGCGACTTCGGTCAGGCCCAGCGACTGCATGCCGACGCCAAGGCGGGCAGCGTTCATGAACACGAACATCGCGTTCAGGCCCTTGTTCGGCTGGCCGATGATCCAGCCCTTGGCGTTATCGAGGTTCATCTGGCAGGTCGAATTGCCGTGAATGCCCATCTTTTCTTCGATCGCGCCGCAGGCGATGCCATTGCGCTCGCCGACGGTGCCGTCTGCGTTCGGCAGGAACTTCGGCACCAGGAACAGCGAGATGCCCTTCGAGCCTTCCGGCGCGTCAGGTACGCGCGCCAGCACCAGGTGCAGGATGTTCGCGGACATGTCGTGCTCGCCGGCGGAGATAAAGATCTTCGAGCCGGTGATGCTCCACGAGCCGTCGTCCTGCGGGATCGCCTTGGTGCGCAGCAGGCCCAGGTCGGTGCCGCAGTGGGCTTCGGTCAGGCACATGGTGCCGGTCCACTCGCCCGAGACCAGCTTTGGCAGGTAGGTTTTCTTTTGTTCGTCGGTGCCGTGCTCCAGCAGGCACTCGTAGGCGCCATGCGACAGGCCGGGGTACATCGACCATGCCTGGTTGGAGGAGTTGAGCATCTCGTAGAACGAGTTGTTCAACACGATAGGCAGGCCCTGGCCGCCGTATTCAGGGTCGCACGCCAATGCCGCCCAGCCGCCGTCGACGTACGCCTTGTACGCTTCCTTGAAGCCCTTTGGCGTGGTGACGCTCTTGGTGGCCGCGTCGAAGCTGCAGCCTTCGCGGTCGCCCGAATGGTTCAGCGGGAACAGCACGTCCTGCGTGAACTTGGCGCCTTCTTCCAGCACCTGGTTGATGATGTCGGCGTCGACATCTTCGAACTTCGGCATCTGCTTCAATTCCTCGGAAACGTTGAGGAACTCGTGCAACAAGAACTGCATATCCCGGATTGGCGCGACGTACTGACCCATGATTTTCTCCTGACGACTAAGTTTTAATGACTGCGGGCGCGTGCTGCTGCGCTTAGGCTTTATGTGGATTCTGGTAGTTCTGGATGAGGCGTTCGAAGCCAAGGCGCGCGCGCTCGACACTGCCCGGCATGCGCAGGAAGCGCGCATCGTGATGAAGGGCGAGGATCATGCCGTACATCTCGTAGACCATCTGCTGCGGATCGACGTCCGGCTTGAGGTCGCCCACGTCGATGCACTGCTTCACGCAGCGCAGCAGCGCGTTCTGCCAGGCCTGTACCATCGCGACCAGCTCCTCGCGAATCGGGCCCGGGCGGTCGTCGTATTCGACCGCGCCGCTGATGTAGATGCAGCCGGACGCGATTTCTACGCTGACGCGCTTGATCCAGCGCGTGTACATGCCCTTCAGCCGGCCGATGCCGCGCGGCTCCTTCAGCGAAGGATAGAAGACTTCCTGCTCGAAGCGGTGGTGGTACAGCTTGAGCACTTCCAACTGCAGGTCCTCGCGCGAACCGAAGTGCGCGAACACGCCAGACTTACTCATGTTCATCTTGTCTGCGAGCAGGCCAATCGTCAGGCCCTCGAGTCCGTCACGGCTGGACAGGTCGAGTGCGACGTCAAGAATGGCGGCCCTGGTCAGCTCGCCCTTGCGCATGAATTTGACTGAAGTATTAATAAGATTTACCCATCAGGTTGAAAATCCGAACGCTCGTACTATTATCCACTGGCAGTGAAATGTCAAACATAGAACTTAGAGGACAGGTTCTATTGATAGTGCGCAACGAAAAACGGGGTGATGCAGGAATGGGATTGCGATGTTGCTGGTGTTCGGCGGATACGGCCTTTGGCCTTATCCGCCCTACGGGTTTGTCCCCAATAACTTACCACGGCGGGCGTATCCGCCGCCGTTCAAACTACTCGCTGGCGCGGCCCAACTGGCGGCGGTCGCGCTTGGTCGGCCGGCCCTTGATAGTGCTGGCCGGCTCGCGGTAGATCTTGCGCGCCTGCGCGTCGTTCTCGCGCTTGACGATGCTGGCCTCGGTCTCGTCGTACAAGCCGCGCGCGACCGGCGCCCCGCCCCGCTTGTCCGAAATGTCGACCACTATCACTTCCCACGCATCCGAGCCGTTGTCGATGGTGAGCTTGTCGCCCACCCTCACCACTCGCGCCGGCTTGATGCGGTCGCCGCCGAGCTTCACGCGGCCGGTGTCCACCGCATCCGTCGCCAGCGAGCGCGTCTTGAAGAAGCGCGCCGCCCACAGCCATTTGTCGATCCGAACGTTATCCATAGTCCTCATGCATAGCCAATTGCGAAAATCCGCATGGTCAGTTTATACAAAAGATACGCCACCTCATAGCCGGTGCGGCGAATCCAGCCGACGTGGGCGAAGTCGTCCTTGTGCACCAGCACGCCGTCGGCCATGCCGCGTTCGATGTGGGCGCGCACGCTGGCCGCGAAGGCATGATCCCTGACCACCACGTTCGCTTCCTGGTTGAGGAACAGCGACAGGCCGTCGCAGTTGCTGGAGCCAACCGTGGACCAGTCGTCGTCGATCACCGCCACCTTGGCGTGCAGCTGGGTCTTGCGGTATTCGATCACCTGCACGCCGCTGGCCAGCAGCTTGGGGTAAAAGGAGCGCGCCACCATGTCCTGCAGCCATATCTCGCCGACGCCGATCAGCAGGCGTACTTCGACGCCGCGCTTGGCGGCCATCGCCAGCGCGCGGCGGAACTTGTGGCCGGGCGCGAAATACGGGTTGGCGAGCAGGACGCTTTTCTTGGCGCGGCCAATCGCATGCAGGTAGGCGCGCTGGATGGTGTGGCGGTTGCGCAGGTTGTCGCGCACCACGAAGGCGGCCAGCATCGGCGTGTCGCCGCCGGGCGGCTCGGCCTTGCGCATTTCGCGGAACAGGTTGATCCGGTTGACGATGCCCAGGTGGCCTACGCGCGCCCACTGTACCTGCATCTCGAGGTGGATCTGCGCCACCAGCGGCCCGCGCACCTCGACCGCGAAGTCCCAGCGCGGCGCCGGCAGGCGGGTCGCGGGCCCATAGTCGCGGAACCAGTCGTCGTTGCAGTTGATGCCGCCGACGAAGGCGACGTCGCCGTCGATAACGGCCAGCTTGCGGTGGGTGCGCGTGACGCCGCGCTTGAACCAGGGATTGAACACGCGGTAGCGCACGCCCGCCTCGGCGAACCGCATGCGCAACCGCGTGGCGGTGCGGCGGCCGGTGCCGAACCAGTCCAGCACCACGCGCACGCGCACGCCGCGGCGAGCGGCGCGGACCAGGGCCTCTTCGACGGAAGAGCCGATGTCGTCACTGCCCCAAATGTAGGTCTCGAAAAAAACATCGTTGCGCGCTGTGTCGATCGCGGCCAGCATCGCGGGGAACAGTGCGATCCCGCTTTCGAGCAACTGGATGTCGTTGTTGGGTACGAAGTGAACCGGGCGCATTGGAGGTTAGGGTTGCACGAACTCAGGACAGCTTCAGTTCCGCCACGATAGGAGCGTGATCGGACAGCTTTGCCCATAAAGTACCATGCAACACCAGCGCCGACTCAACCTTGAAGCCGCGCACATAAATGCGGTCCAGGCGGAACCACGGCAATGCGGCCGGGAAAGTGCGCGCCGGGGTGATGACCGGCTCGCGCCCCGCCATCTTGTTGACCAGCTTGCCGATGGCCGAGTCGTTCTTGCCGCTCAGCTCGTCAAACACTTCCGCCACGCCAAGCTCCTTGCGCAGCTTGGCGCTGAGCGTGTTGCGCCAGTCGTTGAAGTCGCCGGCGATGATCACCGGTTCGCCGTTGGGCGCCGATTCGTTGACCGCTTCGATCAGGGCCTGGGTCTGGCGGCCGCGGCCCGCCTCGAACAGGCCGAGGTGGATCACGTAGCAGTGGATCTTGCCTTTCGGCGTGTCGAGCACGCAGTGCAGTATGCCGCGCTGTTCGTAGGCGTGGTCGGAGACGTCGTGGTTGCGTTCATTGGCGATGGAGAACCGGCTGAGCAGCGCGTTGCCATGGTGGCCATGGTCGTATGCCGCGTTCATGCCGTAGGCGCAGTGGTGGGAGTCGCCGGCGAAAAACTCGTGCTGGGCACGCGCCGGCCAGTTGCGGTGGCCGCGGCTTTCCTCACCGTAGCGTGCCGTCAACTGGTCGTGACGGCCTTGAACTTCCTGTAAAAATACGACATCGGCGTCGAACTGCGTGATCGCTTTTTTCAACGCGTGCACGCGGGGCTGAGTCCGGAAGGACGATACGCCTTTATGAATGTTGTAAGTAGCTACACGAATTTTCATGGGGCCATTCTAACCCCATCAAGTCGGTGTTGTTTTGCAACTATGTCTATCGTGCGCGGGTGCGCGATGGGGATACTCCGCCCTGAAGATCGAGATAGAGCCTCAGAAGCGGGTCTTGCGCGCCGTGTATTCAGGCGAAGGCTGCTGGCGTAACAAGCCTTCAGTGCTCAGATCCTCGTCCAAGGCGCTCCAATGGATGCCGTATCCGGCCGCGCAGATTTTCCATGACCTGCGCTGTTCAGCCGTTGCCGATGCCAAGCGGGGATACCATTCCAGTGGCGCGCTTATCCTACGCCCATCCATTAGTTCCACATGAATATCGGTATCCGAAAAATCCACTGTTCGAACCCGCTCATCAGCGTCTGCGATTGAAGAATTCATTCCACTTCCTGAGAAAATCGTTCCGATACACGCGAATAATACGCTCAATTTTTCTGAGTTCAACCGGGCTGAAGCCGTAATTTCGCGCGCAGATGACTTCACCGAGCCAGAATTTGGCCGAGTGTCCGCTTCCCTCAACGTGAATGTGGGGAGGTTCGCCAGGCTCATGACTAAAGAAATAAAAACGATATCCCGTGGTGACAATCAGCGTAGGCATACGTTCACCAGCATCGCACTAAAAAGGTAGCGTAATGTGTGTAGTCAGAAATCGTTTTGGCACGGGTCAACCGTGCCACCTGAATCAGGACTGAAAATGCCTTGGCAGTTGGAGGATGGCTTCGGCGTTGGACGACGAAAAACAGCGGTCGGCCGCTTCGAGGTATGGCAGCCAGGCGTATTGCAGGTGCTCGCGGGGGCTCAGGGCGATTTCAATGTTGCGCGGCACGCAGACGCTGAACACGTGCTCGGTATTGTGCGTCACGCCGGGGGCGTAGCGGTGGCGCCAGACCGGGTAGATTTCGTAGATGTTGGAGAGGTGCCAGTCGCGCAGCACGATGTGCTTGCCGTCGGCGGCGATGCCGGTTTCCTCGAACAGTTCGCGCGCGGCGGTGTCGATCAGCGGTTCGTCTTTGGTGTCGAGGGAGCCGGTCACCGATTGCCAGAAGCCGGGGCGGTCGGCGCGCTCAATGAGCAGTACTTCCAGGTCGGGCGTGTGGATCACGACCAGGACTGATTCGGGGATTTTGTGGGGTTTGTCCACGGGGCGCGGGTCGGGCTTGCTCAGTATGGGTACCCGCTTTCGCGGGTACGACGGTTTCAAAGCCGTCGTTCCCGCGCACGCGGGAGCCCATACTTAGCGTGCTATTACGCTACCTTCGGCTCTGCGTTACGCAGGCGGATGTGCAGTTCGCGCAGTTGCTTCTCGTCGACCTCGGAAGGTGCGTTGGTCAGCAGGCACTGGGCGCGCTGGGTTTTCGGGAAGGCGATCACGTCGCGGATCGAATCGGAACCGGTCATCATGGTCACGATGCGGTCCAGGCCGAATGCCAGGCCGCCGTGCGGTGGCGCGCCGTACTGCAGCGCGTCGAGCAGGAAGCCGAACTTCAGCTGCGCTTCTTCAGCGTCGATCTTCAGCGCGCGGAATACCTTGCTCTGCACTTCTTCGCGGTGGATACGGATCGAACCGCCACCCAGCTCCCAGCCGTTCAGCACCATGTCGTAGGCCTTGGCGATGCACGCGCCCGGATTCGTCTCGAGCATGTCTTCGTGGCCGTCCTTCGGCGCGGTGAACGGGTGGTGGGTCGCGGTCCAGCGGCCCGACTCGTCGTCGTAGTCGAACATCGGGAAGTCGACAACCCACAGTGGCTTCCAGGTGTCTTCAAACAGGCCGGCCTTCTTGCCGAAGTCGGAATGGCCGATCTTCACGCGCAGCGCGCCGATCGCGTCGTTCACGACCTTCGCCTTGTCAGCGCCGAAGAAGATCAGGTCGCCGTCTTCGGCGCCGGTCAGTTCCAGCACCTGTGCCAGCGCTTCGTCGGAAAGGTTCTTGACGATCGGCGACTGCAGGCCGTCACGGCCCTTCGCCTTTTCGTTGACCTTGATGTAGGCCAGGCCCTTGGCGCCATAGATCGCGACGAACTGGGTGTAGGCGTCGATTTCCGAACGCGGCATCGCGCCACCCTGCGGTACGCGCATGCCGACCACGCGGCCGCCTTCCATGTTGGCGGCGCCCGAGAACACCTTGAACTCAACGCTCTTCATCGTTTCGGTCAGGTCGGTGAAGGCCAGCTTGACGCGCATGTCCGGCTTGTCCGAACCGTACAGGCCCATCGCGGTCGCGAAGTCCATGACCGGGAACGGGTTAGGCAGTTCGATGCCAAGGGTGTTCTTGAAGACGACGCGGATCATGTCTTCGAACATGTCGCGGATTTCCTGCTCGGTCAGGAACGAGGTCTCGCAGTCGATCTGGGTGAATTCAGGCTGGCGGTCTGCGCGCAGGTCTTCGTCGCGGAAGCACTTGGTGATCTGGTAGTAGCGGTCGAAGTTCGACACCATCAGCAGCTGCTTGAACAGCTGCGGCGACTGCGGCAGTGCGAAGAAGTTGCCGGCGTTGACGCGCGACGGCACCAGGTAATCGCGCGCGCCTTCCGGGGTCGACTTGGTCAGCATCGGGGTTTCGATGTCGATGAAGCCCAGGTTGTCGAGGTACTTGCGCACTTCCATCGTCACCTTGTAGCGCAGGCGCAGGTTGTTCTGCATCTGCGGACGGCGCAGGTCGAGAACGCGGTGGGTCAGGCGGGTGGTTTCGGACAGGTTGTCGTCGTCCAGCTGGAACGGCACCGGCACCGATGCGTTCAGCACTTCCACCTGCGACGCCACTACTTCGATGGTGCCCGACCTCAGGTTAGGGTTCGCGGTGCCTTCCAGGCGCTTGCTGACCACGCCGGTGATGCGCAGGCAGTACTCGTTGCGCACATGCTCGGCGGCCTTGAAACACGTCGGCGTTGTCCGGATGGCAGACCACCTGCACCAGGCCTTCACGGTCGCGCAGGTCGATGAAAATCACGCCGCCGTGGTCGCGGCGACGGTGTACCCAGCCGCACAGGCTGACGGTTTGGCCCAGCAGCGCTTCAGTGGTGAGGCCGCAGTAGTGTGTACGCATGGAGGACATAATTTTTCAGTCTAGGTTGGTTGTTCGGTGGACGCTGGCAGCGCGCCTTCAGTTTTCTTGATCGGTGTCTGCTCGGGGGCGACGACGCCCATCGAGACGATGTATTTCAGGGCCGCGTCGACGCTCATATCCAGTTCGACGACACGCGAGCGTTCCATCATCAGGAAGAAGCCGGAAGTCGGGTTCGGCGTGGTCGGCACGTAGACGCTGACGAAGTCGCCCTGCAGGTGGTTCTTCACGTCGCCGCCCGGCACGCCGGTGAGGAAGGCGATGGTGTAGCTGTCGGCGT
>NZ_QYUP01000193.1 GCF_003590855.1 Massilia cavernae
CACGCCGTGGCACCAGGCGCTGGCGCAGGTGGCCGATCCGTTTTCGACTGGGTATGCCGGCGGCTCGAAAAACCTGTTCCCCGATTTTGGCTCGAACGTCCGCACCAGCAACACGGTGATGTACACGGCGCCCGCAACGGCGGGCTTCACCGCGGACCTGGCATACAGCGCGGGCGAGCAGGGCGGCAGCGCCAGTGCCGGACGCCAGATCGGCGCATCGGTCGGCTACTCGAAAGGCCCGCTCAATGTGCGACTGGCCCATAACCACAAGAACTCGGACATCGCCGCGGCGCCGGGCGTGGTGGCGGTAGACCGCTCGGTCGGCAGGAACACGCTGCTGGCCGTGAACTACGACTTCAAGGTGGTCAAGGCCTACTTTGCATACAACGTGGACGAGGGCTTCAATGCGGCGCCGCTCGGCAACACCAGCAATCCCTTCGGCGGCGTGCGGCCAACCGCATCCACCGACGGCAACGAGATCCTGGTAGGCTTGTCGGCGCCGATAGGCAGCGGCACACTGCTGGCATCGGTGATGCGCAAGGATGACAAGACCAGCTTCAACCAGGACGCCAGTTCGTGGGGAGTGGGCTACCTGCATCCGCTGTCGAGGCGTACCAGCTTCTATACCGCGTACGGCTCCATCGACAACAAGAACGGCGCGGGCTACACGGTGGCCAACAACTCCGAGTCGGGCAGCGGCGACCGCGCCTTCAACCTGGGCGTGCGCCACTCGTTCTGATCAAGGCAAGGAACTACTGTCCCAGCGGCGTCGCCGAGGCAAAGGCTTCGGCGACAAAGTCGACAAACGTGCGTACCCGCGCGGCGGTCTGCAGCTGGTACGGATAGACCGCGTAGATGTCGGCCGGCGGCGTGTCCCAGTTCGCCAGTACCTGCCGGAGGCGGCCGCTTTCCAGGTATTTGGCGATATTCCATTCGGCGCGCATGATGATGCCGTTCCCTTCCAGCGCCCAGTTGACCGCGATTTCCCCGTCGTTGGTACTGAGCGCTCCCCGCACCTTGACCGTTTCGGTGCGCTGGCCCTGCGACAGGTGCCAGATTCCATAACCTTCTTCCCCCTGGCGGATACCAATGCAGCTATGCTGTGCAAGGTCGTTGGGAACGCGCGGCGTGCCGTGGCGTTCGAGGTAGGAGGGCGCTGCGCAGATCAGGCGGCGGTTGGACGCAAGCCGGCGCGCGATCACGCGCGTATCCGGCGGTTCGCCGAACCTGATCCACACGTCGCAGGCATCCTCGATCACCGATGGCGGGTTCACCGTCACCTGCAGCTGGATGTCGACGTCCGGGTAGCGCTTGTGGAAGGCGGAGATCAGCGGCGCGACGTGGCTGCGGCCGAAGCCCAGCGTCGCGTTCACGCGCAGCAGGCCCTTGGGCGCGCTGCCGGCGCTGGTGATCATCTGCTCCATGTCCTCGATGTCGGCCAGGATGCGGCGCGCGTTCGACAGGTATATCTCGCCTTCGGCGGTGAGGCCGATGCGGCGCGTGGTCCGGTGCAGCAGCCGTGCGCCCAGGCGGGCCTCCATCTGGCTGAGGCGCTTGCTGACGCCGGCCGTGGTGACGTTCAGCTCGCGCGCGGCGGCCGACAGGCTGCCGGCCCGAACCAGCAGGCTGAAGAACGCCATTTCGGAATGTGCGTTGATGGGAGTGGACATTGTTGAATCAATTTTGATAATGCTTCAACTTTAGCGTCATCTTTTAACTGGTGCAAGCCGTATATTCGTCCCAAGCCCAGAAACACAATACAGGGCGGACTTTGCCGATGGCAACCGTACCGCAAGGGCCGAAACCCACCAATAACGCTATCAGGAGACAACCATGCGTAATCAATCCCACCAGTTCCCGCGCCTCGTCCAACTCGCCGCGATGGCGGCACTGCTAGGTAGCGGCAGCGCGGCGATGGCCCAGGCATGGCCTGCCAAGACCGTCAGCATCATCGTCCCGTTCGCTACCGGCGGCACGACCGACGCCATCGCACGCACCATGGGCCAGGAGCTGAGCAAGGTGCTGGGCCAGCCGGTCATCGTCGAAAACAAGCCGGGCGCGGGCGCCACCATCGGGGCCGATTACGTGGCCAAGGCCAAGCCGGACGGCTACACCTTGCTGGTGGGCGCGGTGCACCACACCATCGCCACCAGCGTCTACAAGAAGTTGCCGTACGACTTCCAGCGCGACCTGGCGCCGGTGAGCACGGTGGCCATGGTGCCGAACGTGCTGGTGGTGAACCCGAATGTGCCGGCCAGGAACGTCAAGGAACTGATCGCACTGGCCAGAAAATCGCCGGGCAAGATGACCTACGGCTCGAACGGCAACGGCACCGGCCAGCACCTGATCGCGGCCCAGTTCAGCATGGCCAGCGGCGTCGACCTGATGCACGTGCCATACAAGGGCAGCGGCCCGCTGACGATCGATTTGCTGGGCGGCCAGATCGACATGTCCTTCGATACCGTGACGCCGGTGCTGTCGCACATTCGCGCCGGCAAGCTGCGCGCGTTGGCGGTGACGACGATCAAGCGCTCGGCCGCGCTGCCGGACGTGCCGACCCTGGACGAATCGGGCCTGAAGGGCTTCGACCAGGGCACGTGGTTCGGCGTGCTGGCTCCGGTAGCTACACCAAAGGACGTGGTGGCGCGCCTGAATGCCGAACTCGTCAAGATCGCCAACTCGCCGGAATTCAAGAAACGCATGGACGAAATCGGCGCCGTCCCTGTCGGTAACACGGCAACGCAGATGGCCACCCAGATCCGCACCGATACCGACCGCTTCGCAAAGCTGGTGAAACAGGCCAAGGTCACCATCGAGTAAGGCTCGCGCAGCCGTAACGCCGGAAGGGCAGGGCTGCGCAAGCGGCGCTGCCCTTTTCAATATAAGAATCAATGAGGGGACGCGCTGTGAAAACTTCGATCCGCCATCCAAAAGACTTTTGGATCGGCATAATTTTCCTGTTCTTCGGGCTGGCCGCCGTGTTTATCGGCCGCGACTACCCGATGGGCAGCGCCGGGCGAATGGGCCCGGCTTACTTTCCAACCATTCTGGGCGGCATGCTGGCCCTGGTCGGCGTGGGCGCAGCTGCGCGTGCGTTCGTGCGCCACGGCGAAGCGGTGGGCAGGTTCCATATCAAGGAACTGGTGCTGGTGCTGGCGGCGGAGATCCTGTTCGGAGTCCTGATGCGCGGTGCCGGGCTGGTGCCCGCGATCATTGTGCTTGTCCTGGTGAGCGCCTTCGCCAGCCCGAAATTCCGCTGGCGTGAAGTGCTTGCGCTGGCGGCGGGCCTGGCCGCGTTCAGCGTGCTGGTGTTCGCGAAGCTGCTCGGCTTGCCGATGGCGGCCTTCGGCCCGTGGCTTGGGTTCTAGGGGAGGGCTCATGGAACTTATCAATCACCTGGCCCTTGGCTTCGAGACAGCGTTCACGCTGACCAACCTGATGTACTGCCTGATCGGCGTGTTCGTCGGCACCGCGGTGGGCGTGCTGCCTGGCCTCGGGCCGGTCGCCACCATCGCCATGCTGCTGCCGGCCACCTTCGGCCTGCCGCCGATCTCGGCGCTGATCATGCTGTCGGGGATTTACTACGGCGCACAGTACGGCGGTTCGACCACGGCCATCCTGGTCAATTTACCGGGAGAATCATCTTCGGTCGTTACGGCCATCGACGGCTACCAGATGGCGCGCAATGGGCACGCCGGCAAGGCGCTCGCCACCGCCGCGCTGGGATCGTTCTTTGCGGGCACGGTGGCCACCGTGCTGCTGGCGCTGTTCGCGCCGCCGCTGGCCGACCTGGCGCTCAAGTTCGGGCCGGCGGAATACTTCTCGCTGGTGACGCTGGGCCTGGTCGCTTCAGTCGTGCTCGCCAGCGGATCGCTGCTCAACGCCGTCGGCATGGTGCTGCTTGGCCTGTTGCTGGGTCTGATTGGAACCGACGTCAATTCCGGCACCGCACGCTATACCTTCGACATGCCGGAAATGGCAGACGGCATCAACTTCGTCATCGTGGCAATGGGCATGTTCGGCATCGGTGAAATCGTTCGCAACCTCGAGCACGACGAAACACGCAACCTGGTCATGAAGAAAGTGTCCGGGCTGATGCTGAGCAAGGACGACTTCAAGCGCATCATCGCGCCCGTGTTCCGCGGAACCATCCTCGGTTCGGCGCTGGGGATCCTTCCCGGCGGCGGCGCCATGCTCGCCTCGTTCGCGTCGTACTCGATCGAAAAGAAGGTATCGAAGAATTCCGCCCAGTTCGGCAAAGGCGCGATCGAAGGCGTGGCGGCGCCGGAGGCCGCCAACAACGCCGGCGCCCAGACCTCGTTCATCCCGATGCTGACGCTGGGTATTCCGTCGAATCCGGTGATGGCGCTGATGATCGGCGCCATGATCATCCAGGGCATACAGCCGGGCCCGGCCGTCATGACCGAGCAGCCGGCGCTGTTCTGGGGCCTGATCGCGTCGATGTGGATCGGTAACTTCTTCCTCGTGGTGCTGAACCTGCCGATGATCGGGCTGTGGGTCAAGATGATCACCGTGCCGTACCACAGGCTGTTCCCGGCGATCCTGATGTTCTGCTCGATTGGCGTGTTCAGCCTGAACAACAGCGACTTCGACATCTGGCTGATGGCCTTGTTCGGACTGTTTGGCTACATCTGCGCGAAACTGGGCGCCGAACCGGCGCCGATGCTGCTTGGCTTCATCATCGGACCGATGATGGAAGAGTACCTGCGGCGCGCGCTGCTGTTGTCGCGCAGCGATCCGTTCGTGTTCGTGCAGCGGCCGATCAGCGCGGTGATGCTAGGGCTGGCCGTGGCGGCGATGATTATCGTGCTGTTGCCGACCTTGCGGAAGAAGCGGGAAGAGGCGTTTCACGAGGCGTAAATCGGCGCAAACCGCAATGCGCCGATATCGGCGCCTGATGCTGCCTGGCATCGGGCGCCGGATGTACGTCAGAACCTATACTGAAGGTTCAGCGTCACGGTACGTGCGGTGCCCGGCGCGATCCACACCTGGCTGTACGAACTCGCGTAGTACTCCTTGTCGAACAGGTTGTCGACGTTCAGCGACAGGCGCAGCTTCTTGGTCGGCGAGTACGACGAAATCAGGCGCGCGGTCGTGTAGCCAGGCAGGCGGAAGCTGGTGGTGGCCGCGACGTCGCCAAGCCGTTCGCCGACGTAGATGAAGCCGCCACCCAGCGAGGCGCTGGCCTCACCGATCTTGAACATCCTGGTGAGCACGGCGCTGCCGCTGTGTTTCGGCACGTTTGGGAACTGGGCGCCGGTCTTGATGAGGTTGTCGCCTTTGGTTACCGTGGCATCGGTGTAGGCATAGGCCGCCGACATCCGCACGTTTTTCCAGATTTCGCCCGATACGTCCAGTTCGATGCCCTTGCTGCCTACTTCGCCGGCCGAGATCGAGAAGTCGGTATTGAGCGGATTGGTGGTCAGCACGTTCTCTTTCGAGATCTTGTAGACCGCCAGCGTGCCGATGATCTTGCCGTCGGCGGTTTCGAGCTTGCCGCCGACTTCGTAGGACTTGCTTTCCTCGGCCGGGAAGGCCTTGTTGTCGATGCTGATGCCGCTGTTCGGGCGGAAGCCCTTGGCCGCGGTCACGTACAGCGAAATCTCCTTGGTCGGCTGGTAGACCAGGCCGGCGCGCGGGCTGGTGGCCGACAGCGACTGGGAATTCGACAGGGCGAAGCCGCGGTTGGTGACGGTCTGGTCGTAGCTGTCGTAGCGCACGCCCACCATGGCCTTCCACTGCTCCGTCAGGTCGATCTGGTCCTGGGCGTAGAAGCCGTGCGAGCTCTGTTCCTCGACCGTGTTGATCGCCACCGCCAGCGGGTCGGCGACGCCACCGTACACCGGGTTGTAGATGTTGATCGCGTACGGGTTGGTGGCCGAAGGATTGCGGCGCAGGTGCAGGCGGGTGTCGTCGAACTTGTAGCCGTCCACGCCGAACAGCACGCTGTGCACCATCGACGCGATGCTGAACTTGCCCAGCACTTCCAGGCGGCCGGACATGTCGGTGGCCGAGGAGTCGCGGTGGCGGCGCTGGCGGCGCAGGGTCTGGCCGTCCGCCAGCAGGTTGTTCGCTTCGGTCGAGAAGCCCTTCATCGAGCTGTCGCGGTAGGACACGCCGGTCTGCACCTTCCAGTCGTCGTTCAACTGGTGTTCGATGAACAGCTGCTGTCCGAGCGATTCGACGGTGGTCGGACCGTCGCCGGGCTCGCCCAGGAAGCGCGAATTCGGGATCAGGCCCAGTACCCCGTTCACCGCCACCACGCCGCGGTCGAACGGAGTGTCCTGCTTCGATGCCTCGACTTCGTAGGAAATCGTGGTCGACTCGCCCAGCAGCCAGATGAACGAGGGCGAGATGAACGAGCGCTTGTAGTGCAGGGTGTCGCGGAAGCTGTCGCCCTGCTCGTGGGCGGCGTTCAGGCGGTACTCCATCGTGTCGCTGAGCGGGCCGGTCAGGTCGACGGCGGTGCGGTAGGTCTGGTAGCTGCTGACGGAAAAGTCCACCACGTAGGCCGGATCGAAGCGCGGCTTCTTGGTTGTGATATTGATGGTTCCGCCTGGCTCGCCGCGGCCATACAGGGCCGATGCCGGCCCTTTCAGCACTTCGACGCTCTGGGTGCCGGCCGAATCGCGCAGGCCGTTGTAGCCGCGGCTGGAGCTGAAGCCATTGACCATGTAGTCGGAGCCGAAGTTAGGGTCGCCGGTAAAGCCGCGCATCGCATAGCTGTCCCACAGGCCGCCCAGGTTGCTCTGGCGCGAAATGCCGCTTGCCAGGTCGAGCGCGCCTGCCAGCGTGGTCACACCGACGTCCTTCAACAACTCTCCGGTGATCACCCGCACGCTTTGCGGCAGGTCTTTCAACAACGTATCGGTCTTAGTGGCGCCGGTGGCGGACAGCGCACGGTAGCCCGGCCTTTGGGCGGTCACGACAACAACTTCGTGCTGCTTTGCTGGTACCGCGGCCGCTTCCTCTGCCGGCACATCCGCCTCTGTTGCGGCGGCGATGAGTGGATAGGTTGCGGCCACGAATAAGGCCAGGGTACGAGGGCGTAAAGAATGCATGAGATTCCCGATAGGTGATTTTTTTGATGTGACGAGAACTGGTGTGGATGCGGGCGCCGCGCCAACTGCCGCGCGGCGCCGCCGCGCTCTTAATCTTACATCATTCGTTTGATGCTTAAGTAAGCGCCATTCGTCTTCAGGAATATCCTGACCTCCTTGTCGCTGCGGTTGCGCCAGAACCAGCCGTGGTTGCCGTCGAAGACAGCTTCGAATTCGCCGACCGTGATCCTGGTGATGAGTTTTGGCCAGACCCGCATCATCTTCGCGATGGCGCGCGACGGCCTGCTGCCAAAGCGCCTCGCGACCATTCATCCGACATACGGAACCCCGTTCCTGGCGACGTGGATCGTCGGCCTGCGCAAGAAGCGCCCGGACCTGCACCGGGCATTCCGCTGCCCTGGCGTTCCGTATGTGCCGGCTCTGGCCATCGTAGCCTGCGTGGCCTTGATGACCTTCCTGAGCAAGTCAACCTGGATTGCTTTCGGTATCTGGCTCGTCCTGGGCCTGGCAGTGTATTTCATCTATTAACAACGTATCGGTCTTGGTGGCGCCCGTGGCGGACAGCGCACGGTAGCCCTGTCGCTGGGCGGTCACGACAACGACTTTGTCCTGCTGCTTTGCTGGTACCGCAGCCGCTTCCTCCGCCGGCAAATCCGCCTCTGTTGCGGCGGCGATCAGTGGATAGGTTGCGACCAGGAATAAGGCCAGGGTACGAGGGCGTAAAGATTGCATGAGATTCCTGATAGGTGATTTTTTTGATGTGACGAAATCTGGTGTGGATGCAGGCGCCGCGCCAGCTGCCGCGCGGCGCCGCCGCGCTTACATCATTCGCTTGATGCTTGAGTAAGCGCCGGTCGTCTTCAGGAATATCTTGACCTCCTTGTCGCTGCGGTTGCGCCAGAACCAGCCATGGTTGCCGTCGAAGACAGCTTCGAAATCGCCGCTGTTTCCGGACACCTGTTTCTCCTTCTTGTAGCGGTGGAAGGTGTTCGCCGGCCCGTTCGCAGGGTCGCCGTGGGTGTCGTGATTGACCAGGCCGCCGTCGGTCTTCCATTCATAGTGCACGGTGGCGCCTTTCACCATCGCCATCTTTACTTCCGTCCCCTCGCCAGGCTTGAGCGACACGCTCATTTCGTCCGAGCGCACAGCGCCGGCTGCCGCGAGCGGTGCGGCGCTGGCCTCGGCCTTGGGTGCCGCCGGAGCGGCGGCAGCCGCGATTGCGGCCGGCGGCGTTTTTGGCGCGCGTGGGGAGGCAGCTTCGTCCGCGGCAGCTTCTGCCGCAAGCGCTGCCTTTATCTTTCCCATTTCGGTCAGGCCGAAAGCGCTGCCGAGGCCGGTAGGATCGATGCCGTATTCGGAAGGCATCACAACGGTGGACAGCAGCACTCCTGCCACAACGATGGCGGCGGCGGTGGAGCGCAACAGTTTTTGGGTGCTTGGGAGCTCGGCGCGGCTCGGCATATCAGTGTTGTACATGATTGGTTCCGATCAAAGAGTGAAGTAGCCGGTCAGCTGGTAGCCGATCAGCAAGAACCCGCAGGTCATCATGGCGATGTTGGCGGTGTAGGCATGGCGCATGAAACTGTCGGTGCGGCGCCAGAAGCCCATGGCGATCAGGATGGTCGCGAGCGCCAGCAACTGGCCAGCCTCGACACCGATGTTGAAGGCGACCATGTTCGCCAGCAGGCCGTCGGGCGATATCTCGTATTCCTGCACCTTGGTGGCCAGGCCGAAACCATGGAACAGGCCGAATACGAGTGTCGCCACCTTGGTGTTGGGCTGAACGCCGAACCAGCGCTGGAAAGCGCCGACATTGTCGAGCGCCTTGTACGCCACGGACAGGCCGATGATGGCGTCGATCAGGTAGCCGTTGATGCTGGTTCCAAAGAACACGCCCAGCATCATCGTCGTCGAGTGGCCGACGGCGAACAGGCTGACATACAGGCCGATGTCCTTCAGCTTGTAAAGGAAGAAGATCACTCCGAACAGGAAGAGGATGTGGTCATAGCCAGTGAACATGTGCTTGGCGCCGAGGTACATGAACGGCAAAAAATGGACGCCGCTGATTTCCTGGATATAGCCTTTGTCGCCATCGGCGATGCCGTGGGCTTGTGCGGCGGAGGTGGCAAGCACGTAGAGAAGCAGGGCGCCGGCGGCGCACCATAGGAGGCGAAGCCGCTGTGCATGCGCAAGCGGGCCCACGCCCCCGGAATACGGGAGTGTAAACATGAGGTTCTCCAAAGCGGATTGAAAAGGTCACACGCCGGCTGGTGCAGCCGCGCGTGGAACTCGGTCAGGCAGCGGAGACGCGCTTCGGCGGGCGCTCGAGCGGATAGAGAGTATTGGAGTGCACGGAAACCGGCGTGGCGGGGTGCCAGTCAGGCAGGAACGCGAATTCGATGGTCGCGCGGACCAGGCGAAGCGGGAGGTCGTGGGTATGGTCGCCCGGGTCGTGCTTGTGCGTATGCTTCTCGCTCTCTTCATCCAGCGTCGGGACATCATCGTGGTCGTGATGATGGCCGCCGTCCGCGGCGCTTTCGTACGCTGCTACGCCTGGATGGCGGTGTTCGAGCTGGAGGTGGGATGTCGAGTGGCCATTGGCGAATTGGAGGCCCATCATGAAAAACATCACGATGGCCGCAATTAATCGGTAGTGTGAGCAGCCCAGCTTCACTGGTGATCTTTCCTTGACAACGACAGGTGGGACCGGCACGGACGGTTGACGCACAGCGCGCCGCCAGCCTTTGCAGTGACTTCATTACACCATACAGGCGGCGGGCGATTACTGCGTTGGAGGTACCTCGCAACGCTCAAAATCGTGAATTGGTGTGCCTGCTCAGCATCTTTTGCTGCGCACGGCCCGGGAGGCAAACTCCCGCTAATGCTGGTTTCTGCTTGGCACCGCGCACGGCGATCAGCATCCACAGAAGCAGGGTCTTGAGGAAGCGGCACATGCCGGCTTTCATGGCCGGGCCAGCACGGGAATGCCGGCGGGGCTGGCGCCTGCCGCTGCCTGCTGCGGCGCAAAGCGGCCGATGTGGAAGGGCGCGATCGGCGTCGACGTGGCGCCGGTCGCGATCAGTTCCGCCATCACCTCGCCCACGCCGGGGCCGAGCTGGAAGCCGTGGCCGCTGAAACCGAAGGCATAGTGCAGGCCGCTGACGCGGGCGCTCTGGCACATCACGGGCAGGCTGTCGTCCATATAGCCTTCGATGCCGCTCCAGACGCGGATGATGTTCAGCCGCGCGACCGCCGGCGCGAGGCGCGCCAGCTGGGTGAACTGCGTCAGGGTATGCTCGGGCAGCACGTAGGCTCGGCGCGTGACCGCGTCGGCCGGGCCGCGGCCGCAGCCGCCGAAGACGATGTTGCCGCGCTTGACCTGGCGGAAGTACAGCATCTCGTGCAGCTCTTTCGTCGCCACGCCGACGGCAGGACCGATGCGGTAGGGGACCGGCTCCGTCACGCCCATCTGCGGGCCGCGCACGGCCATCGGGACGGGCTCGCCGAACTGCGCGCTCATCGCGTCGCCCCAGGCGCCGCTGGCGATCAGCAGGGCCGGTGCGCGGAATTCGCGGCCATCGCTGCAGACGGCACGGAAATCGGTGCCGTCCTTGCCGATCGAGGCGACTTCCGTGTTCTCGAAAATCTGCGCGCCATCGCGGATCGCGGCGCGCGCGAAGGCCGGCGCGGTGAGGCGCGGGTTGGCGTGGCCGTCATCCGGCGCGAGCGACGCCGCCAGCACTTCGCGGCCGAGGAAGGGATACAGTTCGCGCATGCGCGGGCCGCTGATCATTTCGAGGTCGAGACCGTACTCGCGCGCGTCCAGCGCATACTTCTCCATCGCCGCCACCTGCTCGGGGATGTAGGCGACCCGGATATGGCCGGAGCGCAGGAACTCGACGTCCTCGCCGATCAGTTGCGGCAGCTTGCCCCACACTTCATGCGCGCGGTTTGCGAGCGGTAGTTGCGGCAGGTAGCGCGCCTGGCGGCGCACATTGCCGAAGTTGGTGCCGCTGGCCTGCTGGCCCACCAGCCCGCGTTCGAGCACGGTCACCGACACGCCGCGCCGGCGCAGGAAGAAAGCGGTGGAAGCACCCATGAGGCCGCCCCCGATAATCAGTACGTCGGACCGTTGCTCGCTCATGCCTTGTCCTCGCGTACCGTGATGCTGAGCGGCTTGACCGGGGCCTGCCCGCGCAGCCGTCCCACCGATTCGATCGGCACGCCGGCGGCATGCGCGATGACTTCGGCGCCGGCCTGTCCGCAGTAGCGGCCCTGGCAGCGCCCCATGCCCACGCGGCTGAACGCCTTGGCGCGGTTCGCCTCCTGCGCGCCCATGTCGCACACCACGCGCCGCAGTTCGCCCGCGGTGATGCTTTCGCAGCGGCAGACGATGGCGTCGTCGGGAAGTTTTGCCGCCAGCTGCTGCGGCCAGGGGAAGGCTTGCACCAGGCCCACGCGGAAGCGGTCCATTTTTTGCTGGATGCCCACTATCCGCGCGGCAGCCGTCTCGTCAACCTGGTAGCCGTGGTCCGCCAGCAGCGACAGCGCGGCCAGCCGGCCGGCGTTCTCGGCGCCGTCGGCGCCAAGGATGCGGGCGCCGTCGCCCGCCAGGTACACGCCCGGGACCGAGCTGCGGCCTTCCAGGCTCACCTCGGGAAACCACTGGCGCGCTTGCTGGTCGAAACGGAAGGCGCAGCGCGCCAGGTCGGCCAGCTGGGTTTCAGGACGCAGGTGATAGCCCATCGCCACGGCGTCGCATTCAATCGTCCGCAGGGCGCCGCCGGCATCGCGGAAGCTCACGCCGGATACGCCGTCATCGGCGCTGCCGCTGATTTCCACCGGCTCGATGCCCGACAGGACCGGCACGCCGGCGTTCTTCAGCGCGCGGATGAATTTCAGGCCGTTGGCCAGCAGGGCCGGGCGCGCGAGCAGCTTGGGCATGGCCGCCGCCTGGTGGCGCAGGCGCGAGGTGTCGAGCACGCCGGCGATGCTGGCGCCGGCCTTCAGGTATTGCGAAGCGACCAGGTAGAGCAGGGGACCAGTGCCCATGAACACCACGCGGCGCCCAATCGAGCAGGCCTGCGATTTCAGAGCGATCTGGGCCGCGCCCAGGCTGTAGGTGCCGGCATAGTGCCAGCCCTTGACCGGCATCAGGCGGTCGGTGGCGCCGGAACAGATCACCAGCGCGTCGTAGGGAATGCGCGCTGCGCGCTGGTCTTTCACCACATGCAGTTCGCCGCCGGCCAGGTTCCAGGCCAGCGTTTCGCTGCGGTAGTCGACCTTGTCGCGCAGGCGGTCGAAGCTGGTATGCAGCGCTTCGGCGCGCCCCGCTTCGGTGCCGTACAGGGTGGCGTAGCTGCGCGTGAAATTGGCGGGCTGGCGGCGGTAGATCTGGCCGCCGTCGCGGCGGCCCTCGTCGATCAGCACCGGTCGCAAGCCGGCCGACACCAGCTGCTCGGCGCAGCGTACGCCGGCAGGCCCCGCACCCACGACGATTACGCGTGGTTCAGCCATGCTTCCTCCGTGTTCTCTGTGACGATCTGCATGCCGTCGGCCACCGGCGTCGAGCAGGCGCGCAGGCGCTCGCCTTGCGCGGTCCACACCCAGCAATCCTGGCAGGCGCCCATCAGGCAGAAGCCCGCGCGCTTGCCGTCGCCGAATTCGGAAGTGCGCAGCGTGCGCGCCGCTCCCATGATGGCCACCAGCAGGTTGTCGCCCTCGAACGCTTCGCTCGGGCGGCCGTCGATGGTGAACCGGACGGTGGCGCGGCCGGCTTCGGCCAGCCTGACGAAACGGGCGCTCATGCCAGTTCCTCGAAGCGTTGCAGCGGCGCCTGCATGGTGCGCAGCGCCTGGCCGCTGTGGTGGCACAGGATCTGGCCGCCGCCTGGCAGCTGGCGGCGAGGCGGCACGGTCTGGGTGCAGACGCCATCGATGCGCACGCTGCAGCGGTGCAGGAAGGTGCACAGGCCAGGCGTGGAGGCAACGGGGCCGATCGGTGGCAGGCCGGCAGGCGCGCGTTCCGCCACTTCCTCCAGCCAGCCCTGGCGCAGTTCCGGCACCGAGGAGATCAGCAGGTGCGAGTAAGGATGGAAGGGCGGCGTCGCCAGCGCCGAACGGGGCCGGGCTTCGACCTTGGCGCCGGCGTACAGCACCACGATGTCGTCGCAGATGGCGCGCACCGTGTTGATGTCGTGGCTGATGAACAGAGTGGACACCTTCAGTTCGCGGCGCAGCTCGGCCATCAGGTCGAGGATGGCGGCGGCCACCACGGTGTCCAGCGCGGAGGTGATCTCGTCGCACAGGATCAGGTCCGGCTTCGCTGCCAGCGCGCGCGCCAGGTTGATGCGCTGCTTCTGGCCGCCCGACAGCTCGCCGGGGCGGCGCGCCGCCACGGCGGCGGGCAGCTTGACCAGGTCGAGCAGCTCGCGCACGCGCTTCGCCTGTGCGGCGCGGTCCATGCCGTGGTAGAAGGCCAGCGGGCGCGCCAGGATGCGTTCGATGGTGTGCGCCGGGTTGAGCGCGGTGTCGGCGTTCTGGAACACGAACTGCACGCGGCGGAACTGCTCGCGGGTACGGGCGGCTCCGCCGACCAGCGGCTCGCCGTCCAGCAGGATGCTCCCGCGCGCGGCCGGCACCATGCCGGCAATCACGCGCGCCAGCGTAGTCTTGCCCGAGCCGGATTCGCCGATCACGCCAACCGTGGCGCCCCGTTCGATGGTCAGGTCGATGTCGCTCAGGATGCGCTTGGAGGGCAGTCCGCTGCTGTCAGGCGGGCCGTAGCCGGCCACCAGGCCGCGTACCTGCAGCAGCGGGGCGGAGCCGTGCGCCAGCGGGTCCAGCTGGCGCGGCGCCGGTTCGGCCGCCGCTAGCAGGCTGGCGGTGTAGGGGCTGGTGGGCGCCGACAGCAGGCGCGGGGTGCTGCTGTTCTCGCGCACCTCGCCGCCGCGCAGCACGACGATGCGGTCGGCCATCTGCGCCACCACCGCCAAGTCGTGCGACACGTAGACCGCGGTGGTTCCCAGCTGGCGCACCACGTTGCGGAAGGCGTTCAGCACTTCGATCTGGGTGGTCACGTCGAGCGCGGTGGTCGGCTCGTCCAGGATCACCAGCGCCGGGTCGGTGATGAAGGCCATCGCGGCCATCACGCGCTGCAGCTGGCCGCCGGACACCTGGTGCGGATAGCGCGCGCCGATCCGTTCGGGGTCGGGCAGGGCCAGCGCGCGGAACAGCCCGACCGCCTTGGCTTCGGCCGCCTCGCGCGTCATGGTGCGGTGGATCAGGGCGCTCTCGATCACCTGGTCCATCAGTGTCTTGGACGGGTTGAATGCCGACGCCGCGCTCTGCGCGATGTAGGCGACGGTGCGCCCACGCAGCGCGGCCAGGCCGGCATTGTCCAGGCCCAGCACATCCTGCTCGCCGATGCGCACCGTGCCGCCGCTGATGCGGCATCCGCTGCGGGCATAGCCCATCAGCGACAGGGCGATGGTCGTCTTGCCCGAGCCGGACTCGCCGATCAGGGCCAGCACTTCGCCCTTCTTGATCGAGAAGCCGACGCCCTTGACGATTTCCACGTCGGCGCCTTCGGCGTTGCGCGCTACTACGCGCAGGTCTTCCACATGGACCAGTGCTGTCATGTTCAGGCTTCCTTGCCCGCGCGTCCGCCGCGCAGGTTGTCGATCAACAGGTTGACGCCGATGGTCAGCGTAGCAATGGCCAGTGCCGGCATCAGAACGGCGGGGGCGCCTTCGCTCAGGCCCGCGATGTTCTCGCGCACCAGCGAACCCCAGTCGGCATCCGGCGGCTGCACACCCAGGCTCAGGAACGACAGGCCGGACAGCAGCAGCACGATGAACACGAAGCGCAGGCCGAAGTCGGCCAGCACCGGGCGGATCATGTTCGGCAGGATCTCGACCACGGCGATGTGGACCAGTCCCTCGCCGCGGGCACGGGCGGCCTGCACGAAGTCCATCGCATGGACATTCACGGCCAGCGCGCGGGCGATGCGGTAGGCGCCCGGCATGAAGCCGATGGCGGCGGTGGCCACCAGCACCGGCACCGAGGAGCCGAAGGAGGCCACCATCATCAGCGCGAACATCTTGCTGGGGATGGAGATCAGGGTGTCGAAGGCGCGGCTCATGGCGCCGTCCACCCAGCCGCCTGCCGTGGCGGCGCACAGCGCCAGGAAGGTGCCGCCGGTGCTGGCCAGCAGCGCGGCCACCAGGGCCAGAGCCACCGTGAAGCGGGCGCCGTACAGGATCCTGCTCAGCATGTCGCGGCCGAGGTAGTCGGTCCCGAGCGGGAACTGGGCGCTGATGGCGCCAAACACCTCGGCATCGACCAGCGCCGACGCATCGTAGGGCGATATGGAGGGACCGACCAGGGCGATCAGTAGCCAGAACGAGGTGATGGCCAGGCCAACCATGGCCAGCGGCGAGAGAGTGGCGCGGATGTTCATTGGTTGCGTAACCTCGGGTTGGAGACGATCGCCAGCACGTCGGCCAGCGTGACCAGCAGCAGGTAGACGCCGCAGAAGATCATGGCGCAGGCCTGCACCAGCGGGATGTCGCGGGTGGTGACGGCGTCGATCATCAGGTTGGCGATGCCGGGGTAGTTGAAGATGCTTTCGACGATCAGGACGCCGCCCAGGAGGTAGGACAGGCTGAGGGCGACCGCGTTGGCGATCGGGCCGACCGCGTTAGGCAGCGCATGGGCCAGCACGATGCGCACCGGGCCGGCGCCTTTCAGGCGCGCCATTTCCACGTACGGGGAATTGAGCTGGTCGATCACGGCGGCGCGCGTCATGCGCGCCATCTGGGCCACGATCACGCAGCACAGCGTGAACACCGGCATCGCGTAGGCCTTCAGGAAGGCGCCAAAGGTCGCTATGTCGGCGGTGTGCGACAGCGCCGACAGCCAGCGCAGCTTGACCGCGAACAGCAGCACCGCCAGCGTCGCGATCAGGAACTCCGGCACCGACACCAGCGACACCGCGGTCATGTTGACGGCGCGGTCGAACAGCGAACCGCGGTACATGGCCGAGATGATGCCCAGCGCGAGCGCCAGCGGCACCGAGACCGCGGCGGTGGCCGCGGCCAGCACCAGCGAGCTGGGAAGGCGCTTGCCGATCAGTTCGGAGATGGGCTGGCCGTTGACCAGCGAGGTGCCGGCGTCGCCGCTGGCCATGTCGCCCAGCCAGCGCAGGTAGCGCAGCGGGGCAGGCTGGTCGAGCCCGAACTGGGCGCGCAGCGCGGCGACGGCTTCCGGGGTGGCGGCCTGGCCGAGCGACTCCTCGGCGGCGTCGCCCGGCAGCAGGTTGGTGATCATGAAGACCACCACCGACACCATCAACAGCGTCAGCGCGGCGAAGGCGAAGCGTTGCAACAACAGTTTTCCAATGGTGGCGTTCATGGCGGCCTAGTGCAGCTTGTCTTGCAGTTTATAGTAGGCGCCCACCAGCGGCAGGAACCACGCCTTGCCGAAGTAGCCGGGAATCGCGGGCCACGGCATGTGGCGCCACGGGTTCTTCTCCGCGTTGCCGGCCATGATGTCCGCCATTAGCTGGCCCATGTGGACCGACATCTGGGCCCCGTGGCCGCTGTAGCCGAGCGAATAGAACATGCCTTCGTGCTCGCCGGCGCGGGGCAGGCGGTCGGAGGTCATGTCCACCAGGCCTCCCCAGCAGTAGTCGACGCGCGTGTTCGACAGCTCGGGGAATACGGTGGACATGGTGTCGGCCAGGATGTGGCCGCTCTTTTCATCCGACTTCGGGTTCGACAGCGCAAACCGCGCGCGGCCGCCGAACAGCAGGCGGTCGTCGGGCGTGACGCGGAAGTAGTTGCCGATGTTCTTGGTGGTGACGTAGTTGCGGCGGGTCGGCACCAGCCGGTCCAGCACTTCCTTCTCCAGTGGCTCGGTGACGATGATGAAGCTGCCCACCGAAACCAGGCGGCGCCGGAAGTAGCTGAACGGACCGCGGCTCGAATTGCCGGTGGCGAGGAATACCTGGCCGGCTTCGATGGTGCCGCGGTCGCAGCTGATCCTGAAGCCGCCCTTGATGCGGTCGATCGCGCCGACGGCTGCGTTTTCGAACACGGCGGCGCCGGCGCGGACTGCGGCATGCGCGAGGCCGGCGCCGAATTTACCCATGTGCATCTGGGCGCCGGCGCGCTGCAGCAGGCCGCCGTGGAAGCTGGCGGAACCCAGTTCCTCGGCCATGCGCTCGGGCGGCACCAGTTCGACGGTCGGGTCGACCGAGGCCGTGAGCTGGGCGTGGATGCGCTGCAGCTTGGCGTAGTGTTCGGGTTTGGCCGCCACTTTCAGCTTGCCGCAGCGGCGGAAATCGCAGTCGATGCCTTCGTCGCGGACCAGGTTCTCGACCGTGTCGACCGCGGCATCGTAGGCGTGATAGAAGGTGCGCGCATTGTCTTCGCCAAGGCGCGCCGACAAATCCGCGTAGTCGTGGAACAGGCCGGTGTTGACCTGGCCGCCATTGTGGCCCGAGGCTTCGCCGGCTACCCGGCCCGCCTCGAGCAGCACCACCGACGCGCCGCGGCGCGCCAGCGCCAGGGCGGCCGACAGGCCGGTAAAGCCGCCGCCGACAACCACCACGTCGGCGCGCTGGGGAACCTGGCCCTGGGCTCCGGCCGTGAACGGCGGGGCGGTATCGAGCCAGTAGGAATCAAGCTTCATATCAGGTCCTGTCG
>NZ_QYUP01000194.1 GCF_003590855.1 Massilia cavernae
CGTGTCCGGGCGCGGTGGTCGAGAAATCGTATTCGGTTTTCATGGAACTCCTCCAGTGGAAATGTCGGCAGCTTTTGGTTGGATACAAATATACGTACGGAGGAGCCGGAAGGCTGCCGGAAAGCGACGAGATGCATTATTTGCAGGTTGAACTGCAAAAAAACGCGTGTTTTTACATGTGGGGCTGGCTGAACAGTAAGTTAAGATGCGTGTTTTCGACACTATATGGAGCAGCCCCCATGGCAAGTAGCTTGCTGGCCTTACTCGACGATATCGCGACCATTCTTGACGACGTCACCGTCATGAGCAAAGTGGCCGCCAAGAAGACGGCCGGCGTGCTGGGCGACGACCTGGCGCTCAATGCGCAGCAGGTGTCGGGGGTGAATCCGGACCGTGAACTGCCGGTGGTGTGGGCCGTGGCGATGGGGTCGATGGTCAACAAGGCGATCCTGGTGCCGGCCGCGCTGGCGATCAGCGCGCTGGCGCCGTGGGCGGTGACGCCGCTCCTCATGATCGGCGGCGCCTTCCTTTGCTATGAGGGTTTCGAGAAAGTGGCGCACAAGCTGCTGCACAGCGAGGCCGAGGACGAAGCCCACCACCAGGAACTGCGCGATGCGCTGACCGACCCGTCGGTGGACATGGTGGCGCTGGAAAAGGAAAAGATCAAAGGCGCGATCCGCACCGACTTCATCCTGTCGGCCGAAATCATCGTGATCTCGCTCGGCACCGTGGCGCTGCAGCCGTTCACCCAGCAGCTGATGGTGCTGGTGACCATCGCGCTGGTGATGACGGTTGGCGTGTACGGGCTGGTGGCGGGCATCGTCAAGATGGATGACGCCGGCCTCTACCTGAGCCGGCTTGCCAATGGGGCGGCGCGGGCGGTCGGCAACGGGCTGCTGTGGGTCGCGCCCAAGCTGATGAAGTCGCTGTCGGTGCTGGGTACCGCCGCGATGTTCATGGTGGGCGGCAGCATCCTGATGCATGGTGTGCATTCGCTGGCGGCGATGGTCGAGGGCGCGGCGGTGGCTGCTGGAACCGTGCCGGGAGTGGGCGTGGTACTGAAGGCGTTAACGCCAACGTTGATCGACCTGGTGGCGGGCGTGATCGCGGGCGCCGTGGTGCTGCTGTTGGTGACGGTTGTGCAGAAGGCCTTCAAGCGCAAGGCTTGAGGCGGGGCGGGGCGCGATGCCCCGCTTTTGAAGGTCTTTGGGCGGCGCCGTTTGGGCGCCGCTTTTCATTTGCGGCGACTGTCCATGCTTACGCGAAACTGACTAGAAAATATTTACTGTTGTTATCTGCGTCAAATTTGGTGCTGTCGAATTGACATAGTTGCATGTAAGTACGAATATCAAGCCGGGATTTAGCACTACAGCCTCGCTTTGCACGGGAGGTATGCCCTGTCACAGTTGTTCGCGTCACTCATCAACGAGGAATAAAAACAATGCATGGAACAATCGTACCCAAGAAACACATTCTCGCCCTGACCATCGCGTCGCTGTTCGCCAGCGGCGCAGCGACCGCCCAGGTCGTTACCGCCGACGACACTGCCACCGCCACCGTCGTCGTCACCGGTACCAGGGTTGCCACCCGCACCGCTCTCGACACCGCCGCCCCGGTCGACGTCATTTCCGCCGAAACCCTGAAGAACACCGGCACCACCGAGATGAACCAGGCGCTGTCGGTCGCGCTGCCTTCGCTGAATTTCCCGCGCCCCGGCCTGGCCGACGGCACCGACACCATCCGCCCGGCCACCCTGCGCGGCATGGCGCCGGACCAGACGCTGGTGCTGGTCAACTCCAAGCGCCGCCATGCGTCCTCGCTTGTCAACGTCAACGGCACCATCGGGCGCGGCTCGGCGGCGGTCGACATGAACACGATTCCCACTTCGATCGTCAAGACCATTGAAGTGCTGCGCGACGGCGCGGCCGCCCAGTACGGCTCGGATGCGATTTCGGGCGTGGTCAACGTGCGCCTTCGCACCGACCGCACCGGCGGCGAAGCGACCGTCACCTACGGCGAGCGCGACACCGACTACGACATCCTGACCAGCGCCGCGCCAGCGGGCGCCACCTGGAGCGCGAAGAACTCGCGCAAGCGCAACGACGGCGAAACCGCCACCGTCGGCATCTGGAAGGGCCTGGCGATAGGCGAGAGCGGCTTCCTGACCCTGGCTGCCGAGTACAAGGACCAGAAACGCACCGAACGCGGCGGCTACGACATGCGCCAGCAGTATCCGCTGGTGAACGGCAGATTCGATCCGCGCGAAGCGACCATCGACCGCTTCAACGCCTGGTACGGCGAGCCGGAAATGACCCAGGCGACCTTGTTCGCCAACGCCGGCAACAACCTCGGCGGCGGCGCCAGGATCTATGGCTGGGCCAGCTACCAGAACCGCGATGCGCGCTCGGCCGGCTTCTTCCGGCGCGCGATCCAGGACCAGAACATCATCTCGATCTACCCGAATGGCTTCCTGCCGATCATCGCGCCGACCGTGGACGACTACAGCGCCACCGCCGGCGTCAGCTGGATGGCTGGCGACTGGGCGATGGATACCTCGCTCGGCTACGGCAAGAACAAGATGGCGTTCACCATCGAAAACACGCTGAACCGTTCGATCGGCCCGAACAGCAAGACCGAGTTCGACGCGGGCGGTTTCTCGTACGACCAGCTGGTGCTGAACCTGACCGGCGTGCGCAGCGTGGACATGGCATCGCTGGCGTCGCCAGTGAACGTGGCGGTCGGCGCCGAAGCGCGGCGCGAAGGCTACAAGCTGTTTGCCGGCGAGCCAGACTCCTACCGCTACGGCGGCGTGGTGCTGCCGAGCGGCCTGCCGGCGCCTCCGGGCGCCCAGGTATTCCCTGGCTTCCGTCCAGCCAACGCGAGCAACACCCACCGCACCGCCATCGGCGCGTTCGCCGACGTCGAGGCCAACCTGACCAAGGAACTGCTGGCCTCGGTCGCGGTGCGCGCCGAGCACTATTCCGACTTCGGCGACAGCCTGACCGGCAAGCTGGCGCTGCGCTACGACTTCAACAAGTCGTTTGCCTTGCGCGCTTCGGCACAGAACGGCTTCCGCGCGCCGTCGCCGCAGCAGCAGAACTTCACCACCACCTCGACCAACTTCATCGACGGCATTCCGTACGAGATCACGACCTTCAAGCCAAACGACCCGGTCGCGATCGCGCTCGGCGCCAAGCCGCTCGATGCCGAGAAGTCGACCAACGTCTCGCTGGGCGGCATCATGCGCCTGGGCGGGATGAGCGTGACGGTCGACGCCTACCGCATCGACATCGAAGACCGCATCATCCTGTCGGAAAACCTGACCTCGGCCGCCGTGCGCAACTTCATCACCTCGCGCGGCTTCATCGGCGTGGGCGGCGGGCGCTTCTTCATCAACGGCGTCGACACCACCACCCGCGGCGTTGATGTGGTGATGAGCATGCCGTGGAACGCCGGCGACAGCGGCAAGTTCGACCTGACGCTGGCGGCCAACTTCAGCGATACCGAAGTGACCAAGGTGCCCGTCACCGCCCAGCTGGCCGCGCTGAACCCGGCGCCGGTGCTGTTCGACCGCATCAACGTGCTGTCGCTGGAGCAGGGCCAGCCGAAGAACAAGTTCAACGCCAACCTGAACTGGAAGCTGGGCCAGTGGGGCGCCACCTTCCGCGCCACCCGCTACGGCAAGGTGCTGGCGCCTGGCACCAGCGCGCCGCTGGACTTCGTGCTCGATCCGCAAACCGTGGTCGACCTCGAGGCCCGCTACGCAGTCACCAGGCAGCTGAACCTGGCGATCGGCGCCGACAACGTGTTCGACGAGTACCCGGCTTCGCTGCCGCCGGCGCTGAACACGACCGGCAATGCGCCGTTCTCGAACTTCGCGCCTTACGGCCGTTCGGGCCGCTTCATCTACGTCCGCGCGGCGTATAGCTTCTAACGAAGCAGGGGTGGATAGCCGCAACGGCATCCACCCCTGCTTTTTCCTCCGCACCACATTTCCCTTCCCCCAGCGCCGCCACACTTGCCCCGTTTTCGTCCCCCGGGAGTATGGACCTATGCGAAACTTGAGGTATCAGACCGACGGGCGCTACCAGAACAATGCCGCCGATTGCGCCACGGTCAACGCAGCGCCCGCTTCCTGGCCGAGAATTGGCATGGCGCTGCAGCGCGCCGACAAGGAGAATTCAATGGCAACTATTCGACAAGCAAAACAGGACGACCTTCCAGCCATCCGGCAAATCCTCACCGACGCGGGCCTGCCTTCGTCCGACATCGGCGCGGCGCACCTGGCCGATTTCGTGGTGCTGGTGAAGGACGACGACATCGTCGGCTGCGTGGGCATCGAGCGCTACGGCAGCGATGCGCTGTTGCGCTCGCTGGCGGTGGACGCCTCGCGCCGTGGCGTGGGGCAAGGACGCCACCTGGTGGAAGCGATCGAGGCGCGCGCGGCGCAGTCCGGCGTGTCGCGGCTGTTCCTGCTGACCACCAGCGCGTCGGGCTTCTTCGAGGACCACGGCTACCGGCTGATCGAGCGCGACGCCGTTCCGGAGCCGCTGACGCACAGCGCGCAATTTTCCGAGCTGTGCCCGGCCAGTGCCGCATGCATGGAAAAGGACCTGGTGGCGCTCATCAGAATTGCTCCAGGAAACCCTGTTCTTCAGGGCAGGGAGTGAAAGGAGCCGGGCGCGTAGCGCCCGCAGCCGTCCAAGTGAAAAAATGTTTTGAACTTTGGTGTTGGTCCACGGTCAAACTCTATAAGTGCTTCAGTATGCGATTACGCGCTGGGGCATGACTCACCAGTACCGCTTTTTCCAATCCGCAGTCGCCATCGGCGAGGTCGAAAGATATCCTGCGGATTGAATGAGAAGCTGGGCTCGTTTCAGTCCGGCTTCCGTCTGGGCATCAGACGCCAGCAGTGGGAATCCCCTTCCGTTCACGAAGGGGAGGATGTCAAGCCAAAGCTGGTTGGATAGCCAGCGCCTGTTACGCGCCCGCCGCGCTTAATCGGCCGGCGCCGATTCGGGATGGCGTTGTGCGGGATCGACCGTGAGCAGTTCCGGGTCGCGCAGGCGGACGTTGCCTGAGCGAATCCCACCAATCATTCCCCAGGCGGCGACCCAGCGACTCGCCCTTTCCTGCTCTCCGGGCGTGGCGGCGACCATGGCGCGGTTGATCGCACGGCTCATTCGAAGCATGCCGTAGCTCTTACGTTGTTGACGATCGACTGACATGGTGCCCAGTTGGTTACAAAATTTTCACAGTTGCGTATTTTAGAAGGCGAACTGGACATGACCACTGTGCGCGCATACAGCCATTTGTTGTTAATTCGTACGCAATTTGAAATTTACACTTTTCGTGGTGCAACTTACTCCGAATCATTGCTCAAATATCTAGTTTCATTGCGCTTTCGCATGAACACGGCAAATAAGCTGTACGGAAGGCTGGAACGGTTCGTTGACGCACAGTCCACGTCGTGCCTCGGCAGCTAGTGTGGTTCCATGAGCTGTCAGTAACCGGGTTTTCTATGAATCACCGTCCCAAAGAAGAGCGCAAGGCATACACCATGCACCGCACGGCCGAAGCAATCGGCCGGGCCATCCGTTCCGAGTCGCCGCAGGATCAGGAGCGCGCCAGGCGCTGGGCGGCCGCATGGGGCGTGGTGAGCGGCATCCGCTCGAGCGGGGTGCGCCTGCGCCGCAGCGTGCTGTTCGATGCGCGGCGCACCAGGCGCGGGCCGAAGCCGGCTTGATCAGCGCGGCCGGGCCAGTGTTTTCACTATCTTGTACTGGGCATCGACCATCGCGATATTGGGGTCGTGGCCGACTTGCGGCAGCAGCACATATTCCTTGCGCGGCGCCGACAGCGCATCGAACCACGGTTTGGTCACCGCCGGAATCGTGACCAGGTCTTGCTCGCCCTGGATGATGTAGACCGGCAGGTCGAACCTCATGCCCAAGGCCGGCAGGTCGACTTTGGAATAGATGCCGTCGCCCTGCATGCCAACAAACTGGATATACGAGTAATCTTCGCCCGCTTCGTAATCGGCCGCCGCCTTCGGCGTGTCGTACCCGGGTGCCGGAGTCCACCATGACTTGGGAGCAGGCGTCGTCGCCTTGCCCTCGTAGATGCGGCTGGCCCGGCGCGCGATGCCGAAGTTGCGCGGATTTGTCCAGGGCGGCGTGCCCAGCGCTTCCAGCGCAGCCACCGTCTTGCTGTCGCCGGCGGCGCGCGCGGCGGCCAGGATGCCGCGGTAGCTGCCCTGGCTGTTGTCGCGATAGCTGAGCAGTTGACTGGTGCCCACGTAGGCCGTGAACAAGCCCGGCCGCGCCTTGGCCATGTGCACCGCGAGTACCGAACCCCACGAACTGCCCATCAGGATCACGCTTTTCTGGCCGAAGCGTTTGGCGACGTATTCGGCGACTTCGATGCCGTCGCGAGTCATCTGTTCGAGCAGCAGCGGCGAATCGGCCGCGCCGGGATTGCGCCCGAAGGTGAAGCCGGCGCCGCGCTGGTCTCACTGCACCAGGGTGAAATCCTTTTCCCATGCGCCGTAGACATTGTGCGCGTAGGGACTGAGCGGGTTGCCGGGACCGCCGTGGATGAACAGGATGATGGGATTGTTGCAGTTGGCGCCGCTGACCGTGATCCACTGCTCGATGCCACCGATCGGAACGAAGCCTTCGTCGCCAACCTTGCTGCCGCTGGCCTTTACGCAGTCATGCGTGGCGACCGGGACAGGCTCGACGGCCAGCGCGGGAAGCGCGAACGCCACAAGTGTGGACAAAAGCCAGGAGCGAGCAGTTCGGTGCATTGGCGGCTTTCTGAAAAGTTATACTTTTAACTATAATACTGTCAATTTACCTGCCCTCAAAAAGTGACGACGAAGCGTGCACCTCCGCCAACAGACTTGGCGTATCGCACAGCGCCGCCGTTCCTGTGCACAAGTTGCCGCACCATGGCAAGGCCAATGCCGCTGCCCCGCTTACGGGTCGAAAAGAAGGGCGTGAAGATGTCGGCGATGACGTCATCCGGCACACCGGGGCCGTTGTCGCAGACTTCGAAGCGGAGCCGCCCGCCGCGCGCGAACTTCGCGCTGACGTGTACTTCGGGCGCCGCGAGGCCGCCGGTGGCTTCTTCCGCGTTCTTGAGCAGGTTGACGATGGCCTGTTCCAGCTGGCCGGGGTCGGCCATCAGTTCGAGCGATGCGGGTTCGACGGAAAACACGCAAAGGCCGCCGCGCGCCTGCCACGATGGCGCCACCAGGGCCGACAGCCGGGCGAACAACGCGGCGACGGCGACGCGCTGCGGGCGGGCTTCAGGCACGCTGGCCAGCGCGCGGTAGCCGCCGACGAAATGGGCAAGGCTGTCGGCGCGGCGGCTGATCGCGTCCAGCGCGAGGTCGAGATCGTCCGCCAGTTCGGAAGGCAGCGTGGGACGGACGCCGGCTAGCAGTTCGCGCGAAGTGTGCGACAGCGAGGCAACCGGCGTCAGCGAGTTCATGATTTCGTGGGTCAGCACGTGCACCAGCTTTTGCCACGCATGCATGGCCTCTGCCGCGAGCTCGTTCTCCACCGGCATCAGCGCGACCAGGCGTTGCGGCGTGCCTTCGACCGTGATCGATGCCGCCGATGCGAGCGCGCGTTCGGCGCCGCGCTCGGTGTCGAATTCGATGACGCTGCGCTGGCCGGCCGCCAATGCCGCCAGCGTATTACGGAGTGCTTCGGCGTCCGATGCGCGACCTGGCGCCAGCAAGCGGCGCGCACTGGCGTTAACCGGCTCGACGCTGTTGGTGTGCGACGGGATGACGCTGAACAGCGCGATCGGCGCATGTTCGAGCTGCGATTCGAGCGCGAGGACCGTGGCGGCGAGTTGCTGCCGGTCGTGAGGAATCCCCACCGGCACTTCGACGGGCAGTACGCGCGCCGCATCGATGAGGGCCGTGGTGCCGTGGCGGATCAGTACGACGGACATCAGTGCCGCGAGCCCGCTTCCCGCCAATGCCAGCGCGCCGCCGGCATCGTAGCTCACGCCCGCAAACAGGGCTGCGCCGGCAAGCAGCACCGAGCCGGCTACGACAAGGCGCTGGGGATCAGAGGCCATGCTTGTCGAGCTTTCGGTACAGGGCGGCGCGGCTGATGCCGAGCAGACTGGAGGCGCGGCTGATGTTGCCCTTTACCTGTTCCAGTGCGGCGGCGATGGCGTCGCGCTCAAGTTCATCGAGCTTGCGGGCGTCGATGGCGCTACTTGCCGAAGCCGGGACCGTCGGCGAGCCGGCGTGCAGGCCGAAATCGGCGAGGCTGTACATATCTGATTCAGACAGGATCACCGCGCGCTCGCAGGCATGCCTCAGCGAGCGCACGTTGCCGGTCCAGCAATGCGCGCACAGGGCGTCGAAGGCGGCGGGTGCGACGGTGCGCGCCTGCTTGCCATACTGGGCTTCGTAGTGAACCAGGTAGTGTCGCAGCAGCTCGGGAATGTCTCCTGCGCGCTCGCGCAATGGCGGCACACGGATCACGATCGTATTCAGGCGGAACAGCAGGTCGGGCCGGAACACGGCCGGATCGTAAAGCCTGGCTTCATCGAGATTGGTGGCGCTGACGATGCGCACGTCGATGGTTTCGGGACGGTCCGCGCCAAGGGGAGTGACTTCGCGCCGCTCCAGTGCCGTCAGCAGCTTCGATTGCGCGGCGAGCGGCAGGTTGCCGATTTCATCGAGGAACAGCGTCCCGCCGGACGCCGACTGGAACCGGCCGGCGCGGTCGTTGCGGGCATCGGTGAACGAGCCTTTGCGGTGGCCGAACAATTCGCTTTCGAGCGTCGCTTCCGGCAGGCTGCCCATGTCCACTGGGAGGAAGTTGCCGCCAGCGCGGCGCGAAGCCTGGTGGATCGCACGCGCCACCAGTTCCTTGCCGACGCCATTTTCGCCCAGCACCATCACGTTGGCTTCGGTGGGGCCGACGCTGGCGATGAAGGCGCGCAGGCTGCGCATGGCGGCGGAGCTTCCCTTCAGCCCTTCGCCGGCTACCTGCGGCGCCACTGTGGCGCGGCGTGCCAGTGCGCCATCGACTGCGGCCACGAGGCGGACGTTATCCCAAGGCTTGGTGATGAAGTCGCAGGCGCCGCGTTTCATGGCCGCCACCGCAAGCGGGACGTCGGCGTAGGCGGTCATCGCGATCACTGCCGGAGGCCTGGGCAGGGCCTGCAGCTGGTCCAGCACCCTGAGCCCCTCGGCGCCGTCGGTGCGGCCGGGCGTGAAATTGAAGTCGAGCAGGACGACATCGGGGTCGCCGTCCTGCAGGCAGCGCGCCAGCTGGCGTGGGTCGGCCAGCGTCCTGACTTGTCCCGCGCGGCGCAGCAGCAGCTTGGCCGCATAGGCAACGTCGGCATCGTCGTCGAGGATCAGGATCTGCGCTGGGTTGCAGGACATTGGGGGACCGATGGGATGAGGTGGGCCGATTCTAGCAGCAGCTTCTTGAGGCCAGCAATGAAATCGCTTCGTCTGCACAGAACTGTCCGGAAGCGAACACCCTTGTCGTCCGCTTCCGGACAAGCTTGCCTGCCCAGCCCTCGAAAACTGGGTGGCATGGAAGTTGCGGATAACCGTGTGACTCCACACATTCCACGGCTTTATCGATGACGCTTCACTTTGCAAAACCAGAGGACAGGCCTACCGGCGCCGCGATGGATCGACCTGTCCGGCCCCGCCGTTATCGCCGCAGCGCTATCGCGGCGGGCATTGCGGCGGCGGTGGCAGTGCTTGCGGCGCTGTTGTGGCAGCTGGCGCCGCGCGGATTGCAGGTACCGCTTGCGGAAGTACGCATCGCGACCGTAGAGCGGGGCTTGTTCCGCGATGACGTGGCGCTGCGCGCGACGGCCGCCCCGCTGCACTCGGTGATGCTCGATGCGGTGGAATCGGGCCGCGTGGAAGAAGTATTCGCGCGCGACGGCGCGTTGGTGCAGCGCGGTGAAGTGTTGTTCCGCCTGTCGAACCCGCAGCGACGGCTGGAACTGCTGGCGCGCGAAGCGGAGCACGCCCAGCAGATTTCCAACATGACCAACCTGCGCGTGGCGCTGGAGGCGAGCCGCACGGCGCGCCAACGGCGCGGGTCTGACCTTGCGTTCGCGCTGATGCAGGCGGAGAAGCAGCACGCGCGCAATGTGGCACTCGCGCAGAAGGGCTTTGTATCGGCGACGGTACTGGAAGAGACGGCGGACCGGCTCGCACAGCAGCGCGACTCGCTCGACACCGAAAAGGCCAGCGACGCCATCGAAAGCGCTACCCAGCGCGACGCCATCCGGCAGATGGAGCAGGCCATCGCGCGCCTGGAAGCAGGCATGCAGTTGGTGAATGCGACGGTGGAAGCGCTGGCGGTGCGCGCGCCTGTTGCGGGGCGTCTCACCGACTTCAGGCTACTGGTGGGTCAAACCGTGCCGCCCGGCCAGCGCCTTGGCCGCATCGACGATGTGGCGCAGTTCAAGCTGTCCGCGCAGGTGGACGAGTTCTACCTCAATCGCGTTACGCCCGGCCGGCGTGGCATGGCGACAATCGGAGGACAGGCGCATCCAGTTTCCGTCAGCCGCATTTACCCGCAGATCAGCGATGGGAAGTTTGCCGTGGAACTGGCTTTCGACAACAGGCAGCCCAAGTCGCTCAGCCCGGGCCAGGGCGTGGAAGCGTCGATCACGCTTGGCGGATCGAGCGAAGCGCTGCTTTTGCCGAACGACGCTTTCGTCAACGACAGCGGGGGCATGTGGGTATTTGTCGTCAGCCACGATGGCGCTGAGCGGCGCGATGTGCGTACCGGCCGCCGCAACAACAGCCAGGTGGAGGTGTTGTCGGGCCTTGCGCCGGGCGAGCGCGTGGTCGTGTCGTCGTATGCGAAGTACGGCCAGGCAAGCCGTTTGCAGTTCTCAAAATAGTTCAATGAACACCACCCAGGAGATGACACAATATGAATCCGACATCCATATCACCCCACTACATCGGCATGCTAAAGCTCCAGAGTGTCAGCAAGACCTACCAGGGCGGCGAAGTGCGCACCACGGCGCTCGACCGCATCACCCTCGACATCGATGCGGGCGAGTACGTGGCCATTACCGGGCCGTCCGGTTGCGGGAAATCGACGCTGCTGTCGATGCTTGGCCTGCTCGATACGCCGGACAGCGGCGAGTACTGGTTTGAAGGCCGCAACGTGGCCGGTTGGAGCGAAGCCCAGTTGAACCAGCTGCGACGCGGCCGCATCGGTTTCATTTTCCAGAGCTTCAACCTGATCGAGGAATTGTCGGTTGCCGAGAATGTGGAGCTGGCGCTGGAATACATGGACGTGCCGGCGAAGGAGCGGCGCCAGCGCGTGGCCGCGATGCTGGACAAGCTGGGCGTGGCGCACCGCGCGAAGCATCGGCCGTCGCAGCTATCGGGTGGACAGCAGCAGCGGGTGGCGATAGCACGCGCGCTGGTGGCGAATCCGGCGCTGCTGCTGGCGGATGAACCGACCGGTAACCTCGATACCGCGCATGGCGATGAAGTAATGCGCATCCTGCGGCAGATTAATGTGGAGGGGACGACGATTGTGATGGTGACGCACTCGCCCACGCACGCGGCCCAGGCCTCGCGCACGCTGCGGCTGCTGGACGGCCGCATCCTGGTCGACGCGCTGCAAGCCGCTTGATACGGAGCCATCGATGACACTCAAAGACTTCCGTATCGGCTGGCGAACGCTTGTACAGGAACCGGCATATTCCCTGGTGGTGATCCTTGGCCTCGGCGTTGGGCTTGCGGCTTCGCTGCTGCTGTTCGGCTTTGTGCATTACTCATGGCAGTACAACGCGCAGGTGCCGGACGCCAGCAATGTTTATGTGGTGAAGCACCGAGCCAATCTAGATCCGAAGGCGCCGTGGTACGACCAGGCGCCGCTGCTGCTGTGGGGCGCGGCTTCGAAAGCGCCCGGCGTAGTTGCGGCCACCGGATACCTGCCATCGCGTCCCAACGGGGCAGGGTTTACGGTCAATGTGGGCGGCCAGCTGTCGCAAGTGGAAAGCCTGACGGTGCTTCCCGGTTTTGCGGAGATGCTTGGGCTGCACGCGGTGCAGGGGAACCTGGCCACTGCCTTGGACAAGCCGGATAGCTTCGCCATCAGCGAGAAGGCTGCGCTGCGCGTTTTCGGCACGGTGAACGCGGTTGGACGCACGGTGAAGGCCGAGGGCCAGCTGGTGCGCGTGGGCGCCGTGCTGCGCACGCCGCCCGCGAATACGACCATTCCGTTCGATGTGCTGCTGGGCGTGAATTCCGTGTTAATGGAAAAGGGATTTCGCGAGGAGATGCTGACGGGCGCGCAAGGGTGGCCGGGCAAGCTGCTGGTACGCGTGAGGTCGACGGCGTCGGTGCCGGGCATTGAGGCCGCCTTGCAGGCGGCTCTGGACAAGGCGCCGCTTTGGCACAGGCTGGCGCCGGAAGTGAAACAACGGCTGGGCAAACGGAAGATCATGGATATTGCCTTGTCGCCGCTGCGCGAAGCCTATTTTGACCAAGAGGTGGAGGGCAACTTCATCGCCGCCGCCGGCGACCGAGCCAAGCGCGCAGTCGTGACCGGGCTGGGCGCGATCGCCGCGTTGATCCTGGCGCTGGCCGCAATGAATTACGTAAACCTGGCGGCGGTGCGTATGCTGCGCCGCCAGCGCGAAGTAGCGATGCGCAAAGTGCTGGGTGCAAGCGTGCGGCAGATCTTGTTGCATCTGCTGGCCGAATCGATGCTGGTCGCGATGGTGGCCACCGCTGTCGGTCTGTTGCTGGCATGGCTGGCGCTGCCGATGTTTTCCGAACTGGTCAACCGCGATCTGGATGGCTTGCTCACGGCAGACAATATCGGCGCGGCGCTGGTTATGGGCATGCTGCTCGGCGTCGTCACGGCCGCCTGGCCCGTATGGATCGCGGTGCGGGTCCGTCCCGGCGCGGCGCTGGCGGGAAGGGCCGGAACCGAGTCCGCGCGCGGCATGCAATTTCGCAGGGCGATGACGGTGGTTCAGGTTGCGACGGCGATGGGATTTGCCAGCGTTACGCTTGCCGTCGCCTGGCAGACCGAATTTGCGATGCGGACGTATCCCGGCTTCGATCCGGCGCCCCTACTGATCGTCGAACTGCCGTTTGAAACGATGAACGCACCCGAGAAGGCGCGCAGCTTTGCGGTGGAGCTTTCAGCGCAGCGGGCGGTGTCGGGCCTGGCGATATCTGAAGATGCGGTCGGACGGAACAACGGCGTGTTCCATCGCGAGCTGAAACGGCCGGGGGGCGCTGCTGCGACGACGGAAATGAAATGGGTGGGCGTGACTTTCTTCGAGCAGTACCGCATCAAGCCAGAGGCGGGGCGGCTATTCGATTCGCGCATCGACAAGGAAGACGATCCGGTCCCGCTTGTTATCAACGCCATCGCGGCGCGGGAACTTGGCTTTGCCAATCCGGCTGATGCGATCGGGCAAACGCTCGTGCTTCCGGGGATCGTTAACAAGCCGGTCTACAAGCGGGTTGTAGGGATTGCACCGGAAGTACGGTTCCATTCGCTGCGCGAAACACCGCGCGCGATGGGATATGAGCTGGCGACTGCCGGAACCATCCTGACCGTGCGGGCTGCCGGTTCCGTGGCTGACGCTGAACGCGCTGCCCGGGGTGTGTGGTCGAAGCATTTTCCGGATGCGATCATGAAGGCGCACCGTGCCAGCGACATCCTTGCGATCAATTATGCGGATGATGCGCGAATGGCCAAGCTGCTGGCGGTGGCGACCGGCATCGCGCTGGCGATAGCGGCGTTCGGCACGTATGTGCTGTCGGCGCATACCGTGCAGCGGCGCTCGAAGGAAATCGTGCTGCGCAAGTTGTATGGCGCGCGGAGGCGCGATATCGGGCAACTGGTGTTGAGGGAAATTGGCGCGTTGACGCTGGTGGCCGCTGCCATCGGGTTGCCACTGGCGGCGGTGGCGATACAGCGCTACCTGGCTACCTTCGTCGAGCATGCGCCTGTCGGGTACTGGACCATGCTGTTTGCGCTGGCTGCGACAGTGGCGATTGCACTGGTGGCGGTGGCGCGACATGCGTGGATTGCGATACGAATGATGCCGGCCGAGGCGCTGCGGGTGTAGCCATGCCTTCCTTTTCGTTCGTTCCCATCGCGCGCTCGGACTTCCCGGTGTTGGCTGCCTGGCTGTCCATGCCTCATGTCGCGCGCTGGTGGAACGACGATCCGTCGCCCGACGCTATCGAACAGGACTACGGGCCGTGCATCGATGGGATCGAGCCGGCCGAGGTTTTCATCGCTCACTGCGACGGGGTGTCGGTCGGACTTATCCAGCGATACCGGTTCGGCGCCTATCCGCGCTATATGGATGAACTTGCGCACATCGTTGAAGTGCCTGCCGACTACACGAGCATCGACTATCTGATTGGTCCGCCGGAGGCTTTGGGAAGGCGAATTGGCGCTGCGATGATCGCCGCCTTCGTCAGGTGCACGTGGGAGGACGACCTGAAAACCCCGGCTGTCATCGTCCCGGTGCAGGCGGATAACCGCGCTTCGTGGCGCGCCCTGGAACGGGCGGGCTTCACGCGCGTAGCGGAAGGGGAGCTGGAGCCGGACAATCCGGCCGACAGGCGCTGGCATTACATTTATCGGGTCACGCGAGAATGAGCCTGCTTGCCTGAAGGTACTCGGGGCACCAGCAGCACCAGTGCTTTCCATTGATCAGACGGCGCCAGTCATTTCCCGCCATGAAATCGTCATTGACGCGCCGTTCCGGCATCAGCCAAAGCGCCCGGTAATATAGTTTTGCGTCTCATTCTTGACGGGGGTCGTAAACACCTGGTCGGTAAGTCCAAACTCGATGATCTCCCCCATGTACATATAAGCGACGAAATCAGATAGGCGCGCTGCCTGCTGCATATTGTGCGTGACGATCAGAATCGTCACCTTCGCGTTCAGCTGTCGGATCAGTTCTTCGATACTGGCAGTGGCAATCGGATCAAGTGCAGAGGTGGGTTCGTCGAAAAGGAGGATCTCTGGATCGGTCGCGAGCGCGCGGGCTATGCACAGGCGCTGCTGTTGCCCCCCTGACAGGTTATTCGCCAGCGAGCCCAGCCGGTCCTTCACTTCATTCCACAGCGCCGCCTCCCGCAGCGCTCGCTCCACCTTCTCTTCCAGAAGATGACGGTCCTTCTCTCTGCGAATGCGCAAGCCATAGGCGACATTCGCGAACACCGACTTCGGAAACGGATTGGACTTCTGGAACACCATGCCGATGCGCATGCGTACTTCGATCGGGTCGACCTGCGGCGACAGCAAATTCGTATTGTCCGGGTACAGAACAATCTCGCCCTCATAGCGGTTGCCCGGATATAGGTCATGCATCCGGTTGAAACAGCGTAAGAAGGTCGACTTCCCGCAGCCTGATGGCCCGATGAGCGCCGTCACCCGGTTCTGCGGGACTTCCATATTCAGGTTCTTCAGCGCGTGAAGGCCAGTGTTGTAGTGAAAATTCAGATTCAACACGGATGCCTTCGGGGCATCTCCAATAAGCGGGCGGGTCCCGACCTGTCCCGATGCCTTGTTGTTCATCTTCGTCCTATCACCAACTTATACTTTTCCGCCAGCGGTAACGCAGCCAGATGGCGATGCCATTCATGCACAACGTCATCAGTACCAATACGAAACCTGCCGCTGCCGCGTTCGTCTGGAACGCCTCCTCCGGTCTGGAAGTCCAGTTGAACATCTGTATGGGCATCACGGTAAACGGTGACGACAACCAATCGAATATTCCGGCTGACGGCTCACCGCTGAACGGCGCCGGCGGCAGGAATGCGATGAAGGTCAGCGCGCCGATCGTGATGATGGGCGCTG
>NZ_QYUP01000195.1 GCF_003590855.1 Massilia cavernae
GCCGAAGGACTGCGCCTGACTAACATGACATGGAACCGCAATGCACGCCCAGCCGCTTTCCATGCTGACCGGGCGCCACGCCATTCGTTCCGGAACGTATTCCGTGCCCTACGGCGGCATGGCCGAGGGCCTGACGCAATGGGAAGTGACGATGGCCGAGTCGCTGTCGGATGCAGGGTATGCGACGGCGCTGTATGGCAAATGGCATCTCGGCAGCGAAAACGGCCGCCTGCCGAACGACCAGGGCTTCGACGAATGGTATGGCATCCCGCGCACCAACGCACGAGGTGTTGTACGCGACTACGCCCGCCTATTCGCCGCAGATCATGCCGGTGCAATCGATCCTGGAAGGACGCAAGGGCGAGAAGAGCCGCGAGGTAAGGGCCTATGACCTTGGCCAACGCCGGCTGATGGACGGCGACCTCACGCGGCGCTCGATCGCATTCATGGAACGGCAGGTGAAGGCGAAAAAGCCGTTCTTTGCCCTGGCCTCGCTGACGCAACCGCATATGCCGACGCTGCCCAATCCCAGGTTCGCCGGCAAGACCGGCCACGGCGACTGGGCCGACATGCTGGCCGAAATGGACGGCAACGTCGGACAGATGCTCGATGCCGTGGATCGGCTGGGGATTCGCGACAACACGATTGTGATCTTTGCCAGCGATAACGGCGCGGAATTCATCAAGCCATGGGACGGTTGGTCCGGTCCATGGCGCGGCAGCTATTTCACCGCATGGGAAGGCGGCATCCGCGTGCCATTCATGATTCGTTGGCCAGGCACGATTCCGGCCGCACGCGTGTCCGATGAGATCGTGCACGGGGCCGACCTGTTCCCGACGCTGGCAAGGGTCACCGGCGCCAGGCTCCCGGACGACCGCCCCATCGACGGTGTGGACCAGTCACGCTTTTTCATGGGCAAGGCCGACAAATCGGCGCGCGAAGGAGTCGTGATTTGGGTTGATAACCGCTTGCAGGCAGTGAAGTGGCGAAACTACAAGCTGCACTTCTATCAACAGGACACGATGGTCTCGCCCGCCGCCAGGCTATCCGTACCGCTCGTGGTGGACTTGTACATGAATCCACAAGAAGACGAGAACAAGCGTGACATGGCCGCCGGCTGGGCGACGCGGCCCATGCTCAAGATGATTGGCGCCTTCGAAGCCAGCGTAAAAAAATATCCATTGATTCCGATGGGGACGCCCGATCCATACCAACCGGCTCCACAACCTGCCACGAAGCCCTGATGCCCCTCCCCGAAGGAGGGGGGCATATGCAAAGGGACGCGCATATCTTCATGGTGCGATGGCCGCAAAACGCGGTTCAGATCATCAAGTCCCTATCAAGAAAGATATATCAATGACACGAGACTCCATTCGCGCCGGTGCTACCTCGCCCGCGCTAAAGTCCATCCTGACAATGGCATCGCTTGTCATTTTCGGGGCCAACGCCTTGGCTGACAATGTCCCTGCACTGCAAATGCAAGCCAAACCGGCCAGCGCCTCCACCGCTGCGCGCAATGCCGCCGTCTTGCAGCAGCTGCCATTCGCCGACCGCGAAGACTACGAATCGGTCAAGCGAGGCTTGATCGCGCCGTACACGGAGGAGATCAAGGCTGCCGATGGCCGGCTGGTGTGGGATATGCAGGCGTACCACTTCCTCCTGGCCGACAAGAGCCCGGATACGGTGAATCCGAGCCTGTGGCGCCAGGCGCAGCTCAATGCCAACGCTGGCCTGTTCCAGGTCACTGACCGCATCTACCAGTTACGCGGATTCGACCTGGCGAACATGACCATCATCGAAGGCAACAAGGGCTTGATCGTCATCGATCCTTTGATGACAATGGAAACCGCGCGCGCGGCGCTCGAACTCTATTACCGACATCGGCCTAAAAAGCCGGTGGTCGCGGTAATCTACTCGCACAGCCACATCGACCATTTCGGCGGGGTGCGCGGCGTGGTGGACGAAGCCGACGTCAAGGCCGGCAAGGTCAAGATCTACGCGCCAGCCGGCTTCATGGCGGAAGCAGTCAGCGAGAATGTGTTTGCGGGCACCGCCATGCTGCGCCGCGGTCAGTACCAGGGCGGTTCCCTGCTCCCACGCGGCGAACATGGCCAGGTGGACACCGGCATCGGCAAGGGCACACCACTAGGCGGAACCGTCACCCTGATCGCGCCGACCGTGCTGCTGGCCAGGCATCATGAAACGCACCGCATCGACGGTGTCGATATCGAGTTCCAGCTGACGCCCGGTACCGAAGCGCCGGCGGAAATGAACCTGTACCTGCCGCAGCTCAAGGCCTTGTGCATGGCCGAGAACGCCACCCACACCATGCACAATATCCTGACGCCCCGCGGCGCGCTGGTGCGCGACGCCAAGGCTTGGGGAAAGTACATCGACGACAGCCTGGTGCGCTACGGCGACAAGGCGGAGGTGCTGTTCGCGCAGCACAACTGGCCGACCTGGGGCGGCGAACGCATCCGTACGATGCTGGCCGACCAGCGCGACATGTACACCTTCTTGAACGACCGCACGCTGCATCTGCTGAACCAGGGGCTCACGCCGATGGAAATCGCCGAGGCGATGCAGAAGCTGCCGGGCGGCCTGGAAAACAAGTGGAGTACGCGCGGCTACTACGGAACGCTCAGCCACAATTCGCGCGCGGTGTACCAGCGCTACCTGGGCTTTTATGACGCGAATCCGGCCAACCTCAATCCCTTGTCACCGGTCGAAGCCGGCAAACATTATGTGGAAGCATTGGGCGGCGCGGCCAAGATACTCCAACTGATGCGTACTGCGATGGACAAGGGCGACTACCGCTGGGCCGCGCAACTGGGCAATCACCTGGTGTTCGCGGAAGCCGAGAACAAGGAAGCCCGCGCAGCACAAGCCGACGCGCTGGAGCAGTTGGGCTACCAGGCCGAGAGCTCGTTGTGGCGCAACATCTATCTCAGCGGCGCGGCAGAACTGCGTAACGGCGTGCAGGCACAGAAAGGCATGCGCAGCACTGTCGACCTGGTCAAAGCCCTGGAGCCGGGCATGTTCTTCGACTTCATGGCCGTGCGCCTGGATGCGGACAAGGCGGTCGGACACGACATGACGCTCAACTGGGTGTTTTCGGACTTGAAGAAGCCGTTCGCGCTGACCTTGCGCAATGGCGTGCTGACCTATCGCGAGGGCAGCAAGCATGCAAGGGCAGACGCAACGGTAACCATGACTAAGGCCACGCTCGATCGCATCAACCTGCGCCAGGTCGACTTGCCGGCTGCAATCAAGCAAGGCGAAATCAAAATTGAGGGCAAGGGCCAGAAACTGGGCGAGCTGATGGGCATGCTTGCCACCTTCAGTCCGTCCTTCAATATTGTCACTCCGTAGACTTCTCCGCCTCCCTCCCCGCCCCGCACTTCCGCGTCCGACCACGCAGCCCCTCCCGCAAGGAGGGGGGGCACCGGGAGCGGCCACATGTATCGTTCATTCACACTTCCGAGGTCCTTTTTTCGACCTGCAGGAAGCTTGCCGCCTGAAGCCGCGCCCCATCCGGATCAGCGCGCCAGAAGACCATAACAACAAGAAGAATATTTTTTCCAACTCAGGAGGAGCAACATGAGTCAAATCGACCAGGTCTTGCCGGCGGCGCGTGCCCCAACAACAGCAGCAGAGAGCGTCTATCGCAAGGTGATCTGGCGGCTGATGCCCTATCTGCTGCTCGCCTGTGCGATCAATGCCATCGATCGCATGAATATTTCCTTCGCCAAGCTGCGGATGGCCGAGGACATCGCCTTGACCGACGCCGCTTTCGGTCTTGGCGCCGGCATCTTCTATCTCGGCTACATCCTGTTCGAGGTACCAAGCAACCTGTACATGCAACGTGTCGGTGCGCGTGCCACGCTGACGCGAATTATGATGTTGTGGGGCACGGTCACGGTGGCGACCGCATTCGTCACGACGCCGAATCAACTGATCGTTGCCCGCTTTTTCCTCGGCATGGCCGAGGCAGGATTTTTCCCCGGCGTGATCCTGTACCTGACCTACTGGTTTCCCGCTGCGATGCGTGGCCGCACCACCGCTGCGTTCGTGATGGCAGGGGTCGTCGCCGGCATCGTCAGCGGTCCGCTGGCGGGCTGGATCATGACCCATTTCCAGGGCTGGATGGGACTGCGCGGCTGGCAGGTGCTGTTCGTATTCGAAGGCATCCCTGCCGTCCTGCTCGGCATTTTCGGCTGGTTCTGGCTCACCGATAAGCCGGCACAGGCTGCCTGGCTGAACGACTCGGAAAAGGAAACCATCGCTGCGGCACTGGCGGCGGAGTCGGGCACGGGCGCTGCACACCTCGGTTTTGGTGAAGTGCTGCGCGATCCGCGGCTGTATATCGCCGGCCTTGTGTGCTTTTGCGTCTACAGCGGCATGAACACAGCGTCCTACTGGATGCCGACGCTGCTGCGCAGCTTCGGCCTGGAAAGCCTGAAAACCATCGGCATGGTGGCCAGCCTGCCCTACGTCGGCGCCCTGCTCGGCATGTACCTGCTCGGTCGCAGCTCCGACAAGCGCAAGGAGCGCCGCTGGCATCTTGCGCTGACCCTCATGACGGGCGCGACCTGTTTCTTCCTGCTCAGCTTTGCACAAGGCAATGTGCCGCTGTCGATATTCCTGCTCTGTCTCGGCACTGCAGGCTCCCTGTGCGGCATTTCGCTGTTCTGGACCATTCCTCCCGCCCTGCTCAGTCCTGCCAAGGCGGCGGCCGGCATCGCTGTGATCAGCAGTATCGGCAACCTCGCTGCAGCGCTCAGCCAGTTCATGGTCGGCGCGATCAAATCGGCAACGGGAAGTCTGTACCTGGCCTTCGATGTGATCGCCGTCGTACTGGTCATCGGCGCGGTGGTATTGCTGGTCGCGATTCCGGCGGCGCATTTGCGCGAGCACGGGCATTGACAATCAGGATTGGCGTACCAGAGCCGACTCGCCAACAAAAAATGTAAGGGCGTCGCCAAAGAAACCCGTCCAGATCCTGCAGTGGACGTGCGAGGCAGGTTCGAATCGGGCCTACTCAATCAACTCTTGCTAGCGCGCCCACGTCATTGCATCAGGGCGCCTGGCGAGGGGTGATAGCTAGCCCTGTTGTCTCGACAATCACCCTCCCGCCGGCCCCGCTCCCGCCTGCGGCAGAGCGGAGCACATCGGCCGAGCAGATTTGTGGGTAATCCCCAGTCTTTTGGGGCATGATCGTGCGCGACCGTTCTAGTATTGCACAACGACTTAAGAAAAGAGCGTCAACGGGCGGGGTCCCACACAACGGGCAGGTTTTTCACCACCGAAGAAGTGCAGACCGGCTCGCCCTCGAATGGAAACAGTCCAAAGCCCAATAGTTTTTCAGTCGCAATTGGCCTAATTTTTCACCAACCATTGAAATCGGAAGAGCCGTGTACCATGAGTCACAATAACCGCCCTCGTCTCGCCATATGTACCGTAGCGCTTGCCTTGTGCGCGCTATCCCAGCCCATCACGGCGCAGACAGGTGCAGCGCCGCAACGCTTCACTGCCGAACAGCTAGCCGAGCGCGCCGTCCAGCGCCGCGCGGTCGAAGCGGTGATCTGGGGTATGCCGGCGGTCAACTTCGAACGGATGGTCGATGGACTGGTCCATGCCAAGGGCGAGTGGAACCAGGTCGTCTATTGGTCCCGCTTGCCGGACTGGAAGAACCAGACCCTGACGCCGAATCCGGATGTGATCTACCTGATGCCGTTCTACGACACCCGCAACGGCCCGGTGGTACTCGAGATCCCGCCGGCCGAGGGCGGTTCGATCACCGGCAGTGTGGACGAAGGCTGGCAGACCGCCATCGAGGACGTCGGTCCGGCCGGCGTGGACAAGGGCAAGGGCGGCAAGTACCTGATCCTGCCGCCGGGCTACAAGGACAAAGTGCCGGACGGCTACATCCCCATGCCCTCGTCCACCTATGCCGGTTTCGCCCTCCTCCGCTCCAACATCGGCAGCGGCAGCGATGCCGACATCGCCAAGGCGGCAGTCTATGGCAGGAAGGTGCGCATCTATCCGCTGGCGCAAGCCGCCATCCCTCCCGCGACCCGGTTCGTCGATGCGATTGATACGGTGTACGACAGCACCATTCCGTACGACCTGCGCTTCTTCGAGAAGCTGCATCGCTTCGTCCAGCGCGAGCCGTGGATCGAGCGCGACCGGGCAATGATCGATGCGCTGAAATCGATCGGCATCGAGAAAGGCAAGCCCTTCGCTCCCGACCGGAAGACGCAGGCAATCTTGCAGGACGCCGTCGCCGAAGCCAGGGCCTGGCTCGACACGACCTACGAGGCCGGCTATGTGCCCTACTTCAGCGGCAGCCGCTGGGGAATCCCGGTCTCGCCGGACGTTCTTGATGGCATGCGCAGCAATTTCGGCAAACCCGACAGCTATCCGGTCAGCGGTCGCGGCGTCCTGTACACGTTCGGGTTCTTCAGTGCCAGGCACGGCGGACGCGGACAGGCGTACCTCGCGACCATCAAGGACAAGGCCGGACAAGCGCTCGATGGCGGAAGCACCTACCGCCTCACCGTGCCGCCCAACGCGCCGGTGCGGCTCTACTGGTCGGCCACTGCCTACGACCGCGCCACGCACGCGCTGATCCGCGACCAGAAGTGGTCCAGCCGCGCTTCCACGTCGCAGGGCTTGCAAAAGAACGCCGATGGCTCGGTGGACGTCTTCTTCGGGCCGAAAGCGCCGCAAGGCAAGGAGATGAACTGGGTGCCGACTCAAGCCGGCGGCCGGTTCGAAGTGCTGTTCCGCTTTTACGGGCCGGAGAAGCCGCTGTTCGACAAGACTTGGCAGTTACCGGACATCGAGAAGTTGCAGTAATTCCACGTACGACCACATTGGTGTAAGGTTTTTTCAAGCACGGAGCAACTATGTTGATAGTCAAAAGAAGTGCCGCCGCAACCGCCGCCGTCCTCTTTGCCATGACCGGCTCGCCCGTGTTCGCACGGGATGAAGTGCTACCTTTCGGAAAAGTGCCGATGGAGGGCAAGCTGCCCGCGCGCAAAGCCATTCCCGCCCTGTTCGCTGAACTCGATTTTCAGCAAGCCACGCAGGCGTATCTCTGGGCGCTGCCGCTGGTGTCCTATGCGCAGATGCAGAACGAGACTTACGGCACACTCGGCGCGAAACGCAACGACCTGGTGCTCTACACGACGTGGAAAGACAAGCTGGGCATTCTGACGGCAAATGCGACCACGCCCTATATTATCGGCTTTGCGGAGCTGGACAAGTCCGGTCCGCTCGTCATCGACCTGCCGGCGGGGGCAACTGCCGGCAGTGTCACGGACTTCTGGCAGCGTTCGGTGGTGGGACTCGGCCAGACTGGTCCCGACAAGGGCAAGGGCGGCAAGTACCTCATCCTTCCTCCCGGAGCCGAGGCGCCGGCCGACACGAATGGCTACTACGTCGCCCAGTCCGCGACCAACAACGTGCTGATGGGTTTTCGCGTGCTGGACCCGGCCCCGGAAAATGGTAAGGCCATCATCGGCGCGATCAAGGTCTACCCCTACAGCCAGCGCGACAACGCTTCGCCGGTACGCCTGCTGACCGCGGGAGGCAAGGATTGGTCCGGCACGCAGCCCGATGGCATGGCCTACTGGCAGCGCCTGCATGACATCATCCAGCGCGAGCCGGTCGAAGAGCGCGACCGCTTCTACATGGCCATGCTCGCCAACTTGGGGATTGAAAAAGGCAAGCCGTTCAATCCCGACGAGCGGCAGCGCAAGGCCTTGCAGCAAGGCGCGGCCGGAGGCAAGTTGCTGGCGCAGGCCAACACCTTGGCCAAGCGCTTCCCCAACGTCAGGCATTGGCCGGACCGCCATTGGGAGTATGCGTTGTTCATCAAAGACCCTTCGCAGCGCGTGGAGAATTTCGATCAGCTTTGGGAACGCGCCGCATGGTTCTACGAAGCGGTCGGCAACAGCAAGGGCATGGTTTCATCCACGCCCGGACTCGGGCAAGCCTACCTGGGTGCGTATACCGACAAGAATGATGCATGGCTCGATGGCGGCAAGAATTACCGGCTGCATATAGCGGCCAATCCGCCGGCCAGGCAGTTCTGGTCACTCACGCTGTATGACACCGACACGCGCCGCTTTGTCGAAAATTCGATGCAGAAGTCCGATGTGTCCAGCCGCGAGAAGCTGCGGAAAAATAGCGATGGCTCGGTCGACCTCTATTTCGGCCCCACTGCACCGGCAGGGAAGGAAAGCAATTGGGTACAGACCGAGCCGGGAAAACACTGGTTTGCTTACCTGCGTCTCTATGCGCCCACAGAAGCGTATTTCGAAAAGAGCTGGAAAATGGATGACATCGAGGCTTTGCATTGAGGTGCTTCGGCAGTACGTCAGCGTTAAGACACCTGGGGCAAAGCGATCGGGCGCAGCGGCGGCTCGCCAGCGGAGCATGTATGCCGATGTGACGGCACGGGGATGCATATTCAAAACAAATGCGTGATGCCGATGGAAATGCCGTCCTGCGTCACACCCAAGCCCTCCGCAGCGTTTGCCTTGCGCGCAAAATTGGCGCCGTTGCTCCAGTTGTTGCGATCGATCTCGGCATACAGGCTGGTTCGCTTGGATAGTGCATAGCGGGCCACAAGAAAACCGGCGTCGACCTTTTCCTTGCCGTCGGGACGGAACACCGGCAGCGCCACCGTGGACAGTTTCACCTGGTAATACGCGCCGGCCAGCGAGAACGCCGGCGAGAAGTTATAGGTCACGCCTGTCCATCTGCCTTTGATCGTCGTGTCGCCACCGATCGTGTCGGCCTTGTGTACCGCGTAGCCGACGGCGAGCCGCCACGGGCCGCGGTTGTAGGCGCCGCCAAAACTGTAATCGGTCTTATCGGCATCCCGTGCAATGCCCGGGTAGTTCGGGAATGCCGGCGGATTCGGGGGGATGGCGGCGCCGGCCTTCTGTTTCGTATACGTAGCGCCGATCAGGAACGGCCCCTTCGTGTAGTTGACGCCGATCCCGACTGCGCTGCCCGTCGTATCGCTGCCCGGCGCCTCGCCGAATGCGTATTCGGCGCGCAGCGTCAAGCCGCCGAACACGCCGGTGTATTGGATGTCGTTATCGAAGCGCGCGCAAGCGCCGGCCGTAATGGGCCGGCAACCCGGCGTCGTGCCGCCGGGCGCCAGAAAAACGGTGGGATTGACGGCGGGCAACTTGGCGCTCAGCGCCTCGTAGGGTGCCATGGTCCTGTACCCGGCGCTGTATTGGTGGCCGATGTCGACCATGCCCCAGGGGCCGCCGAGGCCCACGGTCGCGTTACGGTTGAACAAGCGGCCGGCGGCATTGTCCAGCGAGCCGGTATCAGGTACGAATCCCGCTACAAGATTGAAGCGTGCATTCCATCCACCACCCAGGTCTTCCACACCCCTGAAGCCGAGATGGTTGATGTAGTCATAACCAGTCACCATGGCCGTGGCGGATCCGACCGGGGTGCCGAGGTCGGGCGGCGCGACCACATTGGTCTGATGGCGCACGGCGAGATCGACGCTGCCATAAACAGAAATGGTCGTTTGGGCGCCAGCGGTACCGGCAAGCGTTCCGAGAACGGCAACTACAGAAATCGATCTTTTCATTTTTCTGTCTTTCAAGAATCTTTCGTCAGTTGCTCAAGCGGGCGCGGGCGACGGCTTACGGCGGCATCAGGCAGAAAGCCGGACGGTCGAGCCGGTCACGCTGTATCGTCAACTTGCTCACAAAAACTCGACTATATCGTAGTCGTGAAAGATCTCTGGACTACGGACAACGGCTATTTGACGCCGCCCCTGAAGATCAAGCGCAACGTTATCGAAGAGCGCTATCTGCCCAGGGCGCAGGAATGGTCCAAGCTGGCACAGGCGGTCCTCGTGGCGATTGACTAGAAGGCTCGCAAGTGCGCGAAAGCTGCCTTTGCAAGTCCCCCCGCTTTTGGGGAGGGGCATGGCGATGCTCTCGCGGTCTAGTCTCTCTTTCTACCAAAGAATTACAGGGACAGACATATGACAGACACCATTAAACTGGCAGACCCCGGTCTGCTGAAGAATCGCGCTCTTATCGACGGTGCATGGGTGGCGGCGGACAACGAAGCGACTTTCGCCGTGACCGATCCGGCCACCGGCGAAGTGCTGGCCCATGTCGCATCGCTCGGCGTGGCCGAAACGCGGCGCGCGATCGCCGCTGCGGAAAGCGCGCAGCGCCAATGGCAGGCCAAATCGGGTAAGGAGCGCGCCCATATCCTGCATGCCTGGTACAACGCGATCCTCGCCAACCTCGAAGACCTTGCGGTCCTGATGACGCGCGAGCAAGGCAAGCCGCTCGTGGAGTCGCGCGGCGAAATCCAGTACGCTGCGGCCTTCGTCGAATGGTTTGCCGAAGAAGCCAAGCGTATTACCGGCGACGTATCGCAGCATCCGCAAGCCGACAAACGCATCCTGGTGCTGAAGCAGGCCGTCGGCGTGTGCGTCGCCATCACGCCCTGGAATTTCCCGGCCGCGATGATCACCCGCAAGGTGGCGCCGGCACTGGCTGCCGGCTGCTCCATCATGGTCAAGCCGGCTTCGCAAACGCCCTTGTCGGCATTGGCATTGGCAACGCTCGCGGAACGTGCCGGCATGCCGCGTGGCTTGATCCAGGTCCTCACCGGCAACGCGCGCGTGATCGGTGGCGAGCTGACTGCAAGCCCGCTCGTCCGCAAGCTCTCGTTTACCGGCTCGACCGAGATCGGCCGCACCCTGATGGCACAATCGGCGACCACCATCAAGCGCCTGTCGCTGGAACTGGGTGGCAATGCGCCCTTCATCGTGTTCGACGACGCCGACCTTCACGCGGCCGTGGAAGGGGCTATCGCGGCCAAGTTCCGCAACAGCGGCCAGACCTGCGTATGCGCCAATCGCATCCTGGTACAGGACGGCATTTACGACGCCTTCGTCGACGCCTTCGCTGCCCGCGTCAGCAAACTGCACGTGGGTAATGGCCTCGACCCGCTGACCGAACAAGGGCCGTTGATCGACGCAGCCGCTGTGGCCAAGGTGGAAGAGCTGCTCGCCGATGCCGAGATGCGCGGCGCGCGCGTGGCCACCGGGGGCAAGCCGCATGCGCTTGGCGGCACTTTCTACCAACCGACCGTGCTGGCCGATGCCACCTCGCACATGCGCGTGGCCCATGAAGAGATCTTCGGCCCGGTTGCCCCCGTGTTCCGCTTCCGCGACGAAGCCGAAGCCATTGCCCTGGCCAACGACACCGAGTTCGGCTTGGCGGCATACGTGTACACGCGCGACCTCGGCCGCTCCTGGCGTGTCTCCGAGGCCCTGGAATACGGCATGGTCGGCCTCAATACCGGCCTGATCTCGAATGAAGTCGCGCCGTTTGGCGGAATCAAGCAATCGGGCATCGGACGCGAAGGCTCACGCTACGGCATCGATGAGTATCTCGAGCTTAAATACATTTGCACGCAGCTGTAATTGGGAGCAGGCCTCATGAATGCATTCGAATTCAGTACGGTCCCCGCGCTGATCACCGAATATGGCGCCGCGCGCCGCTTGGGCGCCCTCTTGCGCGAACGCTTTGCGCAGGAAAGCCTGTGCCTGGTCACGGATCGCTTTCTGCGCACCAGCGGCTTGATCGCGCCGGCGCTCGCCAGCCTGCATAAAACAGGTTGGAAGGTGACCATCATCGACGACGTGGTGGCCGATCCTCCGGAAGAGGTCGTGCTGGCTGCAGCAGAACGCGCAATGGCTTGCGGGGCAGAACTGATCGTCGGCTTCGGCGGCGGTTCGTCGATGGATGTGGCGAAACTGATCGCAGCGCTGCTCGGTTCGCATCAACCGCTCAAGTCGATGTATGGCGTCGGCAACGTCAGCGGCCCCCGCCTGCCGCTGGTGCAGGTCCCCACTACCGCCGGCACCGGCTCCGAGGTCACGCCGATTTCGATCGTCACCACCGGTGCGGCCACCAAGGCCGGCGTCGTGTCCCCCAGGCTGTATGCGGACTTGACGGTACTCGATGCCGAGCTGACGGTCGGCTTGCCGCCACATGTGACTGCCGCCACCGGCATCGACGCCATCGTGCATGCGATCGAGGCCTATACCTCCAGGCACAAGAAAAACCCCTTGTCGGACATGCTGGCGCGCGAGGCGCTGCGCCTGCTCTCGACCAACCTGCTGCCAACCTTCCGCAATGGCGCCGACCGCAAGGCGCGCGAAGCAATGCTGCTGGGCGCGATGCTGGCCGGCCAGGCCTTTGCCAATGCGCCGGTCGCCGCCGTGCATGCGCTCGCCTATCCGATCGGCGGCATCTTCCATGTGCCGCATGGCTTGTCGAATTCGCTGGTGCTGCCGCATGTGCTGCGCTTCAACGCGCCGGCGGCAGCCGGGCTTTATGGCGAACTGGCCGGGATAATGGCGCCCCATTGCAGCGGCAGCGACGAGGCGCGCTGCCATGCACTAATCGATATGCTCGAAGGATTGGCGGCAGCCACCGGCATCGAGCGCCGCCTGTGCGAGGTCGGCATCGCCGAAGCTGATTTGCCTCGCCTGGCGGCCGATGCGATGTTGCAGACGCGGCTACTGATCAACAACCCGCTCGAAGTGAGCGAGGCGGATGCCTTCGCAATTTACCAGGCCGCGTACTAAGACGAAAGGATCGAATAATGCGCGCAGAACCGCACCAACGCAGCGACTACAAGCACATGCACGCCATCACGACGCGCTGGATGGACAACGACGTGTATGGCCACGTCAACAACGTCGTGTACTACAGCTGGTTCGACACAGCGGTCAATCAATTCCTGATCGCCAACGGCATGCTGCATGTCGAAGGAAGCCCGTCATCGGGCTGGTGGTCGAAACGCAATGCAGCTATTTCTCGCCAGTCGCCTTCCCTGATCGCATCGAGGCCGGCCTGCGCGTGACGACGCTGGGGCAATCGAGCGTGCGCTATGAAGTCGCGATCTTCCGCGAAGGCGAGGAACGCGCCAGCGCGCAAGGACACTTCATCCATGTTTACGTGGATCGCGCGGCGCGCAGGCCATGCACGCTTCCGGACCAGCTGCGGGCCCTGCTTCAAACAATCGCCGTGGACACGAACTGTGGGAAGAAATATGCTGACAGCTAAAACAGGAAGTACCGCAATTTTCGCCGCCATCCTCCTTGCGATGACAGGCTCACCCGTGTTCGCCCGCGAAGATGCCAGCCCTTTCGGCAAAGTGCCGATGGAGGGCGATCTGCCTGCGCGCAGCGCCATTCCCACGTTGTTTGACGAACTGGATTTTCAGCAGGCGACGCAGGCCTACCTGTGGGCGATACCTCTCGTGTCCTTTGCACAGTGGCAAAAAGAGACCTACGAGAAGTTTGGCGCGAAACCGAACGACCTGGTGATCTACACGACCTGGAAAGACAAGCTGGGCATCCTGACAGCCAATGCGACAACGCCCTATATCATCGGCTTTGCGGAACTGGACAAGTCCGGCCCGCTCGTCGTCGAATTGCCGGCGGGGCCACTGCGGGCAGTGTCACCGACTTCTGGCAGCGATCGGTCGTGGCGCTTGGCCAGAGTGGACCCGACAAAGGCGCTGGCGGCAAGTACCTGGTCATCCCGCCCGGCAGCGAGCCGCCGGCCGACACCAGGGGTTACTACCTTGCGCACGCCACGACCAATAATGTGCTGATGGGTTTTCGCGTGCTGGAACCGGACCCGGAAAAAGGCAAGGCCATTATCGGCAAGGTCAAGGTCTATCCCTACATCCAGCGCACCAAAGCTGCCCCGGTACGCCTCCTGACTCCTGGCGGCAAGGACTGGTCCGGAACCCAACCCGACGGCATGGCCTACTGGCAGCGCCTGCACGAGATCATCCAACGCGAGCCGGTCGACGAGCGCGACCGCTTTTACATGGCCATGCTGGGCAACCTGGGGCTTGAAAAAGGCAAGCCGTTCAATCCCGACGAGCGGCAGCGCAAGGCCCTGGAGCGAGGTGCCACCGCCGGCAAGTTGCTGGCGCAGTCCAATACCTTCGCCAAGCGCTTTTCCAATGTAAGGCATTGGCCAGACCGCCATTGGGAGTATGCGCTTTTCATCAAAGACCCTTCACAGCGCCTGGAAAGCCTGGATCAGCTGTGGGAGCGAAGCGCATGGTTCTATGAGGCGGTCGGCAACAGCAAGGGGATGGTGTCATCCATGCCCGGACTCGGGCAAGCCTATCTGGGGGCTTACACCGACAAGCAAGATGCATGGCTCGATGGCGGCAAGAATTACCGGCTCCGTATCGCGGGCAATCCACCGGCCAGGCAATTCTGGTCACTCACGCTATATGACACCGACACGCGCCGCTTTGTCGAAAACTCGATGCAGAAGTCCGATGTATCCAGCCGCGAGACCCTGCAGAAAAATAGCGATGGTTCGGTCGACCTCTATTTCGGCCCCACTGCACCGGCTGGGAAGGAAAACAATTGGGTACAGACCGTGCCGGGAAAACATTGGTTTGCTTACCTGCGTCTCTATGCGCCCACAGAAGCGTATTTCGACAAGAGCTGGAAGATGGATGACATCGAGGCTTTGCATTGAGGTGCTTCGGCATTCATCCCAGCACGAAGCGTGCAACTCCGCAAATGTAGTACATCAAGACAGCAGCGCCTCCCTCCCAACACTTAATTTGACCGCCCCTCCCATTCGGGAGGGGCGTGCTCGCACTCGGCCGGCTTACTGTATTTACCAGAGATCGACGACGAGCAATCCCGAGAAGCACCACGCCGCAAGTGCACGACGAACATACTTGACCACCACAGCATCACACACATAAGCGTTGCATCAAACGGCAGGGGAAGCCGAATACATAAAAGGTGCGTAATCCCACGGCTAGCTTTATGCAAGCCGCATACGCGCCATCACATCAAAAATGAGGAGACTTATGAAACGCATTCCAATTGGGGGACTTGTGAGGAAAATTACAAAGTTCTTTCAGCCAACCACCGCGTCGCCTCGGCTGGCGCTTCGCCGAAGCGGCGCGCGGCATTCCTTCGCGCTAGTCGCTGCGCTTGCACTTTCCACTACAGGCGCTCTCTACGTGCCGTCGGCCGACGCCGCCAACGGGCCGTTCAACACCACATACAGCGGCCGAACTTCGGGGGATACATGCAACACCACGCGGCAGATCGTCTACTACACACCGTCTACTGGCACAGCGCCCTTCCCGCTGCTCACATGGAGCCACGGCACAGGGGGGACTATACCGACGCCGCGACCCACGAGTACCTGCAGTACATGGCGGACGCGGGCTTCGTTGCAGCGTCAATCCAGTACGACAACGACACTGACGTCTCTGGGGCGGAGTTGGTGCAAAAGGCCAGATGCATCTTTGATGCCGCGAACCCGAACTCCGCCATCAATAAACTCGATGCGCTGGCTGTGGTCGATGTCTCCAAGGGTATCTTCGCGTCTGGGCTCAGCCAGGGATCCTTGATGGCGCACCTTTCTCGGGACTTTCATTCTCAAGTGCGCGGCGCTTGGCTCAGCGGAACGGGGGACACGGGCTCTTTGCCGTGCACCTCACGGAGCTCCACTACACGAATACGGCTCTCGAGAACATCCGAGCCACGAATGGTCAGCAAGACGCGGTTTTCGGTCCAGGCTACTGCCCTGGGAATTTGGCGGCCGGCAACGCCCAGCAATTGAAGCACGCGACAGGTGTGGGTTATGGCAGCGCATGCTCTGTGGCGACCTCGCATCCCAACAATACGGCCAACAAGTCTTGGTACGTCGTCCCTGGGTATATGCATACGACCGATTTCGGATTCTGGAACAAGCATGGTCAGTGCTCAGACCCGTGGAGCCGCTGCGCCGTCAAGGACTGGTCGAAGACGCTCGTGACTCCCTGATCGCGGCCGCATTGCACCGGTGGGAAATGGGGACATTCCCCATTTCCCACCCTTGCGCAATGATCTCAATGCTCGTGTCCCGACGTTGATAGGCATCCTTCACCCGGGAAGCCCATGGTTTCTCGGGCGGCATTACACCAGCCTGAATCTGGCGTAGGATTTTTCAGGACAGAAAAAAGAATTGCAACCGATTGTAAATCGAGACCGATAACCGGCAAGAGGATGATGAAACTCAAGACAGCGCATGTAGCAGGTGGAATGGCCGCCGTGGTGGCCGCCATATTTGTTGGCGTGGCGTGGTTCGCGCACGAAGACGAGGCGCCAGCCGCCAAGGTGGTGGAGGAAGAGAACCTGTTTGCCTTTGTGCGCCCGATGGACGGCATGCAACCCGAGGCCTGGCCCAAGCCGGACGCAGCCGGGACGGTCGAGGTCCAGGCGCTGGTGATCAATACTGATCTGCGACAACTATTCGACCATTTCCTGGCGGAGCAAGGAGAAAAGAGCTTGAATGAGGTGCGGGCCGAAGCGGAACGCGAAATCGAGCACCGCCTGCAACCCGGCCCGGCCGCTGAAGCCAAGCACCTGCTGGGGCGCTACCTGGATTACCAGCGCGCTCTGGAAAACGCGGACAAGGAAGCGCTACCAGCGGACGGCACGATGGCAACCCTGCATGCGCAGGCGGAAGCGATGCGGTATAGGCGGGCCCGGTTTCTCAGCGCCCAGGAAGTGCAAGGCTTGTTTGGTCCATATGACCCCTTGGGGCCGCATGCCTTGGCGAAGCTGGAACTCTATCAGGATCCCGCCTTGAGCAACGAGCAGAAGGCGGAAAAGATCGCGGCGTTGGACGCTCACTTGCAGACGGCCCGGGCAACTGGGCCTGGGCAGAACCTTCGGGCGGACGCCGGTAACAAGGTATCTTGGCGACGCTAAGCCGTTGCCGCCGGCTTCGGATGAAGCATGGCATCGAAGTCGTCCATCGATGGGAAGGACATAGGCTGGAGCGCATCGATTTCGCGCAGGCGCTTGCGATACTGATCCATGATTTCCGTACGCTGCTCGGGCTTGATGTAGGGCACGTGCCAGGCAACGAAGGGCGGCAGTACCGACAAGCCGGCATAGCCCAGCGTGCCGCGCACGATCGGCCGCAGCATGTCTTCCAGCGGGCCATGAACGCCGCCTTCGGTCAGCATGTGCGGCTGGCCGCCGATGGTCACGGCCAGCATGGCTTTCTTGCCGCGCAGGCCGCCACGATCGTAGAAGCGCATGCCGCCGTAGCACAGGCCCGAGATCAGCACGCGGTCGAACCAGCCCTTCAGGATGGCGGGCGCCGAGAACCAGTAGATCGGGAAATTGAAAATGACCAGGTCGGCCCACTGCAGCTTTTCCAGCTCGGCCATGATGTCCGGCGCCAGCGTATTGGCCTGGTAGGCGCTGCGCTGCTCCAGCGCATACACCAGATGGTCGGGATTGGCGCGGCTGCCGAAATCGCTGGCGTCGGCGACCGCCTTCCACTGCATGGCATAGAGGTCGGAGACCTTGACCTCATGGCCCTGATCCTGGAATTCCTCCACCGCCACGTTCTTCATCGATGCGTTGAATGACTGCGGTTCGTGATGGGCGTGAACGATCAATACTTTCATTTTCATATCTCTTCCTGGTTAATCCTGCATCACTTCTTGCGCGAGGCCGCAAGCTGGGCCTGCAGCGCGTCGATGCGTTGATGGTTGTCCTCGGAACCGATATAGGTGCGGAACAACCATTCCTGCACACGCATCGCGCCATCGAGATCCTGGTTCAGCACCTGGTTCGACAGGCGTTTGGTTTCGGCGAGGCACATGCGGTCGTAGGTCGCCATCTGCCGGGCGATCTCGCCGACCGATGCCAGCAGTTCGCCTTCCGGGAACACCTTGCTGACATAGCCCATGCGTTCGGCTTCCTCGGCGCCGTAGATGCGGCCGGTAAGCGCGACTTCCTTGGCGCGGCCAAGTCCGATGATGCGCCACAGCGGATCCATGATGGGCGTCAGCGACAGCACGATTTCGCGCTGGCCGAACTTGGCGCGCGTCGAGGCATAACGGATGTCGCACATCAGCGTCAGGTCGAAGCCGCCGGCGATGGCGGCGCCGCCGACAGCGGCGATCACCGGCTGCGGGCAGAACATGATGGCGCGGTAGGCGCGATGGAAGAGCGCCGTGTAGGCTTCGTTCGACACCTTTTCCAATTTGCGGATCTCATTGAGATCGAAGCCGGCGGAAAAATACTTCTCGCCGCCGGTGAGAACGATCACGTTCACGTCCTGGCGTTCGCCAAGGGCGGTAAACGCCGCCGTGACTTCCTCCAGCACGTCAGGCGCCAGCGCGTTGCCTTTGTCGGGGCGGTTGATGGTGATGGTCGCGACCTTGTCGGCAACGTCGAGCAGCAGATAGCGGTATTCCATATAAGACTCCGGATAGAAATTCAGAACCAGGCATCCTGCATCGTCAGCGGGGTATCTTCGACACCGGCGAGCAGGTCGAACTGGGGCAAGGTTGCCGGCAGCTCCCAGTTGCAGTAGTAGCGCGCCGCGTGCAGCTTGCCTTGATAGAAGGCACGGTCGCCCTGCTTAGCGTTCACCAGGCCGCGCTGCGCCGCAAGCGCCTGCTTGAGCCAGATCCAGGCGGCAAGGATGCGGCCGAAGGCGTCCAGGTAGATCGTCGCATTGGCAAGCGCCCGGTCGGGATCGCTGGACTGCAGCCGCACCAGTTGCGCGGTGACCTTGCCGAGCCGTGCCAGCGGGGTGTCGAAACCATCGGCCAGCGTCGCCAGTTCGGGAATGTTGCGCGCCTCTTCCAGCGTCGCATCGGCCGCGGCGCGGAACAGCTCGTACGCCGCGCCGGATTGCATCACAACCTTGCGTCCGAGCAGGTCGATGCCGTGGATAGCTTCTGCCCCTTCGTGGATAGGGTTCAGGCGCTGGTCGCGATAAAGCTGCTCCTGCGGATATTCGCGGATGTAGCCGGACCCGCCCAGGATCTGGATCGCCATGTCGTTGGAGGCACAGCCGTACTTCGACGACCAGGACTTGACCATCGGTGTGAGCAGGTCGAGTAGGAGACCGGCGTTGCGCCGCTCCGTTTCGTCCGGATGCGTATGCTGGTCCTCGAACAGCGACGACGCGTACAGGCACATCGCCAGCGCCCCTTCGGCGTAGGCCTTCTGTGCGAGCAGCATGCGCCGCACATCGGCATGCTGGATCAGCCTGACTTGCGGCGACAGCGGGTCCTTGCAAGAAGGCAGGCGCCCCTGAGGACGCTCGCGCGCATACTCCAGCGTCATCAAATAGGCACGGTAGGCAATGGCAGCCGCGCACAAGCCGATCCCGATGCGCGCCTCGTTCATCATCTGAAACATGTGCGCAAGACCCTTGCCCGCGTCGCCGACCAGTGTGCCAACCGCGCCGCCACGCTCGCCGAACGAGAGCACGGTCGAGGTCGCATTGCGCCATCCCATCTTGTGCAACAGGCCGGCCAGTGTGACGTCGTTGCGTGCACCGATGCTGCCATCCTCATTGACCAGGTATTTAGGCACCAGGAACAGGGAGATGCCCTTGACCCCGGCCGGTGCGCCCTTGATGCGCGCGAGCACCATGTGCACGATGTTGTCGGCAAGGTCGTGGTCACCACCGGAAATGAACATCTTCTGCCCGAACAGGCGGTAGGTGCCGTCCGGCTGCAATTCCGCGCGCGTGGTGATGTCGCCCAGTGCCGAACCCTGCCCCGGTTCGGTCAAGGCCATCGTGCCCGAGAAGCGGCCGTCGCCCATCGGCGCCAGGAAGCGCGCCTTCTGTTCCGGCGTGCCGAAACTGCGCAACAGGTTGGCGGAACCGATGCTGAGGAAGGAATACGTGCTGGTCGCGACGTTGGCGGACTTGAAGTAGGTGATGGCGCTGCGCAGCACCACTTCCGGCATCTGCAGTCCACCTTCGGCCTCGTCCCAATGCGCGGAAAGGAATCCTGCTTGTGCGAATGCATCCCAGGCCGCCTTGGTTTCCGGCACCAGGTGCACGCGCTCGCCGTCGAAATGCGGTTCGTTCGCGTCGCCCTTTGCCAGATGGGGCGCAAACAGTTCTTCCGCAATGTGGCGCGCGGTTTCCAGCGTTGCATCGAAGGTTTCGCGCGCATGCTCGGCGTAGCGCGGCCGCTTGAGCAGCGCTTCGGTATCGAGGAATTCGTACAGCAGGAATTGCAGGTCGCGGTCGTTGAGCAGAGTGGTCATGGTCGAATATTACAAATTGCGCGAAATGATCAGTTTCTGGATATGGCTGGTGCCTTCGTAAATCTTGGTCACACGCACATCGCGGTAATAGCGCTCGACCGCGAAGTCGTTGACGTAGCCGTAGCCGCCGTGGACTTGCAAGGCATCCGAGCACACTTCTTCCGCCATTTCGCTGGCAAACAGTTTCGCCATCGACGCTTCCTTACCGCAGGGAATACCGGCTTCGCACAGGCGCGCCGCATGGATCATGAACTGGCGTGCCACATCGACCTTGGTCGCCATGTCGGCGAGGTCGAAGGCTACGCCCTGCAACTTGATGATCGGCGCGCCGTAGGCTTCGCGTTCTTTCGCGTATCGCACCGCGGCTTCCAAAGCAGCGCGCGCAGTACCGATGGCCACTGCGGCAATGGCCACCCGCCCTCGGACAAGCCGCTCATGATCTTCTTGTAGCCGCTGCCCTCGTCGCCGACCAGGTTCTCCACCGGCACGCGGAAGTCGTCGAGCTGGATCGCGGCGACATGCGCCGAACGCTGGCCCAGCTTGTGTTCAACACGCGTCACCTTGTAACCCGGTTCGCCCGGATCGATGATGAACATGCTGGCGCCGTTCTTTCCCGCGGCCTTGTCGGTAACCGACAGCGCGATGCCCACGCCGGCGTGGTTGCCGTTGGAGATGAACTGCTTGCTGCCATTCAAAACATAATGCGAGCCGTCGCGCCGCGCGGTGGTGCGGAAGGCGGCGGTATCCGAACCGGCATGCGGCTCGCTCAGCAGGAAGGCGCCGATCTTTTCACCGGAAGCCAGTGCCGGCAGGTACTTGCGCTTCTGCGCCTCGGTACCGTCCTTGGCGATGGCGAAGCCGGCGGAGTTGTGCACGTGGATGAGGGTGGCAAATCCGGTATCGGCAGCGGCAAATTCTTCGATGGCGAGGCAATACTCGACGAAGCTCGCACCGGCGCCGCCATACTCCTCCGGAATCAGCATGCCGAGGAAGCCGAGTTCGGCCACGGCATTCAATTCGTCACGCGGCCATTCGCCGGTGCGGTCTCGTTCGGCGGCCGTGGGGGCCACCACTTCCATCGCCACTTTGCGGGCGGAATCACGAATCATGACTTCCTGTTCGCTCAGGAAGGCTGCTGTTGTATCACTCATTGTTTCCTCTTAAATCGGGCTGCATGCTAGGGGACTCATGGCCTCAAGCATGGCGGTTCCCTGCGCGAGCCTACGCCCCTCCCTTTGGGGGGGCGGCGGCGAATCGATCAGGTAAGGAGTGAGCGGATTGGCGACAAGCCGCCGCGCAGGGAGCTCATACATGGTGAGCGACCAGAACGCGGCGGGCGGTGTGTCATGACGCGATGCGCAGCCTATGGCGATCGCCAGGCCCATTGAGCCGCTGGTGGCGATCGGTGTCGTCAGCTGGCTGGAAAATGAAACGATGGAGCGGCGGCCGGCGAAAGACATATCGCCAGCGGCCATGACGGATATTGAATCAACGCTTACGCGACGCGGCGCGGCCCCTGTCCTTCCAGTACTTGTCACGCACCGCCCGACGCAGCACCTTGCCGACTACGCTGACTGGCAGCGCATCGACAAACACAACGGTCTTGGGCGCCTTGACGCCGCCGAGCATGCCTTTGACGTGCAGGATCAGGGCTTCGGCGCTCACTTCCTCGCCGGCCTTGAGCTTCACCTCGGCGTGCAGGGCCTCGCCCCATTCATCGTGAGGTATTCCGACCACCGCCGCCATCGACACGGCCGGATGCGAGCTCAGTGCGGTTTCCACTTCGATCGCGTAGACGTTGAAGCCGCCCGTGATGACCATATCCTTCTTGCGGTCGACCAGGTAGACGAAGCCATCCTTGTCGAGGTAACCCAGGTCGCCCGATTTCCAGAAGCCGTTCTCGAATTCCGCCGCCGTGCCTTCCGGGTTGTTGTGGTAGCCCGAGATGACGCCGCGGCAGCGGACCCAGATCTCGCCGGTTCCGCTTGACACTTCCTTTCCCTCGTCGTCGACGATCATCACTTCCACGCCAGGCTGGATCCGGCCGGCAGACCCAAGCTGGGCGTCGGTCGCCGTGAGATGATCGCTTTTTCCGAGCAGGCCGATGGTCTGCAGGCATTCGGTCGAACCGTAGAATTGGAGGAACACGTTGCCGAAGCGTTGTCGCGCTTGCCTGAGCTTGGTCGGACTCATCGGTGCTCCGCCGTAGGCAATGCTGCGAAGCGAAGACAGGTCGTAGGTGGTGGCTTCCGGCATTTCGAGCAAACGGTAAATCAGTGTCGGCAGCAGCAAGGTCATCGTGACCTTTTCGGCCTCGATGTTCTTGCACATCAATGCCAGGTCCGGGACGTTTTGCGTCAGCGTGCAGGCGCCGCGGAACAGCGTTGCCAGTACCCCGAATCCGGAGCCGTGGCTGATCGGCGCCATGTGCAGGAAACGCGTATCGTTGAGCTGGAACTGGTCGGCTTCCATGAACATGGAATCCCTGCATGCCAGCCAGTTGTCCATCGTGTACTGGGCGCACTTGCTTTTGCCAGTGGTACCGCCGGTGAAGCGATACACCAGGATGTCCTTGCGCGTATCGCTTTCGACACCCGGATTGGCGTCGGCCACGCCATCGAGCAGGTCCCAGAAGTACAGCAAGCCGTCGCGCCCGGCGGGCGGCGGATCCATGCACACCAGCGTGACGCCTTGTGCACGCAGGGCGTCGTAATAGCGGTCGAGCAGCGCGGTCTCGATAAACACCACCTTCGGACGCATGTACTCGACCTGCCGGCAGTGTTCCTCGAACGAATCGCGGAAATTGGCGTAAGCGACGGCCGCCTCCCCTTTGAGCGCGGTCCAGACATGCATCAGCGACATGTTGTCGTTCTCGAGGATACAAAGGTAAACGTCGCCGCGGCGCAGTTGCAGACGCTCGCGCATCATGTTCACAATGCGGTTGGTGAGCGAATGGAACTCACGATAGTTGTAGCGGCGATTGCGCTCGATATTGACCAGCGCCTCGCAGTCGCCGAAACGCAGGGCAAGATTGCCCATCAATCGTGCGAAATTCGTTTTCATCTTGGTCTCCTTTCCTTATTCTTTGCCGTCGGGCACGTGCCCATGTCGTAATAGTAAGACCATGCCATAATCCGGAGCAATGGCATGGACACCTCGCCCAGGCTTTTTCTTCGGTTGGTTCTTAAACCTTCAAACCCTTCATCGCGGTCTCGACGAAGACGGCGACTTGCTGGTTGGCTTCCTCACGCGGCACCGCCGTGCTCCAGTCGGCAATCTGATCGAAACGCGCCGCGATAGCGTCCGCCGACAACTCCTTGTCTGCAATGTACACCGGCGTGGTTTCTTCCATGCGTATCGTCGAGAACACACCGCCGCCCGCACCCAGGATCAGCTTGGTCGGCGCCTGCTCGCTCACCAGGTACAGCGCGCCCGGCGTCACTTGCTCCGGACGAATCGCCTTCAACAGCGGTTCCGGCATCACGTCGGACGTCATGCGCGTGGCCGCGATCGGCGCCAGCGTATTGACGCGAATGCCGTACTTCGAACCTTCAATGGAGAGCATGTTCATCAGCCCCACCACCGCCATCTTGGCCGCACCGTAGTTGGCCTGGCCGAAGTTGCCGAACAGCGCCGCGGCCGAGGTCGTCATGAGAATACGGCCGTAGTTCTGCTCGCGCATGATGTCCCACACCACCTTGGTGCAGTTGGCCGAACCGGTCAGGTGCACGTCCATCACCGCCTTGAAGTCGGCCATTTCCATCTTCGAGAAGGTCTTGTCGCGTAGGATGCCGGCGTTGTTGATCAGGATGTCGATGCGGCCGAAGGCTTCCATGGCTTGGGCGGCCATGGCTTGCACTTGCTCGAAGTCGGCGACGTTGGCGCCGTTGGCGATCGCTTCGCCGCCGGCCTTCCTGATTTCCTCGACCACGGCCAGCGCCGCGTCCGAGGACGCACCGCCCTTGCCGTCGCGGCTGCCGCCGAAGTCGTTGATCACGACCTTGGCGCCGAGCCTGGCCAGTTCCAGCGCGTGAATGCGGCCCAGGCCGTTGCCGGCGCCCGTCACAATGGCCACACGGCCGTCAAAGCGAATTGTCATGGTATCTCCCTAAAGTCAAATTGAATGAATCATTAAAGTAATGCTGGCTGGACTGGGTCAGGCGCGGGCGAAAATGCCGACGTGTTCAGTGGATTCTTCCACGCGCCACAGGCCGCCGCCGTTGCCCTGCAGCGCAATGCGCGCGCCTTCGACCTGGCGCTTGAAGCAGTTTCCGCGCAGCTGCTCCACCAGTTCGAAGATCTGGCCGATGCCGGTGGCGCCGATCGGATGGCCCTTCGATTCCAGCCCGCCCGACGGATTGATGGGCAGCCTGCCGCCCAGGGTGGACTCGCCACGCTCGGCCATCACGCCGGACTGGCCCGGCTCGCACAGGCCCAGCGCTTCGACCGACAGCAATTCACCGATCGCGGTGGCGTCGTGGATTTCGGCGACATCGATGTCTTCCGGGCCGATACCCGCCTGTTCGTAGGCTGCCTTGCCCGCCAGATGGGTGCAGCCCTTGTTGAAATCGGCGGCGTCGCGCGCCGAGGCCGAACGCACCACCGAGGCCAGTACCTTGATCGCGCGGTTCTTGTTGAATCCGTATTTCTTCAACGCCGACTCGGTGCACAGGATAGCCGCGGCCGCACCGTCGGAAATCGGCGAGCACATCGGCAGCGTGATCGGATAGGTGATCGGCGGCGCGGCGAGGATCTCGTCGATGCTCATCGCGTTGCGGTACTGCGAACGTTCATTGTGCACCGAATGGCCATGGTTCTTGGAGGACACGGCGGCCAGCTGGCGCTGGGTGATGCCGAAACGCTCCATCAGGCCGCCGCGGCCCAGTGCCGCGTACACGTCCATGAACGGGCTGTAGGACTTGGGCGACTGGGAACCTTCCGGCGGCACGATGCCCTTGCCCATGGCGGCCAGGTAGTTCTTGTTGTCTTCGAAAGTCTCGATGTCCCAGGCCGACTCGAAGGCCGAGAACATCTTCGCCTTGTCGGAATAAAACATCTTTTCCGCCCCCACGGCGAGCACCACGTCGGCCGCCCCGGCCTTCAGTTGGGTGACCGCCAGGTTGAACGCATGGCTGGATGACGCGCACGCGCCTTCGATATTGAAGATCGGAATACTGTCCAGCCCCAGCGGCAGCAGCGCCACCTGGCCGCGGATCATGTGCTGGCCGTCGAAATGTCCTTGCGTGCAGTTGCCGTAGAACGCAGCCTGGATATGCTTGCGGTTGCAATCGGCATCCTTCAGCGCGTCTTCCACCGCCCACGCGGTCAGTTGCTTGACGGTTTTGTCGGCGTGGCGGCCAAATGGCGTCATGCCGACGCCAACGATGTAAATGTTTTCCATGAGAGGTCCGGTCTGTGTTTGAAAGTTAAGCGGCGAATCAATAACCCTTGAATTCAGGCTGGCGCTTTTCGGCGAACGCGCGCAGGCCTTCGGCAATGTCGTAGGAGCGTTGATGGTTGCGCAGCGCCAGCACTTCGTGGCGCAGCGCATCGGCCACCGTCTTGTCGGCTGCTTCGTTGGCCACTTTCTTCATGTTGCGCAACACCAGCGGGCTCTTCTTGGCCAGTTTGTCGCCGATGGCTTGCGCGCGCGCGACCAGTTCGCCATCGGCCACCACTTCGCTGACCAGGCCGTAGGTCTTCATGTCGGCCGCCGGCAAGGCGTCGCCGGTAAACAGCAAGTACATCGCGATGTTGTGCGGAATCTTGCGCGGCAACACCGCAGCGCCGCCGCCGCCCGGGAAGACGCCGAAGTTCGAATGCGCATCGCCGAACTTGGCGCTTTGCGCGGCGATCACGAAGTCGCAGCACAGCACCGCTTCCATGCCGCCGGCCAGCGCCAGGCCGTTGACGGCGGCGATGACCGGTTTCGGGAAGGCGCGCAGCAGGTCGAAGAACACGATGATCGTGTCCAGGAAATCAGGTTCGCCCGGCGGCGGGGCCCCACCGGCGGCCGCCTTGAGGTCGGCGCCGGCGCAGAAGGCCGGACCGGTGCCGGTCAGCACCACCACGCGCACTGCATCGTCGTCTTGCCAGGCGCGCAGCTGCGCGCTCATGTCGACGAACATGTCGCGGCTCAGGGCATTCATCGCCTTGGGGCGGGTCAAGGTGATCCAGCCGACCTGGCCCTTCACTTCAAAAGAAACGGATTCGCTCAACTTATTCTCCTCAATCATTGGGTGTTTATCCGAAGCTCAAGGTACGCCACGCCGCCGTACCAACGCCCCTCCCCTTGCGGACGGCAAGCGAAATCCCGAACAGACAATGTTAGTGCTCAACTGCAGGGTTGCGTGCTAGGATAAATAGAGAACCCCCAATCGATGACGGTGCAGATGCGCCGCCAACTCTTCGTTGGTGCGTACAAATTTGTGCAATGCAATACGATCCTGCGTAACGGCTGAACATCCATGCAAACTTCTGTAACGAACCCAAGAAATCTACTTGTCGCGACGAAATTTTCACCGCCGCGCATCAATGCCCGTCATATTCCACGCAACCGCTTGCTTACCCATTTGCGTGAGGCGCAGGCTTGCACCGCGGCCTTTATCACGGGTGGCGCGGGTTTCGGAAAAACAATTCTCCTTGCGCAATGGCGGCAGGAACTGATGCGGGCGGGCGCCGAGGTCGCGTGGTTATCGCTGAGCCATGACGACAAGCAGTTCCCGAGCTTCTGCTCCTACCTTCTTGCTGCACTGCAGCGACTTGGCATCGACAGCGACGGCGACATGCTGCAAGGGGATGGCGGCATCCAGTCGATGGATGCCGTGGTTGTCCTGGTAGCCAGTGCGGCGGAACGAATTGGCAAGGAGCTGTATCTGCTGATCGATGACTTTCAGCATTGCGAGGCGCCATCCTCACACAGGCTGATGCAAAAGCTGCTCGATCATTGCCCCGCCAATTTGCATTTCATCATTGCCTCGCGTACCGCGCCGTCGCTCAGCCTCGGCCGCCTGCGCATGCAAGGCAAGGTCGCAGAAATCGAATTCGCGCAACTGCCTTTCGAGCTGGAGGAGACGCGCGCATTCTTCGAGCAAAACCTCAGCACGCTGAAGCTGACCGCGGATGAGGTGCGCTTGATCCACGACTTGACCAATGGCTGGCCGGCCAGCCTCCAGCCAATCGCCACCATGTTGCGGATCCGTCCGGCGAAGCGCTCGAAGCTGCGCTCCCTCCTGTGGAAATCGACGGACCTGCAGTCCTACCTGGCCGAGGACGTCGTGGCCTACCTGCCATCGGAACTGGTCGACGTCATGGAACGGATCTCGATCTTCCGGCGCTTCAATGCAGACCTCGCGGAATTCGTCACGGAGAACCCGAATGCGGCCGAACTGATCAAGCGCGCGGAGGACGAGAACCTCCTGATCTACCGCGTCGATTCGGACGATAGCTCGCCGTGGTATCGTTTCCATCCGCTGTTCGGCGAATTCCTTGCGCAGCGTTTGTCCCAGCAGGGGCAACCCGTGGTCGAAGCCCTCCACCTGCGCGGCAGCCAGTGGTTCGCGGAGCATGGCTTTCTTGTCGAATCGATCCGCCACGCCAACCTGGGCGGCGATCTGGAGTATGCGGCCACCGCAATGGAACAGGCCGCCTCGGGAACCTGGAGCATGGCGTATATCAGCCCCATGCTGCACCTGCTCGACCGCTTGCCGCAGGAGACGCTGTTTTCCCATCCCAGGCTCTTCCTCCTTGGTTGCCTGACCTACGCGTTCACCAGTAGAGCCGATACGGCGGAACGATGGCTCGAGCAAATCCGAAAAACGGACGCCGCAAGGACTCCGGCCATTTCCTCCAAGTTCCCCTTGCTGGATGCGGCAATCGCCGTCCAACGCGAGGATATGCAGCGGGTGATCGACTTGCTCGAACCCGCATGCAAGGTACCGCTCGAAAACCGGTCGATGCGCTATGCCAGCCTGGCTGGACTTGCGACGGCCTACCTCGCGCTTGGCCGCTATGAAGATGTGGCCAGACTGTACGACAACAATCCGATCGATCCCGAAAATTGCGAGAACGATATGGAAATGATCTTCGCCAGCGTGCGCGCGCAGATGTGTTTGACGCAAGGGAATGTCAGGGAAGCCGAACGTATCGGCTCACGCATTCTCGCCCTTTCGGAAGAAAGGTTTGGACGCGTGTCGATTCCCGCGAACATCTGCGCCGCCGCAGCCTGCGATGCGTACTACGAGCTCGATCGAATCGACGACGCGCTCGAAGTCCTGGCCAATCGTACGGCGACTCTTCGCTCGTCCAACCCTGATGTGATGGGGCGCGCCTCGGTCTGCCGCGCGCGGATCGACGTCTTGCAAGACGCGCCAAAGGCCGCCTTCGCTTTCCTGGAAGCGCAGGCAGCCCATTTCAATATTCTCGGCGTGGATCGTCCCATGGCGTACATGTTCGCCGAGCAGGTAAAGATTCTTCTTGCGATGGGCGACCATATCCTCGCCGCCCAGCTGGTGGCGAAACTCAATGCGCTCGGTGCCGTTCATCGCGACGCGACCGGTTTTCTTGCGGAGATACCGGCGCTTGCGGCGCTTGCAAGCGCACGGCTTGCCCTCGTGGACTGCAATCCGAGCCAAGCGCTGGAGGCGCTGTCCATTGCCCATCGATTTGCCGAAAAGTACGGGCGTGGCAGAACCATGGTCAGCGTAAACCTGCTCGCCGCAGTTGCACATGACAGCATGGAGCAAGAGGAAGAAGCAAGCGGATGCCTGGTCAAGGCCTTGCAAACCGGCGCGAGGCTCGGACTTGTCCGAACCGTTCTCGATGAGTGGGAAGGCGTTGGAGATTTGCTAGCAGGCCTCAAGAACTCCCCGCGCCTGGATGGACCTGCTAGCCGGTACCTCGATGAGCTGCTGGCAAGAACCACCCCGGCCGACTTGCCGCTGGAAGTCGTACCTGCGGGCCGGCGCAATGTCGATGTTCAGCGAGCGACGCTGACGCCGCGCGAAGTGGAAATCCTGGGCCTGACGGCGCAAGCGATGTCGAACAAGCGCATTGCGCTGACGCTGAACATCACCTTTGGCACGGTGAAGTGGAATGTGAAGAACATCCTTGCAAAACTGGGCGTATCGAGCCGGTACGATGCGATTACCGTGGCCAGGCAACGAGGCTTTCTCAAGTAGGAGCGCGCACGGCCAGGTGTCGCACGTGGGGCCAGCGCAACGCTGGCCCCGATGATGCTCTCTTAAAGGTTGCGCGCGATGATCACTTTTTGAATGTGGCTGGTGCCCTCATAAATCTTGGTCACACGCACATCGCGGTAGTACCGCTCGACCGGGAAGTCGGTCAGGTAACCGTAGCCGCCATGGATCTGAATCGCGCCCGAACACACCTTTTCCGCCATCTCGCTGGCGAACAGCTTGGCCATCGACGCTTCCTTCGCGCAAGGTACGCCCGCCGCATGAAGACGTGCCGCGTGCAATACGAACTGGTGCGCGACCTCAACCTGGGTTGCCATGTCGGCCAAGTCGAAGGCGACACCTTGCAGCTTGATGATCGGGGCGCCATAGGCTTCGCGCTCCTTGGCGTACTGTACCGCCGCATCCAGTGCCGCCCGTGCCGCGCCAACTGCTACCGCGGCGATGCCGATGCGTCCTTCGGACAGCGTGGACATCAGGCGCGCATACGCAGTGCCCTCGTCGCCGATGAGATTCTCGACCGGCACACGGCAGTTGTCCAGCTGGATGGCCGCGACCTGGGCGGAACGCTGGCCCATCTTATTTTCGACGCGCGTCACGTTATAGCCGGGCGTGCGCGGATCGACGATGATCATGCTCGCGCCCTTCCTGCCTTCCGGCGTTTCGGTGAATGCCGCGATGGCGAAGGCGATACCGGCTTCGTTGCCGTTTGAAATGAACTGTTTGCTGCCGTTCAGGACATAATGCGAACCTTCCCGGCGTGCGGTGGTGCTGAATGCCGCCGTATCCGAGCCTGCCTGCGGTTCGGTCAGGAGGCCCGCGGCAATCATCTCGCCCGAGGTCATGGCGCGCAGGTACTTGCGCTGTTGGTCCTCGGTGCCGAAGCGGTGCACCATGTCGGCCATGCCGTTATGAACATGCAGGATGGTGGCAAAGCCGGCATCCGCATAAGCGAATTCCTCGATGGCAAGGCAGTATTCGACAAAGCTGAGACCGGCACCGCCGAATTCTTCCGGAACGTGCATGCCGAGGAAGCCGAGTTCGGCGGCGGCCCTCAACTCGTCGCGCGGCCATGCGGAGGTGCGATCGCGCTCCGCCGCCGTCGCCGCTACCACTTCCCTCGCTACCTTCCTGGCAGCGTCGCGAATCATGACTTCCTGCTCGCTCAGGAAGACTGCTGATGTATCACTCATTATTTTCCTCTCAATAGTTGTCTGCGCCACGTCACCGCGTAGCAAGCATGGGCCTCGTCACCTGTCTTTCGCGCCTCCCGTCTTGGGAGGGGGGCTTTCCAATGCGATGTCCCTCCGAAAGGGGGGTGTCGCCTCTGTTTTTCCACGGTACATTGCCCTCTTCGCCGGCAATGATCGGCTCATTCAGAGAGCATTGGAATGAAAGTACTCGTACCAGTCAAACGCGTGTTGGACTTCAACCTGAAGGCGCGCGTGAAATCCGATGGCAGCGGCATCGATCTGGACAACGTCAAGATGTCGATGAATCCATTCGATGAGATCGCCGTCGAAGAAGCCGTGCGGCTGAAGGAAGCCGGCGTTGCCACCGAAGTGGTGGTCGTGTCGTGCGGCGTGACCGCCTGCCAGGAAACACTGCGCACGGCACTGGCGCTCGGCGCCGACCGCGCAATCCTGGTGGAGTCGGATGCCGAACTGCAGCCGCTGGCCGTGGCCAAGCTCCTGAAGGCCATCGTCGACCGGGAACAAGCCTCCCTGGTCATCGCCGGCAAGCAAGCCATTGACGACGATGCAAACCAGGTCGGCCAGATGCTGGCCGGCTTGATGCGCCGCCCCCAAGCGACCTTCGCCAGCAAGATTGAAGTCGCGGCCGACAAGGCCAGCGCCACCGTCACGCGCGAGATCGACGGCGGGCTCGAAACCCTGTCGATCGACCTGCCTGCCGTCGTCACGACCGACTTGCGCCTGAACGAACCGCGCTACGTGACCCTGCCGAACATCATGAAGGCGAAAAGAAGCCGCTGGGCGTGGTAAAGGCGGCCGACTTGGGCGTCGACGTCGCTCCACGCTTGACGACCTTGAAGGTGAGCGAGCCGCCGCGGCGCAGCGCCGGCATTATCGTTCCCGACGTGAAGACGCTGGTGGACAAACTCAAGAACGCAGCCAAGGTGCTGTAAGCGACACGGAGAAGATGAGATGACGACCCTCGTTATTGCTGAACATAACAATCAACAACTGAAGGCGGCGACGCTGAATACCGTCACTGCGGCAGCGCGCTGCGGCGGTGAAGTCCACGTGCTGGTCGCCGGCGCCGATTGCGCTGCCGTGGCACAAGCCGCATCCAGGATTGCTGGTGTTGCCAAGGTCCTGTGCGCGGATGCGCCCCACTTGGGCAATGGGCTGGCGGAGAATGTCGCCGACCAGGTGGTGGCCATCGCCCGAAGCTATAGCCATATCCTGGCGCCAGCAACCGCCTCCGGCAAGAACGTGCTGCCGCGCGTAGCCGCCGCATTGGACGTGGCGCAGATTTCCGACATCACGCGCGTGGATGCGCCGGATACCTTCGAGCGGCCGATCTATGCCGGCAATGCCTTGGCAGTGGTGCGGTCGTCCGACACGGTAAAGGTGATTACGGTGCGCGGTACGGGCTTTGACGCGGCCGATGCGACCAGTGGTGCGGCCGTCGTTGAACAAATTACGGCAGCTCCCGATGCCGGCCTCTCCCGATTCGTTTCCAGCGAAGTGACGAAGTCGGACCGCCCGGAACTGACTGCCGCGAAGATCATCGTTTCCGGCGGCCGCGGTATCGGGTCGGGCGAGAACTTCACCAAGGTACTGGAGCCCCTGGCGGACAAGCTGGGCGCCGCGCTCGGTGCGTCGCGCGCTGCGGTCGATGCGGGATTCGTGCCGAACGATTACCAGGTCGGCCAGACCGGCAAGGTGGTGGCGCCGCAACTGTATATCGCCACCGGCATCTCCGGCGCGATTCAGCACCTGGCCGGGATGAAGGACTCGAAAGTGATTGTCGCGATCAACAAGGATCCGGAAGCACCGATCTTCGCGGTCGCGGACTATGGAATTGTGGGGGACCTCTTCACTTTGGTACCCGAGCTCGTCGCCGAGCTCGGGTAAGACTGGCGCCAGCGGCGGGCGCACTACAAGCGCGCCTGCCGACCCTTAGCCCTTGTCGTAGGAAAATTGAATCCCTGCAGTGCCGCCAGTCTGGATGAAAAGGTCCATGAACGCCGGAACAGTTTCCTTGCGGGCCCAGTCGCGCTGCAGCTCGCAGAACAGTTGCACCACGCTGATCATCTTTCCGCCCGCCTGTTCAATGCGCCGCAATGCAGCTTCGTGCGCCGCCACCGACGTTCCGCCAACAGCATCGGCGACGACGTAGACCTCATATCCTTCCTTCAGTGCATCAAGCGCCGGGAAAGTCAGGCAGGCTTCCGTCCACAGCGCGGTCATGATGAGCTTCTTGCGGCCGGTTGCTTCGACGGCAGCGCGGAACTCGACGTCCTCCCAAGAATTGATCGTCGTGCGGTCGTAGGTCGGAACGCCGTCGAGCGCCTTCCGCAACTGGGGAATCGGCGGTTTGTTAAGGCCGGTGTTGACGTTGACCGTCGAATGCACGATAGGGAGGCCGTACGCCATCGCGGCCTTTGACGTGCCAACGATATTGTTTATCAATAATTGACGATCCATCGACGCAATAGAGTTCACCTGTACTGGCTGGTAGTCGATGATGATAAATGCCGAGTTCGCTGGAGTAAGCAGGTGATCCTTGCCGGCGTCCCGGATGGTTTCACTGGTCATAATGGTCTCCTGGAAAATACTGACGAGCCCGGGGACGTTTCCCCGGGGCATACGAATCAATGAATCCCGGGACTTAGCCGCGCGCCGAATCCAGTTGCTCATTCTTGGCGGCGACGTCCTGTGCTTTAGCGTAGCTGTCGATCAGCAACTGATACTCGGGGAATATCCTGGTGTAG